>NZ_OY762267.1:300500-601000 GCF_963665245.1 uncultured Paludibaculum sp.
CACGCCTCTCTATCTGCGGCGCCGGATCTACACGATCCCCGAGTTCCTCGAGCACCGCTTCGGCTGGGGTCTCCGCGCCTTCCTCTCCGGCAATCTGCTGCTGATGAACGTACTCACCAAGAACGCCATCGATCTGTGGGCAGGCTCACTCCTCCTGCATCTCCTCTTCGGCTGGAACCAGACGGCCGTCATGGTCGCACTGTCCATCCTTACGGCCCTTTACACCATGAAGGGCGGGCTGCGCGCCGTGGTCTATGCGGACATGGTGCAAGGCACCTGGCTCATCCTCAGCGGCATCGTCCTCACCATCGTCGGACTGGTGGCCGTCGGTGGCTGGAGCGGCCTCACGGCCCGCGTCGATCCAGGACTCATTCACATGGTGAAGCCGCTCGATTCTGAATTGCCCATCACCGGCTTCCTCATCGGGAACCTGTTCGGCGGAATGTTCTATTGGTGCATGGACCAGACCAACGTCCAGCGCGTCCTCGGAGCGCGCTCAGTCGACGACGGCCAGAAGGGCGCCATCTTCGCCGGCTTTCTGAAGCTGCTCATCCCGTTCATCCTGGTGCTGCCCGGCGTCATCGCCCACGCTCTCTACCCGAATCTGGCGCGAGCCGACATGGCCTACCCCCGCATGGTCAGCGATCTGCTGCCCGTCGGCCTCCGCGGAGTGGTGCTGGCCGGGCTTATCGCCATCCTCATGTCTTCGATGAGCGCCTGCTACAACGCCAGCGCCACGCTCGTCGTCCGCGATTTCTTCATGCGCTGGAGGCCTGGTCTCAGCGACGAGCAGCAGGTGTCGATAGGTCGAAAAATCACCGTGCTGATGGCCGTGCTCGGCGTGCTCGCGGCTCCTTTGGTGGGCCGATCCGTCACCATCTGGCACTATCTCCAGGTGCTCTCCGCCTATCTGGGCGTGCCGTTAGGTGCCGTAATCTTCATGGGCCTGCTCTGGAAGCGCGGCAATACCGCGGGCGCCATCGCCGGAGGTTCGGCCGGCTTCGCGCTAGGACTATTCCTGATGATGGATCAGACGTTCGGTTGGGCGATCGTCTCGCATCCTTACCTGAACTCATTCCTTCACCGCTCGATACTGGTATGGCTCCTGGCGGCGATCACAATGGTGGTAGTCAGCCTGGCGACAACGCCACCACTCCAGAGCAAAGTGGAAGGCAATGTGTTCGGTTCCGCCACGGAGCCGACTGCGGGAGGAACGACCTACCGCCTCTGGGCCGCAGTGCTCTTCGCCTGCACGCTGGTCCTTTGGTGGACCTTCCGCTAAGCGGCGGAGGCCGTTCATCCTGGAAGGCGCGTCACATACACTCCACTTCGAGCTGGCCTGCGCTCGGCCGAGGCGTTCCGCTGGGCACGCCTCGCTCACGCCCCCGCGATCTCAATCCAGTGGATCGTTCCCCCCACCCGCGCCTGCACATCGATCACAACGCGGCCCGCCGCTCCGTCCGGAATCTCCCAGCAGACGAACCCGCGCTCCGGACCCGGCTTCAACCCGGTCTCCGCACCCGCCGCCCTGCACTCTTGCCCATTCGCCCGGACCACGCCCACCGTGCCCGCCTCAACTTCCATCCTGACCTTGGCCCGCCGCAACGCCGGGCCGCAATGCACCCGGAACGCAGCCCACTGCCCGGCCGTGAGCGTCTGCGGTAACTGCGCCGCCGCCGGTTCGCCCGGCGCCGAGGTGTCCGAGTAGGTCACGACGTGCCGCCTTCCCTTTCCTGCCAGCGTTTCCAACCGCCCGCACGCCCGCAGCAACTCGGGATAGTGCTCTGAGTCCGGCATCTGCGTCTGCGAGTCCATGTAGTTGAAGAGGTACACCCGGTCCGCCCCACGCTCCAGCAGCGAGGCCGCCGCGCCTCTCACGGTTTCGATTGAGTTCATCTGAATCGGCCGGTACGCATGATACGGCCGCAGCAGAAGCTCCAGCCCAGCCGCCAGGGTCACTCGATCCCCGGCCAGCCGTCGCCACAACTCCACCGGCATGTCGGTCTCGATGCTCGCCCAGAACGGCGTGAATACGAGCAGATCGATCAGTCCCTCGCGCGCCCACAGAGCCCCGTCCATGCCCAGATCAATCGCCGTTTGAGGACGCGATGGAACACGCGCACCCAGCCCGATCTTGTGACCCCTGCGCTTCGCCCAACTGTCCGCCAGCCTCCGCGTCTGGCGCATGAACTCCGTCAGCAGCTTGCTACCCGCTGCCTCCTGCCCCGGACTGAAGTGGAAGCCGAACCGCATCCAGTCCAGTTCCAAACCATCCACGTCGTACCGTTCCAGATACTCTTCCACCAGCCGGAAATGGTACGCTCGCACCTCCTCGTGCGCGAAGTCGAACGCCCGGTCGCGCCAGTCCACCGTTCTCCAGGGCAACCGCCGGAACTGTGGATTCTGCCGCCAGAAGGTGCTGTGCATGTAGCTGTCGGGGTCATCGACGTTGTGCAGGTCATTCATCCGCATCGAGACCCACGGTGAGAGACCGCGCATTCGCGCGCGTTCGATCCATACGGCATATGGATCGATGCCCTGCTGCGCCAACGACCACGCCGTGTGCACCCACTTCCGCGCACTCACCCGGCCCTCGCCCGTCGTAGACCGGAACAGTGGTTGGTCGTCGGGACCGTCCGGATCGTAACCCTTCCAGATCGGGTCCCAAACCTTGCTGGCGAAGCTCGTCCGCTGCGAACTCGCGCTGAGCACCAGTTCCCGAACCTGCGTCTCCGCATACTGATCCACGAACGCCGCCACCGACTCCTTCGTGTACGTTTGGCCCGCCCGCGTGAAAAACCAGTGGCTGTTGTCCTCATTCAGGCACAACCCCGTTCCCCGCGCCGTGCCAGCCGCCTGAGCGCCAGCCACAGACCCCACGACTTGAACAAACTGCCGTCGATTCATACCGATCAGCTTAGTCGATTAGCCACGGTCCGCAGAAATCGAATCCGTACGAAAATCAACGGCAAGCTACCGGAACTGCTCCACCATATACAGGTCGCTCGCCACCGGTTCCGCGAGGGATACGAACACCGACTTCCCGTCGGGTGCCACCGCGAGGCCGGCGTCACCGACGAGCGGCCGATTGGGCAAATTAGCCAGATGGGTTTCCCGCCGCGTGCCGAGGTCGAAGGAGCGCAGCGGATAAGGCGGCTTGACGCCCGCAAAAACGATAGTGTCGTTGTGGATGCGCCAGTTACCCCACATGCCTGCGTCGAGTTTCTCGAACACGACCTGCTCGGCCCCTCCCTTCACCGGAACGCGGCAGATGGCGCTGCCGCCACGATCCTTCGTGTAGTAGACCCAGTCCCCATCGGCGGACTCCCAGGCTCCAAAGCCTCCGCCCCGGGTGACTTGAACGGCTGGGGCGCCGCTGACAGGACGCTTCCATATCTGCCAAATGCCCTTGGTGTTCACCGAGTAGTAGATGGTGCGGCCGTCGTGCGACCAACTGGGGACAACTTCGTCGGAGCTCTCGCTGGTGAAGCGGCGCAACTGCCCGTTGTCCGCGTTGACGATGAAGATGTCCGAGTCCTCGCCCGTGCGCGAGTCCAGCGCGATGGAATGCCCGTCGGGCGACCAGCGGGGGCAGCCCGTGAGAGTCCTGCCAAAGCGAGTGAGGCGGCGCGGTGCCGTTCCGTGGATATCCGATACCCAGATTTCGTCGGTGCCGCTGCGATCGCTGCGGAACGCGATGCGGCGGCCGTCCGGAGCGATGTCGGGGCTGACGTCGGTGAGGGTGGAGGAGAGTACGAGCTCAGGGTTACCCGCCGGCAGCGGCACGCGCCAGACGCGAATGGGCTGGCGGGGACTGGCGAAGACCAGCCGGTTTCCGGCGCGGGCAACGCGGGGATGGCGAGCCATGACAGTGCCATCGGTAAGGCGCCGGGGTTCGCCGCCAGTGGCCGGAACGCGCCAAAGGCTGCGCTGGCTGGCAAAAACCAAGGCCGTGCCATCGGCGGTCCAGGTGTGACCCAGCAAGGAGTGGGGCCCTGTGGTCAGCCGGTTGATACGCCCCGAACCCAGGTCAAGGACGCTGAGTTGGTCCACGCCATGGCTGAGCGCCTCGCGGAAGGCGATGCTCCGCCCGTCGGGGGAGAAGGCCGGTTCGTAGTGGCCCAGGATCTGTTCCGGACTCGAGGTGATGCGCGTCATCACCCCGTTGACTGTAGAGATTAGGACCAAATTACGACGGTCGGTGGCCGCGATGGATTTCCCGTCCGGGGACCAATCAATGAGGACAATCGGGCCAACCGGACTAGGCGGAGACTCGACCTCGGCACGGCGGACGATCTCGCGCGTGGCGAGATCCATCACGAAGACACCCAGATGGTCAGGGCTCGTCGGACGGAGGAAGGCGATTTCGCGGCCACCGGGCGACCAGACGGGGCTCGATACGTCGCCCTCAGCCTCCTTGGTGAGGAGTACCGGAGAGAAGCCGCCGACGTTCTGGACGTAGATGTTGCGGCGGCCGGTCTCTGAACCGGTCCACAGGAACGCAACCTTGGTGCCGTCAGGGGAGAATGCGG
Organism: uncultured Paludibaculum sp.; assembly: GCF_963665245.1. Taxonomy (NCBI): domain Bacteria; kingdom Pseudomonadati; phylum Acidobacteriota; class Terriglobia; order Bryobacterales; family Bryobacteraceae; genus Paludibaculum; species uncultured Paludibaculum sp. Next base: position 305,033 of record NZ_OY762267.1, read on the forward strand.
GCTGCAACTCAGCCCCCGGCAGGCTGGTGAAGTTGCGAACGTCGAGCGGAGCCGGACCGGGCCGGGACGCGGCCATTCTCCACACCACGACAATCAGTGCCGCCACGGCGAGAAGGGCTATCCCTACGATGCGCGGTGAGAATGCCAGGCGCGCGGGGGCCACTGGGGGCAGGGGCGGGTCCGGCGAAACCGTCGGCGAGAGGGCCGGCGAATCTTCTAGCGTAGGTGCAGATTCGGACCGCGGACTGGGAGAGTTCCGGCGTTTCAGGCCCGGAATCCCGATTTTGGAAGCCGTAGCGGCGAGCGCACCAGGTTTGCGCGGGCTCCGGACGGCCTCAAAGGACGTTACATAACCTCCTTTGGGGAGGTTAACGCGGATAGAATCGTCCTTACCCTCGCGCTCGTAGTAGGCGGCCAACTTCTCCCGCAAACGGCGGGCTTCGATCCGGACAATCGGATCCGACTTGGGGTCGTACGTGGCCGGCCTGTCAAACACCGCGCCGCCGATCACGCTCTCCTTCAACCGCGCAAGATCTTGAGCCAGCGTGTGTTCCACGGCATATGCGAGGAAACGACGCATTCTTTCAGACCTGGCGAACTCTTCACTGGCCAGGATTTTCTGCAATTCCCGAAGCACGGCGTCGCGGATGTCGGAACCATCGCCCGGAGAAGCCTCGGGACGAGTAACCTGCATTCTCTTACCTCGTCATTACTTCCGGATTACTCCCCGTATATTTACTCGCTTTTTACAATGTTAGCAGTATGCACGGGGGTCGCGCTTGGAGCGGTGGTGCCATGTCCGGCACCGCGTTTCCTGGTTGACGCGATCAGTTTGCACAACTCCAATTCAAACGGAGAACTCCATGTCTATTCTTCGTACAGGACAGTTGCGACGGGCCTGGTTGCTCGTTGCCGCAGTGGTCCTGTCTTCCGCAATCTTACTCGGACAATCGGATAACGCCAGCGTGTCGGGTTTCGTGAGAGACCCGTCCGGCGGCGCTGTGCCCGCAGTCCGGGTCGTCCTCACCAACGAAGCCACGGGCGCCGAACGCGAAACAAAGACCGGCGACAACGGGTATTACATCTTTACCCCTGTCCCCTCCGGCACTTACACGGTCTCGGCTGAGCTCACTGGCTTCAAGAAGACCAACCGGACCAAGAATAAGATCGACGCCAACATGGCGGCAGGTATCGACCTGACGCTGGAGGTTGGCGATCTGACCCAGTCGGTGGACGTAGTTGCCTCCGCCACCCGCATCCAGACCGACACGGCCGCTCTCGGCCGCGTTGTGGACCGGGCGCAATTTGAATCCATTCAGGTGACGGGCCGCAACCCGATGTACCTGGCACTCCTGAAGCCTGGCGTTACCGGTCAGTCCGTGACCGGCGGCGGCTTCGGCATGGCGAACATCGCCAACATTAACGGTACGCGTTCCTCCGACAGCACGGTGACTACCGACGGCGCGGTCGGCCTGCGCACTCGTGGTGCCGACGGCACCGCCATCGGCGCCGCCGACATGGACGCAGTGGCCGAAATCCAGATCCTGACGTCGGCCTTCCCGGCCGAATACGGCCGCTCCATCGGCGGCCAGGTCCGCATCATCACCCGCAGCGGTGGCCAGCAGTTCCACGGCTCCCTGTATGAGTACTTCCGGAACTCGGCACTGAACGCGAACTCCTGGGACCGCAACCGCAACTCGAGCCCGGCGATCAGCAGCAGCCCCTCGCCGTTCCGCTACAACCAGTTCGGGTACAACGTTAACGGTCCGGTATACATTCCGGGCAAGTGGAATACGGACAAGAGCAAGCTGTTCTTCCTGTTCAGTCAGGAATACGTCCGCCAGCGCAACACCGCCAGCACGACGCAGACCGTGGCGACGGCGGCCATGCGGCAAGGTGATTTCAGTGAACTGCTGAACCCGGCCAACACATTCTATACGGGCGCAAAGCAGCTCCTCGATCCGACCACGGGAGATCCCCTTGTCGGCAACATCATTCCGAAATCGCGTCTCAGCGCGAACGGCGTGGGTATCCTCAGTGCATCCCAGTTGCCGACGCCCGGCTTCCTCAGCGGTAGCAACAACTACTACTCGGCCGCCGGCGCTCCGACGAATCAACGGAAAGAGACCTACTCCGTCGACTTCAACCCTTCCAGCAACCACCAGTTCCGTTTCCGCAGCATGGTCTACAGCTATTGGGACTATTCGCCGTTCGATGGCAGCGGCCACACACCCCGTATCTTCGACCGCCCAAACAAGAGCTTCTCTCTGAACTACATCTGGACTGTGGGCCCCACCATGGTCAACGAACTGCTGGCAACCACCAGCGTCGACCAGGTGTTCATCGGCATCGACACCAGCACAGGTGTATTCGACCGGACGAAGTGCGGGATCAACTACCCCTACATCTTCCCGGACCGCAAGGAGATCACCAACAAGATCCCGACTGCGTCGATCGCCGGTTTCACGGGCATCAACGGTGGGCCGTACCCGGCCAAGTCGGCCGGCCCCATCTACATGCTGTCCGACAACTTCACCGTCATCAAGAACACCCACACCATCAAGTTCGGCGGCCTGTATGAGCGCGCCGGGCAGAACGACTTTGACCAGATCAACGTGACGGGCGTTCCTGGTGGCACCAACAACCAGAACGGCCGCTTCGAATTCAACGACGGTTCGTTCACGGGTCTCGCTGTCGCCAACGCGGCAATGGGCCTGTTCAGCAACTACGCCGAACTCGGCGCGCGCCCCTACACACCGTACCGCTCGCACATGTTTGAATGGTTCGCCCAGGATTCCTGGAAGGTGACCGACAAGCTGCGCCTCGAAATCGGTGTACGGCACAGCATCATCCAGCCGTACTACAGCCAGTGGCGCAACATGGCAGTGTTCGATCCGGGCTCCTACGACTCCTCGAAGGCAGTCGTGCAGGATCCCAAGAACGGTGCCATTCTCAGCGGCAACTACCTCAACGGCATGATCATCCCCGGTGACGGCTGGCCGGATTCGGCCAAGGGCCGCGTCCCGATCGCCGACAGCGGCGAGTACAACTCGCTGTTCAAGGGCAACAAGGAATACTCGCAGATCCACTACGGCGACTTCCAGCCCCGTCTGGGCATCGCCTACACGATCACCCCCAAGATGGTGGTCCGCGCTGGCGGCGGTCGTTTCTACACCCGCACCGGCGTCAGCGACTCCGTCTTCCTGGGCGCCAATGCGCCGTTCCAGCCGAACGCCTCCGTGGCCAACGGCAGCGTGGACAACCCCGGTGCGGCGGCGGCCAACGCGCGCCTGCCGCTGTTTGTGACGACGCAGGATCCCATCTTCCGGATGCCGAGCGCCTGGAGTTGGAATACGACGGTCGAGCGCGAACTGCCCTGGGCAACGACCGTGGAAGTTTCCTATGTCGGCCGCCGCGGCCTCCACCTGCAGCGTGAGCGCAACATCAACCAGTTGATGCCGGGCACACTGCAGAACAGTACGTCTTACGTCGATACGCTGCGGCCTTACAAGGGCTATGCAACGATCCGCGTGACCAACAACGAAGCATCCTCCACCTACAACGCCCTGCAGGTCAGTGTGAACCGCCGGTTCAGCAAGGGCTTGAGCTATGGCCTGGCCTATACCTACGGCAAGTCGACCGACGACGCCTCGGGTAGCCGCACCATCCTGCCGAACGCCTATGACGCCAGCACCTTCTGGGGTCCGTCGGACTTCGACGTCCGCCAGATGCTGGTGGTCAACTTCATCTACGAACTGCCGTTCTTCAAGAACAACAACCTGACCGGCAAGCTCCTGGGTGGCTGGCAACTTTCGAGCGTCAACCAGTTCCAGACCGGCACTCCGTTCACGGTTTCCACCAGCCAGGACGTGGCTGGCGTGGGCACCGGCAGCGGCAACCAGATCTGGGACATCAAGGGCGACGCCAAGCTCGACGGCGGCGACCGCAAGTTCGCCGACTGGACTGGTGCGAACGCCTACTGGTTCCGTGTAACCAACACCGACGGCACTGCCCTCTTCCAGCGGGCAGCGGCCGGCACGTTCACGACCCAGAACAACCGCAACAAGTACTACCGGCCGGGCTCGCAGAGCTGGAACGTGGCGCTGTTCAAAGCATTCAGCATCACGGAACAGCAGAAGGTACAGTTCCGCGCCGAGATGTACAACTTCCCGAACCACCCGAACCTGGACGCTCCGGTAACGGATCCGACCAACTCGGCATTCGGCAAGGTGACAACCAAGAGCAGCAACCGGACAATGCAGCTCAGCCTGCGTTATTCGTTCTAACCAAACACTACGTCCACAAGACGTGACCCATCGGCCGGTCCCCGCCACAGAGCGGGGCCGGCCGGTTTCTTTTTGGAGGGGCGATCCTTGGGTCGATTTCGTAGACGATTGGTTCTTCGCGGAGAGACCGGTCATTCCGGCAAGCGCCTAGGGTGTCCAACTTCGTCAGGTGCTGCCCATCGCCGCCTTCAGTGGGGGAAACGGGAAGTGCGTGAGCGGCGTCCATTGTCCATGCCGTTGATCGCTGCCCGTTTCCAGTGGGGTTTGCTGGGGGCATCGCTTGCACTGCTGTCGTCCCCCGCATTGAATGCAGGCTTCTGCTCCACCCGCACCTGGACTCTTGGCGAGATTGCCAACGCTCCGGTCCTCGTGGTCGGTCGCGTCGTGTCGCTCGATTTGGAGAATGGTCCTCGCTTTACTGGTGATCCCAAACGATCGGCTGTCCCACAGACAATGACCGCTGAGGTGGAGGTCCTTCGCTTCGCGAAACAACCCACAACCACTTCGGCAATGCCGGCCGTTCGCATCAAAGTTCGTTTTGTCGGGCGCGATGGTCCGGACTTTTCGTTCTGCCCTCGCGAGCTTCCTGAGCTTCTACCTGGACGTGTCCTTCTTCTGCCGCTCCAGTCCCCCATCCAAACGGCGTCCGCACCCTGGCAACTGATCGGCACTGATGGTCACGGATTAGCAATGCAGGTCTCCGCGGAGATGAGAGTGCCGGGGGAGACGGCACAGGATGGCCGCACTTTCATCATCCGGGAACTGGTGAACTCCTTTCACCATGGCGCCCCTCTCGCCGCGTACAGTGCCGCCGCGCTGGTGGCAGCTCAAGGAGATCATCTGGAACCTGACCTCACCACTCAGCTTCAGCGATCGATAGGAGGCCAGGCGGCCCCCTGGGCGCGGGTTCTCGCCAGCATGGTTTTGTCCTATCCGGGGCAGCCATCGACGCTCGCCGGCGTTCGCGCCGGCAACATGGAAACGGACTTGCGTCGATTCCACGGTTTTCCTCTGGCGCAGACGGCCCTGCGTCACCTCCCTGCCGCGACCGCCGAGACGCTGGTTTGGCAGTCACTGATGAGCGACCTCTCCAGCCTCGCGGACGAACCCTATCATCCGCTCTTTTCGTACAGTTCCAGTTTTCCGTTGCACTCCGCGGTGGCATACCTCGCCCGCCATTCGGACAATGCGGTATTGGTCGATGCGGTAAAGGCGGCCCTCCGCGAAGATCGCGCCGGCTCGTCGTTTCTCGCTGCGCGGTTGATCGATAAGGGACAGAAGGACTGCCTGCTCGATGCACTGGACCGGGCCATGAAAGTGGTTCGTCGTCCAGCCGCCAACGGCGACGACCTCTCTGCCAGCCTTCGCCTCGTGCTGGAGTACGGGACCGAGGAGCAGCGCCGGCAGCTGAACTCAGTCGCTGTCGGATTCAAAGATGCAAACCGTGATTACGCCGCTTTCCTCCAACAAAGGCTCGCTCAGTCTGCCAGAAGGCCTCTCTAGCTGAACAGGTGTTGTAGCTCACGCACAACCGACTTGTTCGCTGGACAAAGCATGACCACAGGGGCGCGCGATCGCCGCACGCCGGGTATACACTGACTCCAGCCGGGACCGCCCGCAAAGAGCAGCCCCTGCCAGATTGCGAGGCACTCAGGGAAATGAAAGCCAACAGGCGTCACTTCATCCAGACATTGGGGACGAGTTCAGCCGGACTCGCCATCGGCACGGCCGCCATGGTCACAGCCCCCGAAATCGCCCAGGCGAAAGGCAACGATGGGCAGTTGCTGCTGGTTGGCGACAACATCGCCGTCACCAATACTCAATATGGAAAGGTCCGAGGTTACGTCCTGCGGGGCATTCATCACTTCCTCGGCATGCCGTACGGCGCGGACACCTCCGGGCCCAACCGGTTCATGCCTCCGCGCAAGCCCACCGCGTGGACGGGTGTTTATCCGGCGCTTTTCTACGGCAACTCGGCGCCGCAGAACATGGAGAACCGTTACGCGAATCAGTTCGCCTCGTTCCGCGACCATTGGAACTACGGCGACGTCAGCGAGGACTGTCTGCGCGTCAATGTCTTCACGCCGGGGATCAACGACGGCAAGAAACGGCCGGTGCTCTTCTGGATCCATGGCGGCGGGTTCACGGCCGGCAACGCGATCGAGCAGGACGGCTACGGCGGGGAGAACTTCGCCCGGCTGGGCAACGCAGTGGTCTGCTCCATCAACCACAGGCTGGGCCCCCTGGGCTTCTGCAATCTGGCCGGCGTGGGCGGCGAAAAGTTCGCGGCCTCTGGCAACGTCGGCATGATGGACATCGTAGCGTCGCTGGAATGGGTCCGCGACAATATCGCCGACTTCGGCGGTGATCCGAACAATGTCACCATCATGGGGCAGTCCGGTGGCGGCGCCAAGGTGTGCATCCTCACCGCGATGCCTTCAGCCAAGGGCCTGTTCCACAAGGCCGTGGTCCTCAGCGGAGCCTCGCGGAAATCCGGCGAGAAGGCCTTCTCCGAGAAGTTGGGCGCCGCGGTTGTGAAAGAGGCTGGGCTGAGCCCGGCCGAGTTGGACAAGCTCCAGGCCATGCCCTGGAAGGAGTTCTATGCCATTGCCACGAAGGCCCAGCAGGGCGTAGCCAGAGAAGCGGGACCGGGCGGCGGCATGATGCGCGGCTTCAGCCCCGTCGTCGACGGCACAATTCTGCCCCAGCATCCCTACGATCCCGTGGGCGCGCCCACCGCCGCTAATGTGCCAATGATCATCAGCTCTGTCGAAAACGAGCAGTCGCCCAGTTGGACCGACTCCTCGCTGGACGCCGTCACCCTGGACGAGGTAGCGGAGAAGGTTAAGCTCCGGGCGGGCTTCGGCGCCGGGTTCGGAGACAAGGCGAAGGACGTGGTGGAATCCTACGCGAAGGCGTTTCCGGGCAAAAAGCCAGTGGAGATCTGGTCGCTGGTCAGCAGCAACCGGCAATCCGTGGTTGCGCTGGCGGATGTCAAATCCAAACAGCCCGCCCCCGTCTACGTCGACTGGTTCACCTGGCAGCCGCCTCTATTCGACAACCGCGCTCGTGCCTTCCATTGCGTCGACATCTGTTTCTGGCTCTACAACACCGACGTGATGCTGACGCATACGGGCGGCGGCCCGAGGCCGAAAGCGCTGTCGACGAAGATGGCCGGAGCGCTGTTGCAGTTCATGAAGACAGGCGATCCCAATGGCGGCGGCCTGCCCCCATGGCCGAAGTACACAGCGGCCAAGGGCGAGACCATGGTCCTGGACGACACATGCAAGGTAGAGAACGATCCGGATCGGGAGGCGAGGAAGGCGCTGCCCAGCCTCACCTAAGCACTCGCGTTCGGAACTGCCGCGACGTATTTGCGACGAAGCCGACAGCGATCAGCTTTTAGCCGTCAGCGGCACCGGGGCGGGCTGATTGCTGAGGGCTGATCGCTGAGAGCTACGACCGATACGTGTGCGAACTTCGGAAACCACGCACTAAGTTCACTTTGACAGAAGCGCCGCGAAGTAGGGATTCAGCATGCGGCCCGTGGGGTCCATTTGGGCGATCCAGTCAGACAGTTCGTTCCAGCGCTGTCCGTAAGCGGCTTCGACGTGGCGGCGCTCGATGAACGGGCTCTGGTTCAGTAAGGGGATGCCCCCGCGCTGGAAGGAGAATTCATTGAAGGCCCGCAGGAAGTTCTGCCAGGCGGGCAGATCGACCGGCGCGTGGATGGGATCAATGGAGAAGATCTCCTCGTCGTGGCTGTACGAGAGGATCGAATGTGTGTCGCGGTGGATGTGATAGGCGCCCAGGGGCATATTGCACCGGAAGCCGGTGGCCTTGTGGTGTTCGTCAGCAAAGTCGAGGTAGTCGCGGAGCACGGCAAGCCAGCGGGAGCGCGGAAAGGCCCAGAAGGTGAACGCATACTTGGCCGCGGTCTTGGTCTTGCTGTAGTCGATTGTCTTGTCTGGCGCGAGGATGGTGATGCCGCCGAAGAGCCGCAGGGTCCCGTAGAGGAATTCGTCCAGGTGGAAGAGTCCTTTCTGCAGCTTGTCGCGCACACCTGCATCGTCGACGAACGACTCGAGCAGGTGCCCGGCATAGGCCCCGCTGTTGTTCCAGAGGCGGCGGCGGAAGGCTGCGAGGAGCCCGCCGAAGATATTCGTATCCTCCACGCGGCGGCGCTGCTGAAAGACAGCAGTCCGGCCGACGGTCCAACAGATGAGGCCCTCGGAGGTGTCCATGAGCTGGTCGACCTCTTCCTGGGTAAGCTCCTCCACCGGCCTGGGGAGATACGTGAGATGGATCGCCTCGATGGCCTTGATGCGGAAGGTGACCTCGTAGATGACACCACAAAGGCCATAACTGCCGCGCACCATACGGAGGAGTTCAGGGTCCTGGTCTTCCGACGCTTCGGCGAGATCGCCGGCGGGTGTCACCCACTTGACGCGCGTGAGGTAGGAATTGACTTGGCCGAACTCGATGCCGTCGAGGGCGTCCTTGGTCTGGCAGCAGGCGGCGGAGCCCAGGGTCATGTTGCCGATCTCGATGTTGGTCATGAACTGGAGATCGTGCTTGCGGAGTTCCTTCGAGGCGTCGATGAACTGGATGCCGGCCTGGGCGGTGATGGTGCCACCAGCCATGTCGATGTTGAGGACCCGGTTCATGCGCGACATGTTGAGCATGGTGCCGTCTGAGGAGGCGCAGGGCGTGAGGGAGTGATAGCTGCCCATGGCGCGGACGGGGCTGGGATAGCGCTGGGGATCGCGGAGGACCACCTGGATGTCTGCGACGGACTCGGGAAAGACGAGCTGGGCCGGCGAGGCCGTGATGCTGCCATCGTAGTTCACGACTGGGGTGGACATGGGGCTCCTTTAGACGACGAGTTAGTCAAGTATAGGCGGTGCGGCGGAGGAAAGGAACAGGCTTCGGCCGGTTTGGTATCGCGCGGATACGGGCGGAACGGATAGAGTGGACGCGGTGGTTCCTGACCCGCCGTCGGCTTGGGCGAATCCGTGCTGATTAGCGGCACCCTTGGGGCCCTTCTTCGCCCTTCGACTACCGCTCCGCTCTGGAAGCTATTGCGCGGTTCAGATTCCATTTGCGTGGGTCGTCAGCACATCCTGGAATGCCCGCGAAACACCTCGTGCCCTCGCCTCCAGACCAAGCGCACCGGGCCGTCCGCCTTCGCATCCCGGGCCGCGTGCTGCGCGATTCTGATCGAAAATCATCGCTTTTGCTGCTGATGGCAACAGACCCACCATTCCACCCCCTCTTTGGGATATATTGCAATCCGGGGAGACGCTCCATGTCGAACGGTGATTTCGTCATCCGCGCGCTGACCACTGGGCCAGGAAACCTCAGGGTAGTGCCTTGTCGCGTGCCCGCATCCCTTCTCAGGACCGCCGGACGGTGCTTGCTACTCACCGGCCGCGTTTCGGCCCAGAGAACGAGCATCGCTTCCATCACCAATCGCAGTCGGAGGCACTCGCGCATCGGGCGCACACACCAGGGCTCCGGCCATCGGCGGGCCGCCCGGACGGTGTACAGGTTAGGAGGAATCAATGGGTAAGAGAATTTCGATCGGATCGTGGGCCTATACCATCGGCCCCTATGCCAGCCATCCAGTTCCTTTTGGGGAGGTCTGCGACCAGCTTAAGGCACTGGGTTTTGACGGAGTGGAGTTGGGTGCGTTCCCGCCCCACCCGAATCCAGGCAATCCCAATGGCCCCGACTCGGAGTGGCCCGGGGCCATGCCCGAAAAGTCGCAGCGCGCCGACCTCAAGGCCGAGCTCGCCGCCAAAGGCTTGGGCCTCAGCGGCATCGCCGCCAATCTCTGGGGCGAGAAGCTCATCAATACCGACGACCAGACGAAGTACATCTCGGAGTTCAAGCGCAACGCCGAGTTCGCGCAAGACCTGGGGATCGGCGGTGTGCGCGTGGACGCCGTTCAACCGCCCACCATCCTGCGCGACGTCGACTACGACACGGCTCTGAAGCGCGTCGTCAGCACCTGGAAGACCTGCGCCGAGATCGCATCGGACTACGGTCTCTATGTCACCTGGGAGTTCGAGCCCGGGTTCGCGTTCAACAAACCCAGCGACATCGCCCGCGTGCACGACGGCGTGAACCGCCCCAACTTCGGCCTCATGTACGACACGTGCCACGGCCAGATGGTGGGCGTGAATGGCACGCGGCAGGAAGGCAAGAAGGAGGTCTTCCCCAACCAGGTGGAGTTCCTGCGCTTCCTCACCGGTCGCATCAATCACATCCACCTGATCGACAGCGACAACACCTGCCACAAGGACGCGGAAGGCAACGACGAAACCTCGGCTCACCCGCCCTTCGGTCAAGGTGTCATCGACTTCGACGAAGTGCTGCCGGCCCTCATCAGGGCCTCGGCCGCGCCGCACAACTGGTGGACGATCGACCTCTGCTTCTGGCCCGACGCCTGGAAGGCCACCGAGTCCTGCAAGAAGGCAGTCGACAAACTCAACGCGAGGTACGGAGGATGAGAGAGATGAAGGAACTCCGCGTCGGCATGATGGGCTATGGCTTCATGGGCCGTACGCACTCCAACGCCTACAAACGGCTGACGGACTTCTTCCCCGTCCACCACAAGCCCGTCCTCAAGGCCGTGTGCGCGCGTAACGCCGAGAAGGCCCAGGCCTTCGCCGACAACTGGGGCTACGAGCGCGTCGAGACCGACTGGCGCAAGGTCGTCGAAGCTCCGGACATCGACCTGATCGACATCGGCACGCCCAACGACACCCACTACGAGATGGCTCTGGCCGCCGCGAAGAACGGCAAGATGGTCTGCTGCGAAAAGCCGCTGGCCCTCAACGTGGCCCAAGCCGAGGAGATGACGAAGGCAGTGGAAGCCGCCGGCGTGCCCAACATGGTCTGGTTCAACTACCGCCGTGTGCCCGCCATCGCGCTCGCCAAGCAGGTGGTGGACGAAGGCCGCATCGGCCGTCCATTCCACTACCGTGCCACTTACCTCCAGGATTGGACTATCGCCACCGACGTGCCGCAGGGCGGCGCCGGCCTGTGGCGGCTGGACTCGGAAGTCGCCGGCAGCGGCGTCACGGGCGATCTGCTGGCTCACTCCATCGACACGGCCATGTGGCTCAACGGCCCCATCGCCAGCGTCGTGGCCAAGACCGAGACGTTCGTGAAGGAACGCGTCCATGCAGTCACCGGCAAGGTACAGCCCGTCGGCATCGACGATGCGTGCATGTTCCTGGCCGTGTTCGCCAATGGCTCCATGGGTACGTTTGAATCCACCCGCTATGCGCGCGGCCGCAAGAACTTCAACACGTTCGAGCTGAACGGCGCCGACGGCAGCATCTACTTCGATCTGGAAGAGCCCGAATACCTGCAGTACTTCGAATACCTGCAAAAGCAGTCCGGCAAGAAGCTGGAAAGCCATCTCACCGGATGGCGCAAGATCCACGTTACCAACTCCGAGCACCCCTACATGAACCGCTACTGGGTGCCGGGCACGTGCATCGGCTACGAGCACACCTTCCTCAACGCTCTGGCTGATTTTGTCATGGGGATAGAGTCGGGCAAGCCCGCCGAACCCACCTTCCGCAACGCGCTCCAAACGCAGAAAGTCTGCGACGCGGTTCTGGAGAGCGCTCGCGCGGGAAGCTGGAAAGAAACAGGAGTATAGCGATGAAAGATGTAACCAGACGCGGAGCCGTAGCCGGTGCGGCCGGTGGCCTGATGCTGGTGAAGCCAGAGACCGCCTTCGGCTATCAGGCCAACTCGAAGGTGGTCTTCGGGATTATTGGGACAGGGGGCCGCGGAACCTACGTCGGCACCCACATGACCAATGACGCAAATGCACAGTTGGGCGCCATCTGCGACATTTATCCGGATCGGATCGACCGGGGCAAGACACAGATTCCTGGAGCCGACAAGGTACCCGCCTACAAGGATCTGAACGAGCTGCTCGCTCGGAAGGACATCGACGCCGTACTCATCGCGACTCCGGTTTTCCTCCACCCCGTACACTTCGAAGCCGCCGTGAAGGCCGGTAAGCACATCTATTGCGAGAAGCCGGCGGGCGCCAGTGTGGCGGGTGTAAAGCGGCTGTTGGCTGCCGCGAAGAAAGCCGATCCCTCCAAGACCATCCAGTTCGGCTTCCAGCAGCGCCATAGTCCCGAATACCTCAAGGCCTGGGACATCTACAAAGCCGGCAAGATCGGCGACGTGAAGATGATGATGAGCTACTGGGTGCTGGGCGGCACACCGCCCACTCAGGGTCCCACGACACCGCTGCCGCCGGAAGAAGAGAAGATCCGCCGCTGGGGCAGTTGGCGCGAGACCTCAGGCGGCCCCATCGTCGAGCAGGATTGCCACGGTGTCGACGTGCTCAACTGGTGGGCCGAAGCACATCCCACGAAGGCGATCGCCACGGGCGGCTTGCGCTACCCCATTCCCTACGGCGACTGGACCTCGGACCACCACAACGTCACTTACTACTACCCCAAAGGCATCGAAGGCTGGCTGATCTCCATCAAGCACACCGCCGGCTATCGCGACGTGAAGGAGCAGATGTACGGTTCAAAAGGCATGCTGGAGTTGGCTCGCACCTACTACAAGTGGCACGGCCCCATCGCCACCTCGCCCCTGAAGAACGCCGACGATCTGCGCGATCGCAGCCTGATCGAACGCGGCGACTCGAAGCGCGAAATCACCATCGACGCCATCGAGTACTTCTACAAGAGCATCGTCGACAAGAAGCCGCACAACCTCGCACAGGACGCGGCCGACAGCACGCTCACGTCGCTTCTAGGCCGCATGGCCTTCGAGACGAAACGCGAAGTCACCTGGGAGCAGTTGCTGAAGTCCGAGTAGATCGGGCGGAGATCATCCGAAGTTGGACACGCGGATGATCTCCCAGTTGAACTCGAGGAACGGGTTACAGTCGGCCAGTTCGTCCGTGATCAGGACGTCGATGGCGGAGGCGGGCGCCACGTGGGCGAAGGCCACGCGGCCGAACTTGCTGTGATCGGCCAGGCCAATCACCTGTTGCGCCACCCGGATCATCTCCCGCTTCACCGCGGCGTCCTCCTCCGTCGGTTCCGTCAAGCCATTGGCGTGATCCACAGCGCCCATCCCCAGGAATAGCTTGTCCACGCGATAGCGCCCGATCTGCTCCACCGTGGCCGCACCCACCAATTGGTGATGCAGCGGGTCCCAACGGCCGCCCAGGACAATGAGTTCGAGGGTGGTGCGCCGCGAGAGGACCTGCGCCACCTCCATGCTGTTCGTCAGGACCCGTGCCCGCGTCACCTTCAGGGCTCGCGCCATCGAGAGCGCCGTCGTGGCGCCATCGATCATGATGGCGTCGCCTTCCTCCACCAGTTCGGCGGCGCGGCGGCCGATCGCCTCCTTGACGTCCAGATCCTGCCCCAGGCGCGACTCGTAAGTCACGGCGGGTGCCGTCCGCCGCATCGCGCCACCATGCGTTTTCGTGATCAGGTTGCGCGCGCACAAGTCCCGTAGATCCCTGCGGATAGTGTCCAGGCTCACGTCGAAGCGGCTGGCTAGTGCCGGGACCGAGGCGCGGTGCTCGCGCTCGAGAATCTGGAGGATGTGCGACCGGCGCTCCTCCGTAAACAGCCTCGCGGAGTCGTTGTCCATCACGTTACCTTTATAAACCGCATCCTGCCGGAATGCAATCCGTACTGCACGTGTTCGCATATTTCTGCATGTTTTTACTTGACTGTGCCGATATCGAGACCTATTCTATGGACGACAGGGTTCCCCTGTCCGGGCAAAGCGGTCACGAACCGTTGTCCAATCCGATTCAGGAGGTCATTTCCATGTGTGTGATCAAACGAAGCTTACAGTTTGGCTTCGTTGTTGTCTGTTTGTGCCTGCTTCTGCCGGGATTGAACTGGCTGGAGGCACAAACGGTTACCGCGCGTCTGGAAGGGGTCGTTTCCGACGCCTCGGGCGCGGTGATCCCGAACGTCAATGTGGAGTTGGTGAACGAAGCGACAAACGTAAGGCAGACGACAGTTTCCGATACCAGAGGTTGGTACTACTTTCCCCTGCTGCCGCCGGGTCATTACAAACTAACGGTCGCCGTCACGGGCTTCAAGACCTTTGAAAGGTCCGGCATGGTGCTGGAGGTGCAGCAGTCGGCGCGGGTGGACGTGGTGCTCAGCCCGGGCGATCTCTCGGTGAAGGTCGAGGTGACGGGCGAGGCGCCGCGGCTCGACGCCGTCGATGCCACGATGGGGCGTGTGGTGGACAACACCTCGCTGCTGAGCATGCCGTTGGGCAGCCGCAGTCCGCTGGCGCTGGCACAGCTCGCGCCGGGCATCACCCCGGTGGGCGGCTACAAATCGGGCGGCGGCAACGCCGGCCTTTCCGCTAACGGCGGCCGCCTGGACCAGACGGACGTCCTGCTCGATGGGGTGTCGCTGAATGTCATGGAACACAACAGCGGCATTCAGCAATTGCAGATCGAACCGAAGGTGGAGACGATTCAGGAATTCAAGGTCCAGACGGACAATTTCAGTGCCGAGTATGGAAACAGCGGCGCGGCCGTCATCAGCATGGTCTCTCGCTCCGGCACCAATGAGTTGCGCGGCAGCCTGTTCGAGTTCCACCAGAACAACCACCTGAACGCCAATAACTTCTTCAGCAACCGGGCCGGCGCCGGACTGCCGGTGTGGCGCTACAACCAAATGGGCGGCGCCGTGGGCGGACCGGTCTATATTCCTAAGGTCTACGACGGCCGCAACAAGACCTTCTTCTTTGTTCATCACGAGCGAACCGCCGTCCCTGGGTCCCGGCTGACGGAACGCGACACGGTGCCCACCGAGGCTCAGAAGGCAGGCGACTTCAGCCAGACGCTGGCCAGCAACGGCCAGGTGATCCAGATCTTCGATCCGGCGACTGCTCACAAGGACGTGAGCGGCACGTGGATTCGCGACGCGTTTCCGGGCAACAAGATTCCATCCTCCAGAGTCAACGCGGTGGCCGCGAAGGTGATGTCCTACTACCCGGCTGCAAACCAGCCGGGTGTGGTGGCGAACTTCTATGCCGACGGCAACACGAAGAACACGTGGTACGAACAGACGATCAAGATCGACCACAACTTCAGCGAAAGGCAGCGCACCTATGTGCGCTACACGCGTGACCACTCGACGGACCGCTCCACAAAGAATCTGTGGGGCGAGGGCAACATCATGGTGCCCAACAACTTCAACCAGAGCGACACGACACCGTGGTCGGCCGTGGCCGACTATACGAATGTCCTCAGCCCGACGGCCGTTCTGAACCTGCGCGTGGGCGTGACTCGCACGTTGAGCTCCTACGACACGCAGAGCAACACGGGTTCGTTCCTGGGCAGCACGTTAGGCTTCGGACAGGACATCCAGGCGCAACAGACGCCCATGTTCTATCTGGAAGATTACGGCCAGACCGGACCCAGCATCTGGAACCGCCAGATGCGCGGCTCCGACATCAGCCACTTCATGGCGAGCCTCAGCAAGGTGATTGGTGCGCATTCCATCAAGATCGGCGGCGAAGCCAGACTCGCCCGCCTGAACTACGGCCAGCCCGGCATCGCCACAGCGAGCTTCAACTTCTGCCGGCAGGAGACGATGAGCCATCCGCTCACCGGCAACTCGGCCGAAGGCAATGCGCTGGCATCGTTCATGCTCGGTTGGGGCGGAGCCTGCAACATGGGCAACGGCGCCGGACAGAGCTATGATCTGACGTCCCTGGCGGCGTCGCGCAGCTATGGTGGCTACATCCAGGACGACTTCCGGTTGACCAACAAGCTCACGCTGAATCTGGGGCTCCGCTACGAAGTGCAGCTACCGGCGACCGAACGTCACAACCGCTTCACGAGCTTCGACCTCTCAGCCCCCAGCCCCCTCGCAAGTGCGGTGAAAAGCGCAGCCGACTGCCCGGCCTGCGCGAACCTCAAGGGCGGCTACACGTTCATGAACAGCGACAATCGCCGGGCCTACGATACCGACTGGAACGACTTCGCTCCGCGGTTTGGATTCGCCTACCAGTTCATGCCGCGCATGGTCGTGCGTGGCGGCTACGGGATCTACTTCGGGCTGAGCAGCGCGGGCCTCACCGCCGAGTTGGGTGACGGCTTCATCACCAGCACACCGTGGAAGTACTCGAGCGATGGCGGCATCACCCAGAACGCCACGATCGTGAACCCATTTCCGAATGGCATCAACCAACCAGTCGGCTCCGCCAACGGGATGATGCAAGGCGTGGGCGACGTGGCCTATGGCCCCAACCGTGCCAACAACGTCACCCCGCTGCTACAGCAATGGAACCTCTCCGTGCAGCGGGAACTGGGCTTCAACTCCGTGGTCGAGGTCGCCTACAGTGCTACCAAGGGTACGCACCTGGGGTTCGGCACCATGCGGACCATCCATAGTCTGTTTGACGCCAACTACCTAAGCATGGGCGACAAGCTGCTGGATCAGGTAACCAATCCGTTCTACGGACTGGTGCCCGCTACCTCCACGATGGCCACGCCCACCATCCAGCGGCGCTATCTGTTGACGGCCTATCCGCAGTTCTCCTATTACAGCGAGCGCCCAGGACCGGCCATCGCCAACTCGATCTACCATGGCCTGCAGCTCAAGTTCCGCAAGCGGCTCTCACACGGCCTGCAGTCGACGGTACACTACACGTTCTCCAAGTCCATCTCGGACAGCGACTCGGCTGACGATCCGAACACCGACTGGCTGGGCGGCGCCATCGGCATCAACGGAAGTGGGCGGCCACGCGTCCAGAATTGGGGGAACCTGCGCCTGGAGCGCTCTCCGTCCACCTTTGACATCCCTCATCGATTCGTAGCCGACTTTTCCTATCAGCTACCCATCGGCCGTCACCAATTGTTGGGTGCTGACTGGAACCGGGCACTGGATCTGCTGGCGGGCGGATGGCAACTGAACGCAATCATCATCGCGTCCAGCGGCGTGCCGCTCGCGCCTCACCTGCAGGGGAACGGCACGATCGGCGGCATCGGCGCGGCACAGCGGCCGAATGTCATTGGCGATCCGTGTACCTCGGGTTCCATCGAATCACGACTGGACGGCTACCTGGACGCGAACGCGTTCTCGCGGCCGGCCTCCTGGGTGTCGGGCACAGCGCCAAGAACGATGGGCTACTGCCGCGCCCCCGGCTTCCATGGCATGGACGCCTCGGTCTTCAAGCAGTTCATGCTGAATGAGGGGCGGACCCGGTATGTGGAGATCCGCGCCGAGGCCTTCAACCTGACCAACACGCCCATCTTCGCTGTACCCAACACAACATGGGGTGCCAGCGGATTTGGACTCATCTCCAGCCAGTCGAACGGACCACGGTCTGTGCAACTGGCCGCGAAGCTTTACTTCTGAGAAGATGGTGCCGGCCTAGCCCACTCACGGGCTAGGCCGGCAGCAACGTACACTCACAAGCGAGGACACACACAAATCAAAAAATCTCTGTCGGTAGTAAGTCAATCTGTCCGCTTTTATTCACACACGATCTGTCCGCATCAGTTGACCGCACCCGATGATCCTTTTCTGCTCGCCGAAGGCGGCTTCCGGGTCTTCGGACGTACCTTTCTCGTCGTCGTCGGGGCGGTGGGAAAGTGGGAATCCCGGCTCGGCGGGATTTCCAAGGGACGGTGGGAGCCGTGGGAAACCGCCTCGCGGTTTTCCTCGGCTTCCTCGGGCCCGCCTTTTCCACAGTCTTCCTTTCGTGATTGTCGAGTGTCCCGCAATCGTGCGCCCTCGGCTGTGTAGCGGCCTACCACATGCGGTCCAAATCGGATCGACACCGTTCCATCCAGGTGCTCGTGAATGGTCACTGTGCTCTTCGCCAGGGAGTGGCGGAAACGGCTCTTCTCCAGTTGCCAGCTCTGGTCGCCGATCGCCACCGTGTTATCCCGATCTACCACGCGCTCAGTCTGCACCGTGAACACCCAGTTCAGATCGGCGCGCGTCGTCTTCCGAAACGCCGTCCCTGTCTCCTTCGCCTCAACCGTGAACTTCTCGTTGAACTCGCCAATGTAACGTTCGGCCAAGAACTCATTGGCCCTTTCCGCGGTGGTGATCCCCGCCAGCCGCAACTCCTGTGGCAGTCGGCCCTGCCAGGTCCCGAAGCTCCGCTCTGACCGGCCTCGCGCTTGTGGCGAGTAGGCCGCGATCATCTGCACGCCCAACTCCTTCATCGCTCGCCCAACCTGCGTCAGACGGCCCTTATCAACCTTCCCGCCCGCTTTCGGCGTCACGAAAAAGTGGCTGCCCCGGTCGCTGTACAACGCACAGAACAGACCCTTCGACTCAATCACATGCCGCAGGCCCGCCATCACCGTCCGCGTCGATTCCTCCTCCACCAACTGTGCGTAGTAGATCTCCTTCGTCGCATCATCCAGGATCACGATCAGGTCATACCATCGCTCATCGCTGAACCACTGGTGCTTGCTCCCGTCGATGTGCAGCAGCATCCCCGGCAGCGGTCGAGGCTCCCGTCTCCGCCGATGCTTGGCCCGCCTACCCCGCTTGGCCACCAAGCCCGCACCCTGCAGCGCCTTCTGCACCCACGTGTAGCTCAGCTGGATGCCGTGTTGCTCGCGCAGCTTCTCGTGAAAGTGCCGCATGTTCAGGTCATAGTAGGTTTCCTGGTACAGCCGCAACACCTCCTCCGCCATCGCCAAGGGCACCCTCTTGTCACTCGGCCTGCCTTTCCGCCGGTCGGCCAAGCCCGAATAGCCGTGCTCTTCCAGCCTCTCCCGCCAGCGTCGCATCGTTCGGTCGCTCACTCCGATGATCTCCGCCGCGCTCCACCATGTGATCTTCTTCGCCATGGCCTTCAGCAGCACTTCTTGTAGCTTCATCATCCGCTCCACTTCCGCGGCCGGGCAATCCTTGGGGGCTTCCACCTTCCAAGACTCGCCCGCCGCTCTGCTCGAACGGACAGATCACGTGTGAACTCATGCGGACAGATCACATACTAGCGACACACAAATCAAAAAATCTCTTGCAAAACGGCGGCACTTTGGCGTATCTTCCCGCCATGGGGTGGTCGCGGCAGAGCCCGACCAAGGAGGAGGGAACAGTCTTTCGGCCTCACTTTCCGGGTAAGCGCGAGTCCAACTCAACATCCGCCGCCTGGCAACCTGAGCCCGATTCGCTGAAGCAGGGATCGAGTTCGCCGCTACCACCGCCCGGGAGAGTTGCGTTCAAATGGCTTCGGCCTTCGCAGGCCGCACAAGCAGAGTTGCGGTTCGCGAGCCGAGATACGGGTGCTTGGCGGCAATCCGGATGGTCCCCGCCGCCTCTTTCGCTTTGATCCAGACCGCGCCGGTCCCTCCCGCCACTGAGAACGGATTTTCGCCCACCAGTTCGCCCGGCCCCGTGATAGTCAACGCAATGGCACCGGTGGCAAACGGCCGGATGTTGCCATATTCATCGGTAATCAGAATGGCTAGCCGGGTCGCGTCGCGGCCATCGCCCGACAACTCCTTGTCGTCTGGCAGGATCTTGAAGTCGGCGTCCTTGCCTGATCCCGAGAGTGTCAGCGTCCTGGCCAGCTTGCCTTTGAGGTAGCCCTCGATCTTCAGATCACCCCACGGATCCAACGGCATATCACTCATGTTCAGAGTGAACGGCGGGTACTTCAGGTGGCCATACTTCTTGCGATCCGGGTCGAGCTCCATCTTCAGCGCACCGGCAAAGTAGACCTTCAGGTGATCGCAGTTCGAGAGGATAGGCACGGCGCCGACGCCGCCGGCTTCTGACTTGTCGCCCGACGACCAGAAGAAGCCCGCTTCCAGAACAACTTCCTCCTCAGGCTCCACCTGCGACTTGTAGAAATAGGCGGCCGGCTTTGGGATGCGGAAAATGTCGCTCACACCGTGGTAACAGATATGGTCGCCCGACCCGAAGTTGGAGTGCGTGTTGTAGTCGAACGCACACCACGAGATGCCGCCGGCATAGCGGTCGTCCGAGGCCAGTTGGTTGTGAACCCGTGCATGGCGGTCAACGTGCTCCGCCACGCGCGTCACGTTGTCAAATCGCTTGGTGGAGAACATGTGGCCGCTGAACTCGGTGTTCAAGTAGAGCGGATGGTTTGGCGCCCGCAACGGGAAGCCAAAGTCGTTCATGGTGAAGACGTCTTCCAGCCGCTCGGAGTCGTAGATATAGCGGATGCCGCCCGTCTGGCGCAGGTCGTCCAACTCATGGGCCAGAGCATTGGTGCGCGTGTACAACTCGTGATTATCCTGCGACTCGTTGACGCGCACGCCCCACAGGATCACCGACGGATGGTTCCAGTCGCGCCGGATCATCTCGCTTACATTCCGCACAGCCACGTCCTGCCATGCCTTGTCGCCGATGTGCTGCCACCCGGGGATCTCTTCCAACACCAGCAGGCCCAACTCATCGCAGGCGTCGAGAAAGTCGGTCGACTGTGGGTAGTGCGACGTCCGCACGATGTTGCAATGGAGCTCGCGCTTGATGATCCAAGCATCGCGGCGTTGTACGCGCGCTGGCATCGCTCCTCCGACATAGGGGAAGGTCTGGTGGCGATTCACGCCACGCAGTTTCACAGGCGAGCCGTTCAGCCGGAAACCGGCCGCGGTGAACTTCCCTTCCCGGAACGCCGTACGCACCTGGTATTCATCCTTCGCGCCGTCGTTTGTCTCCAGGCGCACCACCACCGTGTACAGCTTCGGGGTCTTCAGGTCCCACAGCGTGATGGTGCCTAACGACTCCAGAGTGACGTCATGATGATCCGCGGCGGCGGTGATGGTCACGCTGGCCGACTTCATCACGGCCGTGCCGTCGCGCAGTTCGACCGTGAGCTTCGCCGGACCGTTCACCGGGCCATTCAGATAACAACGAACCCGCAGCGAGCGGTTACTTTCCAGCGGATTCACGGGCTTTGCGAATACGTTCTCTAGGAAGGTGCCCGGAACGACGCGCAACTGCACGTCGCGATAGATGCCGCCGAACGTCAGGTAGTCGATGTTCCCACCAAAGGGAGGAATGTCCGCGCGCTCGGTCGAGTCAACCTTGACGGCCAGAACGTTCTCCGCACCCAACTTCAGGTGCGGCGTCAACTCAACGGAAAACGGTGTGTAGCCGCCCTTGTACTCAGGAAACTCGTGGCCGTTCACTGTCACCGTGGCCGCCGTCATGACGCCCGCGAAGTCTGCAAACACACGGCGGCCCTTCCATTGAGACAAGGCTTGGAAGCGGCGGCGATAGGCCGACACGAACTGGAAGTCCTTCTCCTCGAAGCTGTGCCACGGCAGCACGACATTGGCATGAGGCAGAGTCACCTTGGCCCATTGGGCGTCGTCGAATTCGGGTGCCGCGAAGCCCGCCGGCGCCTTTCCACCAAACCGCCAGTTACGGTTCAGCTCATAGACACGTTGGACACCTTCCGCCTGCGCCTCCGGCCGAACCTGTGCCGTCAGAGCCGTCGCGGCCGTACCCAACAGGAACGCGCGCCGGTCCACGTGGTCATTGAGGTGTTTCATGGGTTTCACTGCGCCCTCAACCTATCACAGCCGGTGGCGGCCCGCATGATATAGTCCAGGGCGAGATGACCCGCACCATCGCCTGGATTCCCGCACTGCTCTGCCTCACCGCCGCCGCCCAGCCCGCCGCTGAATGGAAGACACTGTTCGACGGCAAGTCCATGGAGGGCTGGAAAGAGACGCAGTTCGCGCGCCATGGAGGGGTTAAGCTCGAGAACGGCACGATGGTGCTCGGCCTGGGCCAGCCACTCACCGGCGTAAATCTCACCACACCCTTCCCCAAGATCGATTACGAGATTCGCTTCGAGGCAATGCGCATTCGCGGCGGCGACTTCTTCGCCAGCCTCACCATCCCCGTGGGTTCCTCGTTCGGCACGTTCGTCACTGGAGGCTGGGGCGGCGACATAGTCGGCTTCTCCAGCATCGACAATTGGGACGCCTCCGACAACGAGACGCGCTCCTACTTCACGTTTGAGAACGGGCGTTGGTATACCTTCAAACTCCAGGTGACGGCCCAGCGCATCGTAGGCTCCATCGACGATCAGGTCGTCTTCAACCCCGTCATCACGGGACGCACCATCAGCCTGCGGCCGGGCGAAATCAGCCTCTCGACGCCTTTTGGCTTCGCGTCCTACAACACGGTTGGCGCAATCAGGAAGGTGGAATACCGCCTGCTGCGGCCCCCTTCCGGAGACCGCGGCAAGCAGTAATAGCGGCTATCCGTTCAGAGTCCAGCCCCCGCGGTACTCCCGCTTGAGGTAGTCGTTGGCCTCGGTTGAGTTCGTCACGCGCCCAGTCGCTTGGTCGTACTCCAGTTTCTTGCCGGCGCGATGAGCGACGAGGCCCAACAGCATCTGCTCCATCATCGAGCCCGAGTAGTCGAAGTCGCAGTGCGTCTTCGAGCTGGTGCCGTGTTTCACGCTGTTGTACTTGCCCTTGCAGGCATCAAGCCATTCGCGCTGAAACACGTCCGAGCCAGGGCCGCCGATCTGGCGTCCCTCTTTTTGGGCGGCGAGGATCTCGTCGACATTCGTATTGGGAAGGCCGAGAGCCGCCGGCACATTGCCGTCCATCATTTGGACTGCCGGGAAGCCGTTGGCCTTCACTTCAGCGCTGGGCATGGCCGTGAAGCCAGCTGGCATTGGGCGAGCCTGTGGACGGGGGCCCTGCTGGCGGCGCGGCTGAGCCTGCGTCACCTGCCCGGTGCCTTGAATCAACGGCAGCGTTTCCGATGCGCCGCGCCGCTTGTAGTAGGTCAAATCCCCATCGTCGTTGTTGGGCAGAATCACACGAGTTGTGAAGTCCGCGAAGATCGATCCCTTGGTACCTTCGAAGATCGCGCCATTGCCCACCCGGCTCAGATCGATATACCCGCGGGGCGCCTGCGGTTTCAATCCGCCCTGGTACCAAACGATCTCGATCGGCCCACGCCAGCTATTGGCAGGGTGGTGGAAGCTCGCCTTCAACTTCACGGGGCAGATGTTGGGATCGTACTTGTCGCTGACCTCCTGGTCGATCTCAATCCCCGCCGGCGCGCCCGCGTCCACCGAGTTCCAAAGCAGGTCCATCGTATGCGCGCCCATGTCGCCCATCTGGCCGACGCCGAAATCGCGATACATATTCCAGAACAGGCAGTTCAAGCCATTCGAGCCGCCGAAGTACTGCGGGCTGTAGGGGTGATAGGGCGAAGGTCCGATCCACTGCTCGTAGTGCAGGAACGATGGGGGCATCCCTTCGCCGGCGGGATAGCCAGGCCGAGGCAACTGGCGCGCATCCCACCCGTGGACGGTCTTCAACTCGCCGATGGCGCCATCGAGGATCAATTCGCGCAGCCGTTCGAAGTTCGGATAGGCATGACGTTGCGTGCCGTGCTGTGTGGCTATCTTCGCCTTGCGCTTGAGGTAGTTGGCGCGCAGCGTGCGAACCTCGTTCACCGTGATGCCCATCGGCTTCTCGCAGTAAACGTGCATGTCCCGATTCATCGCCCAGTTGGCGATAAAGGCGTGATGATGATCCGCCGTGCAGATGATCACCGCCTCGATATCCTTCTGGTCGAGCATCTGGCGCCAGTCGTAATACGCCTTCGCCTTGGGGAAGATCGCCAGCGCTTCCTTCGTGCGGTGATCGTTCACATCGC
Source organism: uncultured Paludibaculum sp. (assembly GCF_963665245.1). Classification (NCBI taxonomy): domain Bacteria; kingdom Pseudomonadati; phylum Acidobacteriota; class Terriglobia; order Bryobacterales; family Bryobacteraceae; genus Paludibaculum; species uncultured Paludibaculum sp. Next base: position 328,992 of record NZ_OY762267.1, read on the forward strand.
AGAGCGCAACGACATTCTCGTTCTGCAGAACGTTGTAATGGGCCGTCCCGCGGCCCCAAACACCGACGAGGGCGACATTCAGCTTGTTGCTGGGCGCATCTTGTCCGCGGAGCGTGCCGCTTTTCAGAATAGTCAGGCCGGCTGAGGCGGCCGCCGATTTCAGCAGATCGCGTCTTTGCATAAGAAGGGCTCCCCGAACATACTACAGGAGCTTCAGACCCGATGCTGCCCCCTTCGCTGCAAATCCTCAGGCAGGGAACGGCTCAAGCGTGGCCGTTCGCTACCCTGAGCGAACTCAAACGGCCCTATTCCGCCGCCTCGGCTTCCACAATCCCTAGTGGCGATTTCGTCGTGTAGACACGGCGCAGCCGCAGTCCGGCGGACGTCAGCAAGTCGGCGAACTCGGCCTCCGTGCGCTCCCGACCGCCTGTCATCACCAGCATGTTCAGGTCCATCATCGGACCGAAATCCGGCACATTGGGCTCAGGCAACACCATGTCCAGCACCAACACCCGGGCACCCGGCGCCATGACCTTGCGGATGTTTTGAAGGATCAGCCGCGATTCGGCGTCGGCCCAGTCGTGCAGGATCCACTTCATCGTATAGAGGTCGCCCCCGGCGGTGACGCCCTGGAAGAAGTCGCCTGCATCAAACTCGATCCGCTCCGCCGCCGGCTCGTCCCGCAGTACCTGCCGGGCCTGTTCCACAACCTGCGGCGCATCGAACAACACACCGCGGGCTTGCGGGCTCGCCTCGAGCATGGCCTTCAGCAGCAGCCCCTGTCCGCCGCCGAGATCGACGATCTTGCGGTAGGGCGAGAAGTCGTAGGCTTCCAGGATGGCGCGCTGCATCACCTTGGTGACGTTCGTCATGGAGTCGTTGAAGATCGCACCGAGCTCTGGATGACCCTTCAGGTAGGTCCATGGGTCGGTCTGAAACGTCGTCTGGAACGCGTAGTCGCCGGTGCGCAGCGTGTCAATGAGGTTGCCCCAGGACGCATAGTGCATCAACCCGAGTTCCGTAATGGCCGTCGAGCGCATCGACCCTGGCACATCCTTGCGCAGCAGATTCGAGAGCGCCGTCGCTTCAAAGCACTGGCCCGGCAACTCGCGCAACACACCGGCGGACGCCAAAGCCCGTAGCAACCGGTAGAGTGACGGTGCGTGGGTCCGCGAAGCCGCCGCCAGATCGTTTGCGTCTCTCGGCCCGTCTGCCAACAGGTCCGGAATCTCCAGAGTCGCCGCCACTTGCACGGCCCTGGATAGCCAGAACCCGCTGATGATCCCCAATACCTGCTGCGCGGCAGCCTGCTGTTCCTGCGCGGCTTCGCTTGCGTTCCTCTGCACTGCAATCCCAGTTGCCATTGTTCGTGCTCCTGTACCTAATCGCGCAACAGCCAACCGGCAGGGATCACGGGCTCGTTGAATTTCTTCCGGGCCGGGCTATAATGGCCCTCAGCGCACTTGGGCGCTGCCGGTCCGCGGGCAGGGATTTTCCCACCATTCGATCCCGTTCGATTTGACGAACCTTCTTTCAGCCCACCATGCGGACAATGGGCACCATTTGAAAGGAGGTCGTATGCCGACCAATCCCGAGGCCCCTCGCCTCAATCTCGAGTACTACCGGAAACAGGCCAAAGCTCTGCTGAAACAGGCTCGCTCCGCTGAACCTGAAGCCCTCCAGCGTCTTCTGAGGAATAGCCCAGACCGCCACAATGACGTCGCGATGGATCCTTCCTCCATTGCCTTGCACCAGGCGCAACTGACCGTCGCCCGCGAACAGGGCTTTCCCAGTTGGCCCAAGCTGCAGGCCTATATCACCCGGACCAGGCTGGATTCCTGGAACCTCGCCCAGGAGTTTGTAACAAAGTCATTGGTAGACCTCCGCCAAGCCGAGGACCTCCTGGCCCGCGCGCCGCGGATCGCTCATGCCGGGCTCTACCCGGCCCTTGTCCTCGGCGAAGTGGACCACGTGGCCGACGCACTGTGCGAGGCGCCCGAACTGGCCCAAGCCCCAGGCGGGCCCAACAATTGGGCGCCGCTTCTCTATGTCTGTTTCTCCCGTTATGCCCAACCCTCCTCTGGTCGCTCGGCCGGGCTCCTGGCGACGGCCCGCCTGTTGCTCGAGCACGGTGCCGATCCCAACGCCGCCCAGGTCAAGGACGCGGGTCCGGACAATCCGCTCTCCTGCCTGTACGCGGCCAGCGGCTTGAACAACAATCCCGACCTGACTTTGGCCCTCCTGCAAACCGGTGCCAATCCGGATGACGGCGAATCGGTCTACCACTCCACTGAGCACCCCGACCTCGCCTGCCTGCGCCTACTCCTCGCCCACGGCGCAACGGTGAGAGGGACAAACGGCCTGAAGCACATGCTCGACCGCGAGGATGCGGCTGGCTTGCAGCTCTTCCTTGATGCCGGGGCAGACCCCAACGAAACGAACGGCCGCGGCGAAACCGCGCTGCATTGGGCCGTCTGGCGTGGCCGCGGAGCCGGCATCATTGAAGCTCTGCTGAATTCCGGCGCCTCCATCGATGCCCGCCGCACGGACGGCCGCACTGCCTACGTCCTGGCCGTGCAAAGCGGCCAACAATCCATCGCCGCCTTGCTGGAGGCCCGCGGCGCCGACCTGCAACTCAACACCCTGGACAGGTTCCTGGCCGCCTGCCAAACAGCCGGGGAGAAAGAACTCGAACAGATGCTGGCCGCCAGCCCGGAGATCGCCGCGTCGCCCGAGAACGAGCGACTGCTTCCGGATCTCGCCACCGGCCACCGTACTGCGGCCGTCCGTGCGCTGCTGGCTGCTGGCCTTCCCGTGGACGCTCGAGGTGAAAACGGCGCCACCGCGCTGCACTGGGCCTGCTGGCGCGGTTTCGGCGACATCGCCCGCCTGCTGCTGGAGCACGGTGCGTCGCTTGCCGTGGAAGACGAACAGTTCCACGCAACTCCGCCTGGCTGGTTCGGCCACGGTTCCCGCTTCTGCGACGGCCACGATGGCGACTACGCCGAAGTGGCTCGCGTGCTCATCGAGTACGGAGCCACCATCCCGGCCGTCGACATGCCCACGGGCCGCCCGGACGTGGACGCGGTTCTCCGCGCACACGGCCTCATCGAATAAGCGGCCCGTCCGTCTAGAGCGACTTCAAGTACTCGATGATCGCCATGCGGTCGTCGGGCGACAGGGCGGGCCCAATCACGCCATTGCCGCGGGGTCCGTCCTTGAACTCATGGCCACTGTTGCTGTTGCCGGGTCTGGCCGTGTCGTAGAGGCTGGCGCCGGGCATTTGCGATACATCGTAGCCGACCTTCTCGGGATCAAACCGCTTACTGCCCGTCCAGAAAGTCGCCGGCCGGTCTGAGCGCGGCGACAACAGCAGATAAAGGTTCGGCACCGATCCGTTGTGCAGATACGGCGCCACCGCCCAAATCCCGTTCAATGGCCGGGCCTTGTAGATCAAGTCATCGCGCACCGCGGGGTCGTTCCGGTCACGCCCGCCAGCCCACTCTGCCCGCCGCTCGGGCGTGAAATAGTCTTTCTCTTTCTCGAAGTAGGCGTCGACAATTCCGTGCGTAACGAGATTCAACCCCTCGGCAGCGCTCTTGACACCCAGTTTCAAATCGCCCGTATCGGCCGTCCGGCTCCGGAAGTCGGTCGCCTGATGAGGATCCGTCCCGATGAGCCGAATGGGCACGTCGGTCACCTGCAGGTACCAGTTGCCCAGCGCGTTCTTCCACCAGTGAACCGGCTCGGCACGCTTCTCTTTGCCGTAGCCATTCAACTCCGCCAGCAATTCGGGCACTGGCGGCAGATGGCAGCCCTGGCAGTGACGTTTGTACAGTTCACCGCCCTTCGCCACCTTGGCCTGATCCAAGGGCGGAAACACCTCCGGCCATTTCGGCGAGTTCAAACCCTGAAACGGAGCTTTCCCGGCCAGCAGCTCCTCCACCTCGTACAACCCACGCACGTTGACTGAATTCTCAAACCGGTTCGCGTCCGGTCCGCTCAACTTCACCAATGCACGCACGCCCAGCGCCTCGCCAACATTGCGGACCAGCGGATCGGCAATCGACGAGTTGTACTGCACCCAGTTAAACCAGGAAGCATCCCAAATCTGCGGAAATCGCACGGCCGCATTGGACACCGCGAAATTCTTGTCGATCCCCGTGTCCACCGCGAACACCTGGTTGCCGATCCTCGTCAGCGCATCGGTGCGCCCAAAGCCGGCCGGATTGTCGTACGCGTGAATCGCGTCGGCCGCCTTCTTCTCGGCCAGCCCACCTTGGAGAAACGCTTCCATCGCGGCACGCAGGTCCTTCTTCTGCTCCCCCGTCGCGTTCGCCCCCAGCACCCGCTCTTCAAACCGGCCGTATCGCCCAATGCTCAGCGGGAATTTCAAGGTGAAGCCCAACGCCAACCCCAGGGCCTTCTGGAACTGCGTTACCTCAATCATCGCCGGCCCGCCCTCAATCAACACGGCATATTTGTCATAAAAGACCTCGCCGGTGTGACAAGCCGCGCACGTCAGCCCCACCACCACGGTCTGCTGCTTCGTCACAGGGTCGACGAAGCTCTTGTCGACCGCAAAACCGACCGGCAGCCTGTCCGGATTGTGGGACGCATCTGCCTTGCCCGGTATGAACCCAAACCGTTCCAGGTAGGCGCTCTCATGGAACAGTCCGCAGCCAAACGGGGACAAGCAGGGCTGCTCCAGGGCCATAAACCACTTGTAGGGCAGCAGCCGTGTCCCCTGCGGGGCGTGATGGAATTGCATCCGCTGCTGGTCCGTCCAGTTCTGGCTCACCACAATAGCCTGCACCGGCCGATGCACCTCGGGCACCTGCACCTGCAGATCGGCCAGCTTCGACCGCACCAGAGGTATGGCAGCCACGACGACGGCGGCGCCAACCAATAGGATTGTTGTTGATCTCTTCAAACTCGTTCCCTCCAATAAAAGCCAAACGGCGGGCGGCGCCGATGACTTCTTTCCATGCCAATAGGCCAGTTCCGAGTGGACACACACTCAGGCCGGCGAGATGCGGCGCGAGCACACCAGTCGCAACGGCAGAGCATGGAATCCACACTGCCACCCAGACGGCAGTGCTCCTCGGGCTATCAGAATAACCCAGGAACCGCTCAACGGTGAAGGCTATACTTTGGAAAATTCAGCACTTCTGCCAGAAGGACCCACCACTGCGGGCGTGCTATGCTGATCTCCCAGCAATGCCCGGCGGACCGTTCCCTTCCACGCGCTATTCGCTGCTGGTTGAACTCCAGAGCGAGCACGAACCGCTGCGCCTGCGGGCGCTCGACCGTTTTGTCGACGCCTATTGGAAGCCCGCCTACAAGTACATCCGGCTGCGCTGGCGCAAGGACGCCGCCGACGCCGAGGATCTGACGCAGAGCTTCTTCCTCAACCTCCTGGAGCAAGGGCTCCTGACGCGCTTCGATGCTGGGCGCGCCTCGTTCCGCACGTTCCTCCGTCTCTCCATCGACTCTCTGGTTCAGCACCACCACGAATCCGAGAACCGCCTCAAACGAGGGGGCAGCACCATCCCCCTTTCGCTGGACTTTCCCTCCGCCGAACGCGAACTGCCCCTGGCCGCCACCGAAGCCTCACCGGAGGATATCTTCTATCGCGAATGGCAGCGGCAGATGTTTGCGCTGGCGGTGGAGGATCTGCGCCATCTGGCCCAGGAGACGGGCCGTTCGGTGCAATTCGAAATCTTCCAGGCCTACGATCTCGCCGCGGAACCACGTCCCACGTACCACGACCTCGCACTGCATCATCACCTCACTGTCGTCACCGTGACGAACTATCTCGCCTGGGCTCGCCGGGAGCTCCGCCGCCTCACGCTGGAACGGCTCGCCGGCATCACCTCCGGCGAAAGCGAATTCCGCACCGAAGCGCAGAGGCTCTTCGCGCCATGAATCCGCTACCCGATCCCGTGATGCAGCATCTCGTCCGTGTCGCCGGAGAACCAGATCTCAATGGCACTCCGTACGAGTTGGAAACGGAGATCGGCCGCGGCGGCATGGGCGTCGTCTACTCGGCCTTCGACCGGCGCCTGCAGCGATCAGTGGCACTCAAGGTCCTGTACACAGGCGCGGCCGTCCTTGAGGAGGCCCGCGTCATCGCGTCGCTCGAACACCCCGGCATCGTGCCCGTCTACGAAACTGGCGAGCTCCCCGACGGCCGCCCCTACTACTCGATGAGGCTCGTCGAGGGATCGTCGCTCGACACGCACCTCGGCTCCAGCGCTCCGCTCTCAGAGCGTCTGCGCGTCTTCCAGAAGATTTGCGATACCGTCGCCTTTGCCCACAGCCGCGGCGTGGTCCACCGCGACCTGAAACCCGGCAACATCATGGTGGGCGGTTTCGGCGAGGTGGTGATTCTCGACTGGGGCATCGCCCACCGGCAGGAGTCGGTGGAAAGGCCTGGAATCGTCGCCGGTACGCCCCGCTACATGGCACCCGAAATGCTCTCCGGACAAGGCGACCAGGCGAGCCATTCGGTCGACATCTACTCGCTGGGGGCGCTGCTGCTCTCCTGCCTGCCGGCCAATCCGCCACGCGCGCTGCGGGCCATTGCCGAAAAAGCGATGAGCTCTCGTCCGGACGACCGCTACGCCAACTGCGCCGCCCTGAACCTTGAGATCAGCCGCTTCCTGGATGGAGCCGCCGTGGAAGCTCACCACGAGTCGGCCGCCGAACGCCTCACACGCTTCGCCGTCCGCAACCGGACGCTGCTTCTCCTGCTGGCCGCCTACCTGGCCGTCAGAGTTTTTCTGTTTTTTTTGCGAACCGCTTAAAGGATCTTCGGCGGACGCGGTATAGGACAAGTGCGGGAAGGAGAGCGAGCATGAACAAACCTGTTCTGGGATTGGGTGTCGGCGTCGTACTCGGCGCCCTGGATGGTGCGACGGCCTGGTTCACGCCAGCGGCCAGAGATCAGATGACGGGGATCCTCATTGGTTCCTCGGTCAAGGGGATGGTGGTGGGCCTGCTGGCCGGGTGGTTCGCCCGCAAGGTCCACTCGGTGCCCAAGGGCATCGCCCTCGGCTGCGCGCTGGGCCTGCTGTTCGCTTACCTGGTGGCCCTGGGCGGCGACGAACACGGCAACCACTACTACCTCGAAATCATGCTGCCGGGCTTCGTGGTCGGCGGCATCATCGGCTTCCTCACCCAGCGCTGGGGCGAACTTCCGGCACAAAAAGCGTAACAACCAAGGAGCTTTCACACATGGCACGACCCGTCCACTTCGAGATCCCCGCCGACAACGTCGAGCGGGCCATCGCATTCTATGAAACCCTGTTCGGCTGGAAGTTCACCCTCTGGGCCGGCCCCATGCCGTATTGGGTGGTGACAACTGGACCGGATGACGAACGCGGCATCAACGGTGGCATGATGCAGCGTCAGCACCCCGGCCAGGGCATCGTGAACACCGTCGACGTCAAGGACCTCGACGCCTCCCTCTCGACCGCTCTGGCCAACGGTGCCGAGATCGCCGTTCCCAAGATGCCTATCCCCACCATCGGATGGCTCGCCTACTGCAAGGATCCCGAGGGCAACATCTTCGGCATGATGCAGACCGATCCGTCGGCAGCATAGTACGGGCGGGCACCGGTTAGTGTAGCTATTAGCCGTCAGCTATCAGCGGTCAGAGGATGAATCGACGGCCCGGCAATGTCTTCTGGCATGCCACCGTGCAAGCTGATGGCTGATAGCTGGCGCCTGACGGCTGATCACAACCACTAAAAGCGGAACTTCGCGCCCAACTGAATCACTCGGGGCGTCGTTGCGCTCACGATCTGACCGAAGCTGGGACTGCTGATATTCCCGTTCACCGCCGCGGCCCCAAAGAACTGCGCATGATTGAAGACGTTGAACGCCTCCAGCCGCACATCCAAGGCCTTTGTGTCGGAGAACCGCACCGTCTTCAATAGCGCCGCGTCGAAGTTCAGCAGGCCGGGCCCGTAGAAGAATCGTCGCGCCGCCGTGCCCATGGTCCCCATCTCCGGCAGGCTGAACAGCGACGTGTCGAAGGCGGCCTGGCCATTGCGAGGATTCGTATTGACCGCCAGATCGCCGTTGCGGACGTTGGGCGTATCCAGCCCATCGCTGTTGATGCCATTCGGAATCGAACCCAACAGCGACGTGTCGTTGTTGTTGAACAACGTCACAGGCAGTCCCGAACTCAGCCGTGTGACGCCGGAGAGCGACCAACCGTCCAACCAGGCACTGCGGCTCGACGCCAGGCGCTGCAGCGGCAGCACGAGATTGTAACTGGCCACGAGGTTGTGGCGCAGATCGAAGGCGGAGAGCCCCTTGCTCAGGCCGCCGTCGATCGGGTTGATCGCCTCCGACAGGCTGGACGACTGATCCAGCGACTTCCCATAGGTGTAGCCGACCAGCAGTTCGCCACGTGTGCTACTGTGCCGCAGCGACGCTTCCAGCGCATTGAAGTTCGAGTTTCCGATGGTCTTCTGATAGGTGAACCCGGCGAAATCCGAGGAGAACGGCCCGCGCGTCCCTTGAATCACGCGGCCATCCTTTGCGTAGTAGGTGTTGTTCTCGCCGAATGGCCCACAAGTGGCCGTGCCCGGCATCACATCCTCCGGCCGGCTCAGGCTCAGGCACAGGCCGGCGTTGCCCGGATTCGCCGCCACCAGCACCAGCAGATGATGCGCCTGCGAACCCACATAGCTCACGCTCAAAGTCGTGTTGCGCGCCACTTCCCGCTGTATCGAAAACATGTAGCTGCTGGTGTAGGGCGTCACGTTCTGGTTGGAGAACCCCGGCATGTGTGCCACGGGCAGATACCTCGCCCAGTCCACTGAGTTGTTCGGATTCCCGGCCGACGCGCCCGGTGTCGCAATCGATGAAGGGAACCTCTGCCCGACGTTCTCGCCTGTCGCCGCAATCACAAACGGCGTCTCCATCAACGGCGGTCCGAAGCTGTCGAAGTCCATCCCGTAGGGTGGATTCGCACTCATGATGCCCGCCGACAGCCCTTCAATCGCCGTGTAGTATAACCCGAAGCCAGCACGGATGCTCGTCTTCTGGCCGGAGCCGAACAGCCGCCCCAGCAGGCCGCTGTCGTACGACGGTGCCCAGGCCAGGCCGATGCGCGGCGCGAAGTTGTTGTACCGCGTCGGAGCCAGAGTCGAAGGCACGCCCGGGTCTCCGGGAAACACCAGGCCGCGCGGCGCACCCGGGTAGACAACCGACTGCTGCCCCAACACCGCCGTTTGAAGCTGGTTGTACTTCTCGCTCCACGGTGGAAGCACGTCCCAGCGCAGCCCATAGTTCAACGTCAGCGAGGGCCTCACCTGCCAGCGGTCCTGAGCATACAGGCCCGCATACCGGTTGCGCGGGTAGAAGTGCTTCGAGTCACCCTGTGCGTAAACGCTGGCGATGCCCAGCAAGTAGTCGGCGAAGTCCGACCCCGTCTCCGTGCCTTGGAACATGAACGTCCCGTTGTAAGTCGCGTTCGGAGCGATGTTGATCTGGTCGAAGTGTACGTTGCCCCCGAACTTCAACAGGTGCCGCCCCACCACCTTGGAGAAGTTGTCCGAGATCTGGTACGTGTTGTTGGCCTGTGCCACGCCCGTCACGTTGACGCCGATGGTGAAGTCGTTGAACGCGATGTTCTCGATTCCCTCAATCTCCGGAGCCAAAGCCACAATGCCGGGCTTGCCCTCGTCATCCACGAACCCTTGCGAGGCCAGCGTCGGCCCCACGCCGCCCACCGGTTGCCCGATGTTGTTAGCCGTGCGCATGTAGCTCAGCCGCAGCTCGTTCACGGCGCTGGGACTCAGCATGGTGGTCAAGCCCACCGCGGCCATCTGCGCGCGGCCCAGCGAAAGCGCATTGAATCCGGGCACATTCGCGCCGCCCTGCCCCGTTGGATACGGGTTGTCGAAGCGGTAGTCATCGGCGAAATAGTAGGCCGAAAGCGAACCCCACCGCGTATTGAAATCCACGCGGCCTGCACCCTTGTCGTCGCGCAGAGTCTGATCTTCATCAGCCGTCGAGAAGATGTTCTCGCCCTTGTTGGGCAGCGGAATGTAGGACAGCAGATTCTTCGCCGGCGTCGCCCACACACTCTTCGGGATCTTCGCGCCGGGAAACACGCATTGCGCCGTCGTCGCGCACCCGGCCGTGTAGTAGGGCATACCGGCCGTCACCGTGTACCCGAGCTTCCCGCTGAGCCGACTCGCCCAGTATTGGCCGTTCACCGTGCCCGTCAGGCGGTCCGCATTTACCGAGAAGTCGCCGTCGCGATTCTTCAGGGAAGGCACCGAGATCAGGCCCGTGTCGACGCCGCGTGTCATGCGCGTCCCCTGATAGTCGACGAAGTAGAACGCCTTGTCCTTGCGCAGCGCACCCCCGATGGTGCCGCCGAACTGATGACGGTCGTACTTGGCGCGTGTTGGAGCGAAGTAGTTTCGGGCCGCCATACTCGTATCGCGTGCAAATTCGAATCCGCTGCCGTGCGTCCCATTCGTCCCGGACTTCGTCGTCACCACCACCTGCCCGCCGCTGTAGTTTCCATACTCGGCGTCAAAATTACCCGTCAGGACCCTAAACTCCTCAATCGAATCCAGGTTCGGCACCACCGCCGCGAACATGTTGAACGCTTCCTGCACCGAGCTCCCATTGACGGCGAATCCGTTGGCCGTCTCGCGCTGACCGCTAACCGACATGTCGCCGGGGTTCAAGTCGCCCGAAGGGGGCGCACTGGCGCAGCCCGACATCATCACTGCATTCGGCTGCTTGGCACTCACCGGAGTCACACCCGGCTGCAGCGCCAGCAGATCGGTGTAGCTGCGGCCGTTCACAGGAATTCCGGTCATCTTCGTGCCGCGAATCACATCGCCTAACTGCGTATTGGCGGTCTCCACTTGCGCCAGTCCTTCCGACACCACCATGGTTTCACTGCGCTCGCCGATCTCGAGGGCGACGTCCAGCTTCACTGCTCCGTCCGACCGCACCTCGATCCCGGTCTGAATATATGGTTTGAAGCCCACCTGCTCCACGCTCAATTCGTAGGTGCCGCTCGGCAGCACGGGGAAGGCGTAGAACCCCGCATTGTTCGTCAGGCTGCGCAGTTGCACCCCGGTCGCGACGTTCTTCGCCATCACCGCCACGTTCGGTATGACGGCGCCACTGCCATCGGCCACCACGCCGGCAATGCTGCCCCCAGTGGCCGCCATCATCGACCGCATGAACAGGACGGCGAGCAGGGACAGCATTGACAATAGCTTGCAGCGTTGACCCGATGGCACAGGCACCGGCTTCGGCCGAACATCACTGTTTATGAATGATAATGAGTCCCGCAGGTATTCAGGTTCCATACTCTGCAATCATCCTAATATGCAACTGAGTTGCAAGTCAAGAGTCACGCAAGCGAGAAAGTACGCAATCCCCCTGGGGGCGAAACCGCAACGGGAAACCTATAGGTTGTAGCAGCGGACGAACAACTGCGAACCCGCCAAACCGGGGATCCAGAACTGAAGCTGCGGCAGACCGCCGGAGACCTTCAGCAACCCGCGAAACCCGTAGACGCGCTCCACCAATGTGGCCTGGCAGAACATGGCGGGCTGGGGCCGGCGTGGCAGCAGTGTCGATTGCGTCACCGCCCAATCGGGAATGGATACGCCCTGGAGCAGATTCTCGTTTCGCAGGCGGTGATACGTCGCCGCCGGCAGCCAGAACCCCTCGGCCGTGCCGTTGAAGTCCTTTTCGAGGAAACGGAAGAAGGTCTCGCCTTCCCGCAGAAACACCTTCGCGGGCATCCCCTCGAAGGCGTTGCGAACATCCACGGGTGCACAGCGGATGAAGTCCGCATCCGCGTTCAGAATCGGCCGCTCTTCCGGCTGTAGTTCGAGATCGGGTTCCTGGTCAGCCAATCAACCCACCAAAACCGTGAAACAGCCAAGCACGATGGAGCCACCGTGCGCCGTCATGTCGCCGATGCGCGCCTGCGGCATGTTCATCGTGAGTACTGTAAACGACCCCAGTACAATCACATCCGGCGGGCCCACGCAGGTAGCCATATCGGTGACACGCGCGGCCGGCAGACCGCCGATCAATACCGTCACGGCACCGGGCGGCAGAATAGGGCCGCCGACGTGAGGCACGATGCCGGTCACCATCGGACACACATGCATGTCGGAAACTCGTGCGGCGGGCATGCCCATTTTTGCGCTCCCCTCTCTTCTGCCGGCCTTTTACGGCTCCGGCTCCCATAGTTTGATCTTGCGCGCCACTTCCACGCCTTGCCCGATGAACGTGCGAAACGCGTCGGGCGCGTCCTGCGGCTCACCCACCAGCGCGGAGAACGTCACGGCGCCCGCCACCGCCTTGGCGGTCCCGAACTCCGTCGCCTCCACCGCCGGTGCCTCAGGCGGCGCCACGCTGCCGCCGCTGAAAAACACGCTCAACGCCGCGCAACCAGCCGGAGTCCCAAACTCCGCCTTCTCCGCCGCCGCCATCGCCGCGCGCCGGTGTGCATCGGTCGGCTGGGCAATCCAGCGCTCCGTCGCGTCCAGTGCCGCTTTGATCACGGGAGCCGGCTTCTGCCCCGACGCCCGCCGCGCGCACACCCACGCCCACCAGATGGACTCGCGCTTCGGCAGTGAAAACGCCAGGAACTTCACGGCGTCCGGGAACGCCGCCGCGCCCACCAGCGCCTCGATGAACGCGGGCGCGGTGATTTCGGGCGTCGCCAGTTGCACCGACTCTTCGCCAAGCTCGGCCACCTGGCAGATATCGGCCACGGTCTTCTTCGGCTTCCCCGATTGGGATCCAGTGCTCATAGTATTAGTTGATCATCACGATGCCGCCCTTTTCCGTCAGCATCGCATCGCCATTAATCTGCGTCATCAGGCCTTTCACCTGCACCTGAATCTGCCCCTCGATCTTGATCATCATGCCCTTGATCGTCACGCCCATCTGATCCACTTTGATACTACTCTGGCCCACTTTCAACTCGATCGACTGCATCGCCTCGGTCTCGGCTTTGCCCAGGTCGATCTTCGTGGTCTGATTCCCCATCTTCAACTTCGTCGACTGGTTGCCCATGTCCAGCGTTGTTGACTGGTTGCCCTGCTTGATCAGGAGCGTCTGGTCGCCTTGAATCGTGATGGTCTGCTTGCCCGTCTTGATCGTGATGGTCTCGTTGCCGTCGGTAACCGTCTTGGTCTCGTCGTTCTTGATCGTCGTGGTCCGGTCATGATCGACCTTCCGGACCTCGTCGTTCTCCACCTCTACCAGCATGTCCTTCTCGGCGTGCAGATAGACCTCTTCGCTGCCCTTCTTGTCCTCAAAACGGAACTCGTTGCAGTTATCGGCCGTACCCTGCTTCGAACTGCGCGTCTTGATACCGCTTTGCGTCTTGTTGTCCGGCAGGGTGTAAGGCGGCATCTGTTCGGCATTGAAGACGCTGCCAACAATAATGGGACGGTCGGGGTCGCCTTCCAGGAAATCGACGATCACTTCCTGCCCAATGCGGGGAATGTGGATCATGCCCCACTGCTTCCCAGCCCACAGCGTCGCCACACGAACCCAGCACGAACTGTTCGCGTCCTTCCGCCCTTCCCTGTCCCAATGGAACTGGACCTTCACCCGGCTGTATTTGTCGGGATAGATCTCCTCGCCCGCCGGCCCCACGACCACTGCCGTCTGCGTACCCCGCACCGTCGGAATCGGCGTCACGCGCGGCGGCCTGTAGGGGACAGCCTGCGGAATACACGTAAAGGAGTTCGTATAGGTGAACGACTCCATCGACCGCTCGCTCCCCATGGGATGGCGCGCCGAATGCTGGACGGACGTCAGCACGTACGTGCCGTTATCCGAAAAGTGCCGGTCCAGCTCGAACTTCGATCCCGCCGATAACTGCATGCAGTTGCTCTCGCCCTGAATCGTCAGGGCGTTCACCGCCTCAGACTGCATCCGGATCTCAACCGTGCGCGTGTTGTCCGTAAAGATCTTCTGCAGGTTGCCGGCCTGGTCGCCGCCGCTCTTCGAAACACCGTCAAATCGCTTCGCATAGCCGCCCGGGTAGTCGTAGAGCTCCAGGCTCGCCGCCCCGCCGGCGTTCAGCTTGTGCGTCACGGTGCCGGCCGCCGCCGTCTCCATGATGGTCTTCGTGGCTTCCAGGTTCTGCGCCGGAATCTCGAAGGTGTGATCCCACAGGGTCACCTTACCCGACTGGATCTCCTGCGACTTCGTCCAGACGGAGATGCGGTTCTCCGCCCTTGTCCCGCCTCTCAGTTCCTCGTAGATGACCGTCTTCGGGTCGGCGACATCGGTGTGCTTCGCCGGAGAGTTGGCCACAATCATCTTGTGGTCGCCATCACTGTGCTTGAAGAAGTAGAAGATCCCCTCTTCCTCCATCAGGCGCGAGGCAAACGCAAAGTCCGATTCCCGGTACTGCACGCAGTATTCCCGCGGCTCGAACGTGCCCACCAGTTGGAACTGAGCATCGGCGCCAAGGACTTCCTTCAGAATGTCGGGCACCGTCTTCTGTTGGAAGATCCGGCTGCGTTCGACGCGCGTCATCAACCAAAACTTGGGCACCACCTCCAACGTGAAAAACGCTGCATCGTAGGTCCGGTGACCTTGCGCGATCCGCGACACGATGCCGTTGAAGTAGCGAGAGGTATCGTTGGGCATCTTCAGCTCAATCGTCACCTTCTGCCCCAGCAGCCGGTCGAACACCAGGTCTTCTACCGGCGTCACCACCGCCTCGATCTCCATCCGGAACAGCGTGGAGATTCCCTCGCTGATTTCGAAGCCTTCAGGAAGCAGAAAATCCGCGCCCAGGGGCGTGGTCAGCTTAATCGGCCATTCACCTTGAATGGGTGGCATTCCTTTGCTCCTCTCGATCCCGGCACACTTCCCCCAGCACAGCCGGCCTTACGCGGGTCTTAGAATCTCGAAAACAGCATCGTCCGGGTGGCGCTCCATGGGCTTGTTGTTCACCCATGTCGTCCAACCCAGTCGAACACCGGTCCCGCCTTCTCCGCTCAACCCGCAAGGTGGTGCCTGCTCCCGCCGCAGGACCAGTTGTACTTCCACATCGCACTCCAGCCCGGCAAACAAGACAATCCACGACCTCAGCCGCCGGTACGAATCACCGCCCGGCAGAAAATCGTCATAGTGGGTCCGCGACAGCGGCCCGATTTTCACGCGGATGCGCGACTGCCGGTCCCAGATCTCGTCCCCTACCACCGCTCCGCGCCCCAGACGGCTCGAGTACCCTTCCTCACCAAGCTTACACTGCGCTCCGCGCGCCACCGGATACCAGCCGCCCACAAACTGCCCCACTTCCACCCGCGCCCCGAAGTAGTCGCGCAGGATACTCTCCAGCGCCGCCGCCGGCCGCGTCTGCATCATGAGCAAGCCCGCATAGAACAGGAACGCCGCATCCGGGATCTCCTGCCGGTTGCGCATCCCGCGCGTGCCTAGCCCCACCAGGCTCATCAGCCGGCCCGAGAACTGGTCCTTGTCCGCCCGCTCGAACATCACCGGCGCGCGATTCTTCCGCCACGCCAGATAGAACAACGACAGAATCCTGTGGTGAAACAGGTCGAGGAAATCCCGCAGCGTCGTGTCTTTCGACCGCAGCCGGTCGATCAACAGCTCGGTGTATGAGGTCGGCAGCACCCCCACCGGTCCGGTGAGCCCAAAAAAGTTCACCGTCATCCGCCGCCCGCCGGTCTCAGTGGCCTGCAGCGCCTGGATCTCACTCGCTGGAAACTGAGTGGACGGATTCACGCCCAACCGCACGACTTCCGACGACGGTGCGCCATAGCCGCCCACAGGTGTGCGCTCGTCGGTAAATCGCTCCAGCAACCGCATCGCCTGAAAAAACTGGAACCGATACGGCTTCTGGTCGAGGAGTTCGCTGAGCCGCGTGGGGACTAGATCAGTACCCGTCGGCCTGTCCGTGGTGGCCATAGCTTCAGCACCTCCTTCCTCTGCTTTGTCCTTACCTCCAGTTGCGTGAAGCTGTTCAAAGATACATACAGCCCCAGAAACCGCTCCAGTACGGCCGCGAACAGAAACACGCCCTCGCCGACGAACTGCTCCTCATCGAAGTCCATCGCGATGTGCGTGCCGCGGGCGAACGAGGTGCCATCGTCGTAGACCACCGGCGCGAACTCACGCCTCGACCGCAACCCGGTGAGCCCCTCAATCTGCTTCTCCCCGTAGGAGGTCTCGGCGAAGTTGTACAGCCGCAGCATCTCGCGGAAGGCGTCGCCGCCCTCTTCCACCAGCGATAGGTAGTTCAGCGAGAACATCGAGATCATGCGCCAGAACAGGTTCTTCCGCTGCGGCGGACGCACTGTCGTTGTGGGCTTGCGCAGCGCGACAATCCGCGTCACGGGTGCGGCCGCATCCAACGTGAAATCTCCCGTTTCGTTGCCGAAGGGCAGGTTGCCCGGCAAGTCCCGGTTGGAACAGATCGTCCGCACGTTGAGAACATCCGCCTTGGGCCGCGTATGCTTGCCGGCGGCGTTCGAAATGGAGAGGTAGATTTCGGTGCCGTTGTCGTTGCGCAACGTCGCCGGGCCGCGCCGCGTGTACCAGAACACCTGGCTCGAACTCTTGGCATCCGCGTGGCGGAACGAGTAGAGTGGCTCCAGCACCGTCACCTCTTCCGAATCCGGATTCACGCTGGCCACCTCTTCCACCGAGAAGATCTCCAGCGCCGTGCGCCGGTTCACATCCGGAATCACGTGATACTCATACCGCGTGTGGTCCAGCAGAATCGGCTCGGCCGTGTGGGGAAACAGATTGATGATCGGCGTGCAATTCAGGCGGAACGTCTTGTCCGTGACGCCCACTTCCAGCGCCTGCCGCCGGTCCGCCCGTTCAAAGGGCGCGATGACGAACGAGATCTCGACGCTGCTCTGGAAGCCCGCGGAGCACACCTCATCCAGCCCGCCCAGCTCGAAGAACATGAACTTCTGCGGAAACGCGAAGTACTCCTGGATCAACTGGTAGCCGGAGAACGAGCGCCGCGGATACGGCAGCACCGCCTCCTCTTCCTCAAAGCCCATCGGCCGCAGCGCATCCGGCGACAGCATCAGCGGCTTGATGGTCGATCTCGGCGAAGGATCGCGCACGATGATCTGCAGGCAGTTGTTCGACAGCACCTCATAGAGCGTGTGCATCGTGCTGCTCTCGCCGTCGAGGTAGAACTGCAACCGGTCGAGCGCCAGCTTACCGAAGGTGAGGTCGCCCTGGCAGCGCAAAACCAGCCGGATCACCCCAGCCGCGCCCGCCATCTCACCCGCCGTCCGCACCCGGTCCTGCGTCCTCCAATCGGCCGACGCCACCTCCACGGGCCAGAAGGTGAGGTCGTAGCTCGTTCTGAACTTGCAGGGCGCGCCCGCCACCGGCCGCGACGACAGCACGGCGCCCCGCTCGATCTTGAACCCCGACTCCGGCTTCACCTGCTCCGAATCCACATGGAACTCGGCAATCGACATCGAGGGAATGGGGCGCAGGTAGTGCGGGAACAGGATGTTCAGCAGCGCCTCGGTGATCTCCGGAAACTCATCGTCGATCTTCAGCCGGACGCGGGCCGCCAGAAACGCGAACCCTTCCAGCAGACGCTCGACGTGCGGGTCCTCGCACTTGTTCGGTTCCAGGATCAGGCGCGAAGCAATCTTCGGGTAGCGTTCGGCGAACTCGGCTCCCAACCGCCGCAGGTAACTGAGCTCTTTTTCGTAGTACTGGAGAAGGTCGTCCCGCATGGCGTCACGCCTTCACTTGGTACTCTCCGCGCGTCAGGTCGAGGTAAGTATCAAAGGAAATTGCCTCGGGCGACGGATCGAGCATCAGCATGGCATCGATCTGGAAGTGCAGGTTTCGCTCCTGTTTACGCAGCGGCTCCTGCGAGCTCACCCGCACCTGCTTCAGTCGCGGCTCAAAGAACTCCACCGCCGATTCAATCGCGCGCAGCAGCGTCTTCTCGTCTTCCGGCGAGTGCAGCCGCACCGATGTCATGTCCATCAGGCCGAAGTTGTAGAGGGAATTCTTCAACTCAGCCAGCGCCTTCGGAGATTCCTCCACGATTTTCCGGGTGTTGAAGACCCACTCCAGGTCGCGCTTGATCGACTCCTTCAGCGCCCGGATCGCCTGGGCGCGCGACGGCAGCATCTCCACCTTCGACCACGGTTCGTGGTCGATCAACCGGTCGAGCAGCGGTTGTTGCAGCGTCTGTTCCGGAAGTTGCGAAGCCATGGCTTACCCTTGATATTTTAGTGCTTGCACAGGGTCCAGGCGGCAGATCCGATCGTAGAGATCGTTGATCTGGGCCTCCTCCGCGCCCACTGTGTTCAGGCATTGCAGCAGCAACACCAGCGGATGCACCAGTACGTCGCCAGCTTCCCAGTCCTCGAGATTGCGGCGGTCGATCTCAGCCGCTAGTTCCCGCAGCATTGGATACGCGATCTTCTGCTTCTGAGCGGCCACGAAGAGATGGGCCAGTTGCATGCGGCGTTTGAACCGCCCGCGGCCCGACCGCTCCTTCGACAACGCATCGGTCAACTGCTGAATCGCCTGGTCCAGACGGCCTGAGCGCGCCGCGTCCAGCGCCTCGTCAAAGACATCCTTGCCGCCTTCCGGCACCTCTTCTTCCATCGACGGCGGCTCGGCATCCAGTTCCACTGGCGCGGGCGGAGGTGGTGGAGGCGGAGCGGCCGCCTGCCGGCTCTCATAGGCCACGGGCGCCGCTTCCCCTTCGCCGGCCACCGTGGGCAGCAAAACCTCTTCCTTGATCCACGCCATCGTATCCGGATTGGCGGTGGGCGTGTCGTCCAGGAGCGTCATCTCCAGCAGCCCGGGCAGATCCGTCAGCAAGCCGCGCAACTCGGCCTTCACTGCGTCAGCCACGAACTTGAACCACTGACCCTTGTTCTCCAGAGCCCGCACGGCGTAGCGCTGGATGTCCAGCCAACCGCGTCCACACGGCAACTCCATCGCGGCTTCCGTTGTGTCGAGAACCGAATCCCAACTGCCGGCCAGAAAATGCTGCTTCAACTGCGACCGCAACTCAGCCGGCGGCGCCTCCAGCATGGCCGCGTCGATCTGCGGGCCGTTGTAGCGGAGTTCGCCCCATCGATGCCCGCGCAGGATGAGATACGGGCCGATGTTGTAGACGTCCTTCTTGCGCAGATACCTCGCAACGGCCGCCAGCCGCCGGGCAGCATCTTCGACATCACTGGGATCGATTCCGTAAGATCCGGAGGAGACGGGTGGCGCGGCGGCGGCCACGGGCGCGGCTACCGGGGCCGCGACTGGCGCGGCGGCAGCAGCCTCGACCACAGGCGGGGGCGGAGGAGCCTCCACTACCGGCGCAGCGACCGCCGTGGGCCCGCCCTTCTTGTTGATGTTCGTCTTGACGAACTGGACAATCTCCTCCAGGGCGGAACGTGTTTTAATGAAACTCGGCGAATAATCGCCGAATTTGTCATCGCACAGCTCAATCAGCCCGCTCAGCGATTCCAGCCCCTCGTCGATTTGTTTCTGAACCGTCTCCAGAAATGCCTTCGGCGTACTGTCGATGGCGCCGTCAAACTCCTCGGCGGTCACCTTCCCGTCATCGACCAGCTTCTGCCGTAGCTTCTTCTTCTCGTCGGTGTTCGCGTCCTTCTCGTAACCGACGGAACGCGATTCCTTGTACTTGATCCAGTCGAATTTGTTGGACGCGATCGGCAGCGCCCTGACTGGTTCTTCCAGCTTCCCACCCAGCCATTCCAGCGGAGCCGAACGCGACTCCGTGTCGCCGTCTTCAATCTCCGGATAGATGGTGTCCCAGAACTGATCCAGCAGGTCCCGCAGAAACTGAAAGCTGGGCGCCAGCATCGCAAAGCCTTCTTTGCGAATGTGCGAGTCCACCAGCCAGACGGCCAGTTGAAGGTCTTTGCCCCGCTTCGCAATCGCTTCGCCGGCCAGCTTGATGGCCTGAGCATGGTCTGCGACCTTGAGCGTGGTCTTCCACTCGCCCTGCGGCGCTTCGATGTCTTCGCGCCGTGCTTCCTTGACCTTGTCTGTGACGGGATCGTAACGCAGCGACACGCCGCTCGGATTACTGCCGGGGATGGGAGTTAATAGATCTTCGCGAAGAGGCATTCTGGTTATTGCGCTGAGACCGCATCGGCCTCGGCGGAGGATTCCGCGGCCGCGCAAATTTGAAGCTCCCTGATCTCAAGAAAGGGGATGGCTTCTTCTCCATCCAGTACGAGCATCTTCTGGCCGAAGGGGACGCCGCCCTCCTCGGAATCCTGCCACTCGGTCGAACGGCCCAATTTCACGTTGTCGTCCGGGTGCTGCCACGAGAGCGGATAAATCGCAGGCATCAGCACTTCACCGAACTTCTGGTCGCCGAACTTCGGGCTGGTGTCGATGAGAGCGGTGCACCAGATCGTATCCCGCAGGAACTTCGGCTGTTCCATCTTGATCGAGATCACATATTCCATCGGCAGCCAGACGTACTCACCCGCGACGAAGACTTCGAACCGCATGCCAATGCGCGGATCGGCGTCTTCAATTGAATGAAAAGCCCGGCCGTTCAGCGTCCCCGACAACGCTCTCCCGGTCGCTTGAGCCCCCGACTCCGGGTACTGCTTCTTCTCGAAAGCGTTCTGCCGCTCCCGCTCCGCCACCAGCGCGGACCGGTACACAATAGCTCCGATCTCGGCATCGGGGCTGACGGAGGAGAGCAGGCTCAGGTGTTTCGACGCCCGTTCATACTCTCCCGCCAGACACAGCAACTCGAAAAGGAAGGTGCGGCGCCGGAGGTCCGTCGGGTTGTCCCGAATCTCGGCCCCCAGCGCCTGAATGGCTTCTTTCAGCTTGCCAGCACGATACAGCTCTGCAGCACCCACCAAACACCTCCCCTTTCATCAATCGCGGACTTTTAGGACGGAACGTTTGCGCGAAGATCCCAAGTGGCGGTCTTCTTGGTACCTTCTTCACCCTTCGTACCCTGCGGCAGGTACTCGATACCCACCTTGCCAAAGGCGAAGGAAACAGATTCGGTCGGCGTGTCGTCGCCGCCAGAGGAACCGCTCCACTGGATGCTATCGACAAATACTTCCTCGAACTCGTAGGTGAGGTACGGAATTGCCGTCCCGCCGGCCTTCCGCAGCACCACGTGGGCCTTGGTGAAGTGCGAACCCTTCGCGCAGTTCGTGAACATCGCCGCCGATGAGGCATCGGTCCTCTTCATGATGTTGAAGGACGAGATGCTCACCTTGCCGGCGCCGGCGCCCCCCGACGCCGACCCGATGGTCGTCGGGTTGCTTGCACCCCAGGAAAAGCTATAGATTTCGAAAGCTTTCTTTTCCTTGTAGGTCTTGTCCTGAGTTTCACCTTCGGCCGCGGGATCCCCCCCCTCGAGCCACATAAATGCGTCATACGCCATGGTTACTCGCTCCTTTGTCGATCAAATACATTTAGCACACTGAGCTTGGGCTGGCCACAAGATCCGGACGTTGCATCCACCCGACCTGGAGAGCCAGCCGACTTCTACTCCGGGCCGATTCCAAAGAACATTTGCAGCCCGGGCCGCCGCGGTTAACGGCGGCCCAAACCACAAAACCTTTACCCAGCCGGTTGCGGCAGATCCGCCACCAGGCGCATGGAGATCGTGAGCTCTTCCAGTTGGAAGTGCGGCTTCAGGAACGCGACCGCGCGGTAGCAGCCAGGCTTGCCCGGCACTTCCATCACGTCAACGCGCGCTTCCGAAAGCGGATACTTCGCCTTCATCGAAGCAGACGCGCTCGCGCTGTCCACCACATAGCCCTTGATCCAGCGGTTGAGGAAGCCCTCGCAATCCGTGCGGGTCATGAAGCTGCCGATCTTATCGCGCATCATGGCCTTCAGGTAGTGGGCAAACCGCGAAACCGCCAGAATGTAGCTGAGGTTCGTCGACAGCCGCGCGTTCGCATTCGCCGCGTCGGTGTCGTACAGCTTCGCCTTCTGGCAGGACTGCACGCTGAAGAACGCCGCGTAGTCGGTGTTCTTGCAGTGGACCAGCGGAACGAACCCGAGGTCCGCCAACTCTTTTTCGCGACGGTCCGTGATGGCCACTTCCGTCGGGCACTTCATGGCGATGTCGCCATCTTCCGTCTTGAAGTTGTGGACCGTCAGGCCTTCCACCTTGCCGCCACCCTCGACGCCACGGATCGTGGCGCACCAGTTGTAGCGCGCGAAACTGTCGGTGATGCGGGCGCCCAACGCCCACGCCGCGTTCCCCCACAGGTACTTATTGTGATCGGTGCCGTCGACATCCTCTTCGTAGTCGAACTCCTCAATGGGACGCGTGGCCTTCCCATAGGGATCGCGCAGCAGGATGTGCGGCATCGTCAGCGCCATGTAGCGGGCATCGTCCGAGGAGCGGAACGACTTCCACTTGGCGTATTCCGTGGTGTCGAAAACCTTCGCCAGGTCGCGCGGAGCGGCCAGGTCGGCGAATGAGTCGAGGTTGAACATCGAGTTGTTGGTGGCCGCGATGAAGGGCGCATGTGCCGCCGCGGCGACCTGCGAGATCTTCTGGACCAACTCCATGTCCTCCGGCCCCTTGCCGAACTCGTAGTCGCCGATGAGGGCGCCAAACGGGTGTCCGCCGAAGATGCCGAACTCTTCCTCGTAGACCTTCTTGAACATCGCGCTCTGGTCGAACTCCGACGCGCGCTGCAGGTCCCGCAACAGTTCCTTCTTTGAGGTGTTGAGAACCTTGATCTTCAACATCTCGCTGCACTCGGTGTTGCTGACCATGTACTTCAGACCGCGCCAGCTCGCTTCCAGCTTCTGGAAGTCGGGGTGATGCATCACCTCGTTCAACTGCAGCGAGATCAGGTGGTCGATCTGTGCGATACGGGCGTTGATCATCGCTTCGGAGTCGCGGGACAGGGTCATCGCCCCATCCAGGAACTGCGAAACGAACTCCTTCACCATCGCCTTGCCCGACTCGCGGCTTTCGGGATCGCGGGCAAGACGGCCCTCTTCGACAATCTGATCGAGCAGACTCTTTTCAACTACCGATTCCGTGGTTGACGCCGCTGCCGCGGCTTGCGCCTTCTCACTCATTGCTGCCTCCCTTGTCGCCGCCGGAGAACTCGGTCTTCAATTTGTCCAATTTATCGGTGTCGCGCACGGTCTTCATCAGCAACTCGTCCAGCTTCTCGTTGCCCTGCAGGCTGCCGCGCAGGTCAGACAGACGAGTGCGCAGGTCCAGCAGCTCTTTCAGCGGCTTCACCTGCTTCGCCACATTGGCCGGCTCGAAGTCGTCCATGCTCTGAAAACGCAGGTCGACCTTGATCTGCCCCGCTTCGGGATCCTCACTCAGCTTGTTCTCCACCGAGAATGCCAGGTGCGGCTTCATGGCGGACAGCACGTTGTCGAAGTTGTCCAGGCTCACTTCGACAAACTTGCGGTCTTTCAACCTCGGCAGCGGCTCCTCGGGCATGCCCGTGAAGTCCCCAAAAACGCCCATCACGAAGGGCAGTTCTTTCTTTTCAATTGCGCCGCCGGTCTCCACATCATAGGTGATGTGGACACGCGGAGAGCGAACTCGATCAAGTTTGTGTTGAAGACTCTCAGCCATTATTGGAACTCCAGTCCGTTTTTGGGTACACCAGCCCCTTCGCCACTATAAACCCATCCCGTCCGGCAACCCGGCGCCAGAACCGACTTGTATCATAACCCCGTGTCTCGCCCACCTCAATACCAATCTTCAAATGCGCATTGAGCGTTCCACCAGACCCGGGATTAACGACCAAACTCATTGTTTTCAAGCGCCTTCTCTGCCTTCCGGCCGGCGCCTGGGAGCGCCGGTATCTTCTCTACCGCTAGACCAATGCCTCCACCGGCGCCTCTTGACGCGGTAGCGGGAACTGCCCCAGCTCCAAGAACCCATTCGAAATCAGTAAACGCACAACGTCGCAGAACTCCTCGAACGTCAAGCCCGCGTCCACCACGTCCTGCGCCTGCAATTGATCGAAAATCTCGCCTGTCGTCAACTGCCCCGCGCACATGCCCACCAGTACGGCCAGCCACGGCTCCACATTCGCCGTAAACACAAACGGGTAACTCGACTTCAGCTTGAACTCGCTGGGCTCCAGACCGCTTTCGCCGGGCTTGTGAGTCACCTGCAATTGCATCGACTGCGCCAACCTCGGCCGCGACCTGCGCAACGCCGCCGGCAACGATGGTTGCGCCGCCGCCTGCTCCCATTTCCGGAACCACTCCACCGCCGGACCCGCCGCCTCTTCCGCTTTCAGCGTCCGCGCCGTGGCCACCGCCCGAGGCTGCGCCGCACGCTCCAGCACCACCGTCCCGTAGAAGATCGCAGTCACCTTCAGGCGCTCGTAAAGCTCCGACCGGCCGCCCAACTGCCCCAGCTTGCCCTTGGCCTTGACCACCGCTTCCAGCACTTTGGTCGGCCGCTTCCCCACTTCCGTGGCCACCAGAATCACATCAAATTCCGGGCTCGTTTCGCCCAGCCACAGCCGGATCCGCTCCTGCAACAGCTCGTTCTCACGGTCGGTCGCCGTGGTGACGCAATAAAATCGACCGCCCGGCTTCAAATACCTAGGCAGGTCCTGGATAATCCGACGGAAAATCTGCTCCCCATCTTCGCCACCGTCCCGGAACAGCAACTTCATGCTCGCGTCGGGTACATAGGGAGGATGCGCCACGACACAGTCGAAGGTTTGGCCGTCGACGGCACCAAACAAATCGCCCTGTACGGCGGTTACCTGAAGCAATCCGTTTAGCTTGGCGTTGAAATCGGAAAAATGAACCGAACGCTGGCCGAGATCGGCGGCCCAGGCCCGCTTCGCACCGCGCGACGCCGCCAGCAGAGCCGCTACGCCGGTCCCACAGCACAGATCGAGGAAATCGTCGCCCGGATCCTCGGGCTGAATGGAAAGGAATCGCCCCGTGTTGCCCGTAATCGCCGCGTACACCGCGTCCGCCGGCAGTTTCTCGCCGACGAGCCTCGTGCGATCCGACGCAACATAAAGCCCAGCAACCGGGTATAGCACCACCGTGCTATGCCAATGGGTTTCGTCCTTCTTGACCACCACATCGAGATCCGACAACAGCTCCAGGAGCCGCGCCGGCAGATGGGCCAGAATCACCGTCTCTTCCACCGGTTCTTCGTCCATCAGGAGCCGAATCAACACGTCCAGCGCATCATGGATCTCCGCCCCGGCCGCACGATCCTCAGCCAGGACTTTGAACTGGTAAATCGTCTCCGAACCGGTCCGGCGGCTGACTGCTTCTTCCGAGTACCCTAGCCGCCGTAGGCTCTCCCTCAATTCCGAAAATTGGTCGGGAGTGCCGATCTTCAATGGGACCATCCGCTGCTCCTCCGATGTACTGCTGTTGGACAGTATACTCAATGCCGAGGTCAAGGCCAATGCCTTTGTTTTGAGTCAGTTTCAGACATAAATATTTCTTTATCCTTATAGATTCAAACCACCCCCGCCCCGCCCCCGTTTCCGTCTATTTTTGCAGCCGCCCCTGTGCGCCCAACCCGTCCTTTGGTACCTTGAGATCCAGATGCATCGCCTGGAACCCGTCGTCTGGACCAAAGGAACCATCCTCAACGCCCAGCATTTGCAGCTTCAGGATCGTTACCTGGAAGACTCGCTGCGCTTCCGTTTGAACGCCACCCAGTTCCAACCGTGGGGCTTCACCAAACTGCGCGTCGATGATGAAGCCCTCGCCGCCGGCATCATCAATCTCACTCAGGCCGCTGGTATCTTTCCCGATGGCCTCCTCTTCGATGTTCCTGAACTGGACGCCGGCCCCCCGCCCAAGCCCATCGCCACCCACTTCGGCCCCGACGATTCAACGCTGGATTTCTACCTCGGCATCCCTCACTACCGCGAACGCGGCATCAACGTCGCCGGCCTGCAGCGCCAGGTGGACGCCCGCTATCGCGCCGAAATCGCCATGGTCAGTGACGAGAACACAGGCCGCTCGGAAAAACCCGTCACCCTGGCCCGCAAGAATCTGAGGATCATCGTCCAGGGCGAAAGCGTGGAAGGCATGTCCACCATCCCCGTCGGCCGCATCGTGCGCACCAAGGCGGGCCTCTTCGAACTCGACGCCCACTGCGTCGCCCCCTTGCTGGAATTCCATGCGAGTGACTATCTTTCAGCCATTGCCCGCCGCCTCGTGGAAATCCTCGCCGCCCGCAGCGACGCCCTCTCCGGCCTCCGCCGCCAGAAGAATCAGAGCCTGGCCGACTTCACCGCCTCCGACATCGCCAGCTTCTGGCTGCTCTACACGGTGAATTCCGCCCTGCCCATCTTCCAGCACCTGCACGTCGCCCAAGGCATCCACCCCGAGATGCTCTATAGCGAGATGCTCTCGCTCGCCGGAGCCCTAACCGCCTTCTCCACCAAGGTCCAGCCGCGCAACCTGCCGCTGTACGACCACGAGAATCTGGGCCCCTGCTTCACCGAACTCGACGAGGTCTTGCGCTCGCTGCTCACCACCGTCGTCCCCAGCAACTTCGTGTCGCTGCCGCTGAAGCTGGTGCAGCCCTCCATCTACGCCGCCAGTCTCGACCGCGAAGACTACTTCAAGAACACCCGCATGTACCTGGCGATCCACGCGGAGACCAACCAGGCCGAACTCATCCGGCGCACGCCGCAGTTGGTGAAGATCTGCTCCGCCGACTACATCGAGCACCTGGTGCAAACGGCCCTGCCGGGCATCCCGCTCCGCCACGTCCCCGCCCCGCCGAGTTCCATCCCGGTGAAGCTAAACTACACCTACTTCAGCCTGGAACAGCAGGGCGGCCCCTACGAAGCCGTAATGCGGGCGCGCAATATGGCGGTCTACGTGCCAGCCGACCTGCCCAACCCGCAGATGGAGCTGGTCATCCTGCTCCCCAAAGCCGAATAGCGTGCGTTGCGGGTGGGATAGGCCCCCATCCTCTACTTGAGTCCAGCCAGACTCTCTTTACTAACCTTGGCCACGATGTGCACCAGAGGATCCACCACCTCGGCGATGTCGTACCGCACCGAGGTCCCCAGCACAATCGCGGACTCATTCGCACTCAGCTTGTAATCCCGTTCCAGCCATCGGGCCAGCTCCGTGGTCGCCTGCTGCAGCGCCTCCGGCAACGAGTTCGCGATCCCCGACGCCATCAGCCAGTCCTGATCCTCCATCCGCGGAGCCTGCGTGCTCTGCCCGCGAATCACGTTGACCGTGAACTCAATGTCCATCGAGGTCTCCAGCGCATCACCATTCAACTCGCCGTCGCCCTGGGCCGCGTGGCCATCGCCCACAAACAACAGCGCCCCGGGCACGTACACCGGCAGATACACCGTGACGCCTTCACGAAGCCCGTTGTAGTCCATATTCCCGCCGAACGAACCCGGATACCCCGTGCGGAACGCCTGGTTCGCCGGCGGAGCCACGGCCACACACCCCAGCATCGGCCGCAGCTTCACCTTGAAGTTCTTCAGCCGCTCCGTCGGCTTCGCCAGCATCCCGACGCCCGCGGCGCGATCCAGCTTCCACGACGAATCGAAATTGTCGTCCAGCTTCGCACCGCGCAAATACCCCGGCGTTAAGGCGCTGGACATAATCGAATCGCCGCTGCCCGCCGTATCCCGGTTCAGCCGGATGCGATTGAACTTAACGGCCAGCGTATCGCCCGGCATCGCACCCTCCACGTAAAACGGCCCCGTCTGCGGATTCCCGCCCAGCGACCGCCGCACGCCTTTCGGATCGGTGCCGCCCGCATCCACCGCCCAGGTGCTCACCGTATCGCCGGACTGCAGCCGCATCACCGGCTCAATCGCACCCGAGAAGACCCGGTGAAACTTCACCGGCTCAAACGACCGTGTCACCGGAGCCCGCTCTTCGAGCCGCACCCTCCGCGCCTTCCACGCAAACTGGTCTGAACCCTGTGTCACCGTACCGCCCATCTCATCGCCGGTCACCCGGCCATCGAGCACACCAAACGGCTTCCCATTCGGCCGCAGCGCGGTGATCTTCACCGTGTCGTTCTCCGACGTTCCTTCCAGCTTCAGCTCGTTCAGCGTGCCGGTGACTTTCGTCGCATCGGATTTCAGCTCAACCCGGGCGGCGCCAAACTCCTCGCCAAACCGGACCAGCACAAATTGCCAGGTGCCCGTAAGGTCGGCGGAAAATGCCAACACGGGAAACAGCAGAAGCAGCGGCGTACGTTTCATAGGGAGTATTCATCCTTTGGCAGGCAGCCCGCGCATCCGGCGAAGCGCCCGCGGCCAACTGGAAGTGAATACTACCGCGCCAGGAAGAAAGTTACGGCCCAGAAGATCCTGATGGCGAGCAATCGCCCGGGGACGTTCCTCCTTGAGCCCCGGGCTCCCTCTACCCCCGGCAGACCTTCCCCAAAACCACAGCCCGTTTCGCCCCGGTAGCCGAAGGCAAATTCGAAGTCTGTCCCTTCAGCGTCTCCGAAGCCAGCACCGCGAACGCCACGGCCTCCTTGGCATCGGCATCCACCCCGTGCGCGTCGCTCCGCGTGATCTCCGACTCCGGCAACTCCGCCCCCAGAAACCGCATGAGCGTTTCGTTATGAACCCCGCCCCCGGCCACAATCACCTCGGCCGGCGGCTCCTCTTCCCCATCGGCAAACTGCGCAATCCCCTCCGCAATCGCTGCTGCCGTAAAGTAGGTGGCAGTCGCCACCGTATCTTCCGGCGACAACCCCCGCGCGATCAACGCATCCACAAACGCGGCCCCGTACTGCTCCCGCCCCGCCGACTTCGGAGGCCGCCGGCTGAAATACTCATCCGTCAGAAGTTCCGCCACGATCTCCGGATGCACCAACCCCTCGGCCGCCATCGCCCCATCTTTGTCGAAGCCCCGCGAGCCGCCGGAATAGTGCGCCACCAACTGATCGACCACCATGTTCCCCGGCCCCGTATCGAAAGCCACCACCTTCTCCGGAGGCGCCCCCGCCGGCAGCCACGTAATGTTGGCGATCCCGCCGATATTCAAGGCCACCCGCGTCAAATCCTCATCGTGAAACAACAGGTAATCGACAAACGGCACCAGCGGAGCGCCTTGCCCGCCCGCCGCAATATCCGCCGGCCGGAAGTCCGACACCACGGTCCGCCCCGTCCGGGCCGCCAGCACATTCCCATCGCCAATCTGCAGCGTGCTCGCGATCTTCTTCCCCAGAAACTCCACCGGAGTCCCCTCGTGGTAAATCGTCTGCCCGTGACAGCCGATCACCTCCACCTCCTCCACCGCGATCTTGCCCTTCTTGCAGGTCTGTAGAAACGCCGCCGCATACAGCTCCCCCAGCAGAAAGTGGAGCCGCGCAATGTCCCGCGTATGCGTCGTGCAGTTGGACACGCCCAGCAACGCCGCCCGGACCTCCGCCGCGTAAGGCACCGAGTGAAACGCGAGCGTCTCCACCCCCGCCTTGCTCCGCCGGATCACCGCCACATCAATGCCATCCAGCGATGTCCCGGACATGATCCCGGCGCACACCATCCCCTGGCCGTTCTTCTTCATGACCCCTGCAACTCCTCTTTCAACTCCGCCAGCAACTGCAGCGCCTCAATCGGCTTCAAGTTGTCGATATCCAGCCCGCGAATCCGCTCCGCAATCTGATAGCCCACCGGCTCGAACAACTGGATCTGGAAACTCGGCTCCGGCTTCCCGCGCCGCTTCGGAGCCTCCAACTGCTCGCTCACCTTATGCTCGGTCTTCTCGTGCAGCGCCAGAATCTCGCGAGCCCGTTCAATCACCGGCATCGGCAACGCCGCCAGCCGCGCCACCTCAATGCCGTAGCTCTTGTCCGCGCTCCCCGGCTCCACCTTTCGCAGGAAGATCACCTGGTCGCCGACTTCTTTCACCGACACGTGCAAATTCCGGATCCCGCCCAGCTTGTCCGCCAGCTCCGTCAACTCGTGATAGTGCGTGGCGAACAGCGTGTACGCGCCAATCTGCTCGTGAATGTGCTCGATCACCGCCCAGGCCAGCGACAGCCCGTCGTAGGTCGCGGTCCCTCGCCCGATCTCATCCAGCACGATCAACGACCGCGCCGTGGCCGTATTCAGAATCACCGCCGTCTCGGTCATCTCCACCATGAACGTGCTGCGTCCGCGCGCCAGGTTGTCCGAAGCCCCGATGCGCGTGAACACACGGTCCACCAGGGGCAGCACCGCCTCCGTGGCCGGGACGAACGAACCCATCTGCGCCATCACCGCGATCAACGCCGCCTGCCGCAGGTACGTCGATTTCCCACCCATGTTCGGGCCCGTGATGATCGCAATCCGGCTCTGGTCCTGGTCGAGATAGAGGTCGTTCGGAATGAACCGCTGCGCGTCTTTTTCCGTCAGCCGCTCGATCACCGGATGCCGCCCGCCGGCGATCCGCAACTCACCGGATTGCACCGAGAACTTCGGCCGTGTATACCGGTGGTCCAGCGAAGCCTGCGCCAGCGAGCAATAGAAATCGATCTCGGCCACCGCCGAAGCCGTAGCTCGGATCCGCCCCGCCTGACCCGCCGCCTCCGCCCGAACCTCCGCGAAGATCGTCCTCTCCAGCTCGTTCGCCTTGTCCTCGGCGTCCAACACCTTCGACTCCAGCACCTTCAGCTCCGAAGTCGTAAACCGCTCCGCGTTCACCAGCGTCTGCTTCCGCTCGTAGTCCGCCGGAGCCAGATGTTTGTTCGCGTTCGAGATCTCGATATAGAACCCGAACACGTTGTTGAACCGTACCTTCAGCGACCCAATGCCCGTCCGTTCCCGCTCCCTCAACTCGATCGCCGCGATGATCTGGCGCGAATTCTTGGCTAGGTCCCTCAACTCGTCCAGCTCGGCGTTGTACCCCGCGCGCACCACCCCGCCGTCGTTCAACGTCACCGGAGGCTCGTCCGCGATCGCCGCCAGAATCTTGTCCCGCACCTCGGCCACGTCGTCCAACTGCTCGCGCACCGCAACCAGCCGCGACGACGCCGTCTTCTCCAGCAGCGGTCGCAACAGCGGGATCCGCGCCAGCGTCCGGCCCAGTCCCAAGGCATCCCGAGGATTCGCCGTACCCACGGCGATGCGTGACAGCAGCCGCTCGACATCGAGCATACCGCCCATCACTTCGCGCAACTTCGCCCGTTCCACCGTGGCCCCGCGCAGCCACTCCACCGCATCCAGCCGAGCCTCGATCTCCGCCCGGTCCAGCGAAGGCCGCAACAGGCGTCTCTGCAGCAGCCGACCGCCCATGCCCGTCTGCGTCAGATCCAGGACGCTCAGCAGCGTGGAATCCCGCTTGGCGTCGAGATCGGCGGAGAACATCGGCTCGACGAGTTCCAGGTTCCGCACCGTCACCGCGTCCAGCAGCATCGCCCCGGCCCGGTCGAAGTACGCCGGCCGGTCCAGATGATCCAGAGCCGACTTCTGCGTCTCCCGCAGATACGCCAGAATCGCCCCAGCCGCCGACACCGCCAGCCGCTTATCCGCCAGCCCCACGCCATCCAGCACCAGCAATTGGAAATGGTCCTTGAGACTCTGCTCGGCGTAATCCGTCGTGAAGGTCCACGCGTCCACCGGAGTCTTCACCCACCGGCCCTCCGGAGCCGCGCCGCCGCCCTCCGGCACCAACAGTTCCCGAACCTTCAACTGCTCCAGCGAAGCCCCGGCGTCCGCCTTGTCCATCTCCGTGGCCCGGAATTCGCCGGTGGAGATATCGACATAAGCCAGACCGGCCCGTTCGCCCTTGTAGGCGACGGCGGCCAGATAGTTATTCTCGTGCGACCGCAGCAGCGAAGCCTCGGTCACGGTCCCCGGAGTCACAATGCGCGTGATCTCCCGCCGCACGATCTTCTTGGTCTGCCGCGGGTCTTCCATCTGATCGCAGATGGCCACACGGTAGCCCTTCTGAATCAGGCGGGCGATGTAGTTCTCGGCCGCATGCGCGGGCACCCCGCACATGGGCACGGGTTCGCCTTTTTCTTTATTCCGGGAAGTGAGTGTAATCTCGAGTTCGCGCGCCGCCGTAACGGCGTCGTCAAAGAAGAGCTCGTAAAAATCACCTAGGCGGAAAAGCAGCAGGGCATTGGGAGCCTGCTGCTTCGCCGCATGATATTGCCGCATCAGCGGCGTAGTCGGTTCGCCTGCCACTAAGCGTAGATTCCGCGAAGTTTGATGGCAAACGCAACCCGGTCGAGCGCGAGCATGTAGGCCGCGGTCCGATTGTGTACCTTGTGCCGCTCTCCAAACGCCACGACGTCCTTGAAGGAGTTCACCATGATCTCCTCCAGCCGCCCGTTCACCAGTTGCTCATTCCAGAAGAAGCCCTGCCGGTCCTGGACCCATTCAAAGTAGGAGACCGTCACCCCTCCGGCGTTCGCCAGAATGTCCGGGATCACAAAGATGCCCTTTTCTTCCAGAATCTTGTCCGCCACGGCCGTCGTCGGCCCATTCGCGCCCTCGCAAAGAATCTTGGCGTTGATCCGGGCCGCATTCCGCGAGTGAATCACATTCTCCTTCG
This sequence comes from uncultured Paludibaculum sp., assembly GCF_963665245.1. Lineage (NCBI taxonomy): Bacteria > Pseudomonadati > Acidobacteriota > Terriglobia > Bryobacterales > Bryobacteraceae > Paludibaculum > uncultured Paludibaculum sp. The sequence continues at coordinate 361,527 of NZ_OY762267.1, forward strand.
CCGCCGGCACCAGCACGTCGCACTCCAGGAACATCGCTTCGTGCTTATCAATCGCCTCGGCCTCGGGATAGCCCACGATCGTACCCGTCGTCTGCTTGTACTTCATCAGCGCTTCCGGATCGATCCCGTTGGAGTTATACAGAGCCCCGTCATACTCGATGATCGACACCACCTTCATGCCGGCCTTGTGCATCAGCTTGGCGGCCTTGCCGCCGACGTTGCCAAAGCCCTGGACCACGACCTTGGTCTGCGACGGCTCCATGTGGAACTTCTTCAGCGCTTGCAGCGTGACGAACAGGCAACCACGTCCGGTCGCCTCCACGCGGCCCCGCGAGCCACCCAGGTTCAGGGGCTTGCCGGTCACCACGGCCGTCACGGTCGTGCGCTTGTGCATGGAGTAGGTATCCATGATCCAAGCCATGGTCTGCTCATTCGTATTCATATCCGGAGCGGGCACGTCGCGCTCCGGTCCAATGATGTCGATGAGCTCCGCGGTATAGCGCCGCGTAATCCGCTCCAGTTCGTTCTGCGACAGAATCGCGGGGTCGCAAATGACGCCGCCCTTGCCGCCGCCAAATGGGATGTTCACCACGGCGCACTTCCACGTCATCCAGGAAGCCAGCGCTTTCACTTCGTCCAGAGTCACATCCGGAGCAAAGCGGATCCCGCCTTTGGCCGGCCCGCGGGCCAGCGAATGCTGAATACGATATCCAGTAAAAACTTCTATACGGCCGTCATCGAGTTGAACAGGAATATGGACGGTCATCTCCAGGGCTGGCGAACGCAGTACCTTTTGGAGACCTTCGTCCAAGCCGAGCAACGTGGCGGCTTCATTGAAGCGGGCCTCGGCAGCGAGCCAGGGGTTAAACTCCCGGTCGAGAGCGGCATCGCTGTCAGGCTTCGTGGCTTCGAGGATCATTGATGATCACCTCCGCCCCCATTATGCCCTAGCGCCAGAACGGTTGGTACCGTGCCACCCCAGACGTCCGTCATAAAGATCCCACATTGGTAAAGAACCACCACCTCCTCCAAGTGGGTCTACCAGCGATGCGAACCGCGAATGGCAATGAGCGGGCAGGGCCCCGCAGCCCGAACCGGAGCCGTGACCGTAAGGGAGCGGAAGCGCGTCGTGTCCGGCACCTTCAAACGAGCCCGCATGGCCCGCCAAACCGCCAAACCGGCCGAAGCCACGCAACGAACCACGACCGTGAGGGAGTCAGCCATGGCCCTGCGGGCCGCCAAAGCGGATGAAGCCGCGCCCCTTGCCCCAGTCCCAGAGCGTCAGCGACGGGCTACGCACGCGTCTTCAACGGAGTGGTCCCCGCCGCGTAGCGAACCGCGCACGTCAGCAAGCGGGCACCGGTTCCGGGAGCTTCTTCAATGGAGTCCCATATGGCTCGCCGCGCCCGCCCAAGCGGCTGAAGCGGCTCCCGTCCCAGTCCCGGAGCGTAAGCGACGGGCTCCCTCCCTCAACCGAACGCGCGCCGATCCACAGGTCACCCCGAACCCCCGACATACGCCCACCCCACAAAATCCAAACGTTATAAGATAAACCCATCTGAATTTTTTGTAGATGTCATTCTCCAAAATCGACTTCAATTCGCAGTTTCCGGCATCCGGAAAATCGCCCTATTTGCTTCGGCGCCAGAGCCCCACGGCCGCCGGACCAAGCCACGCAGGAAGGTTCGTTCTCATGAAATCGATTCTGATTGGCGCATTACTAACCGCGCCATTCCTCCAGGCGCAATACCAGTCTCTCGTCACCACGGACGACGGCAGCACTCTCTATTTCACAACCCCACTGGTCCAGCGGGGCACCAGCCAACCCGCGCACGGCAAGTCGTTCCGCATCGACGCCCAGGGGTTGGCCGTCCAGGAGATCAGGACGGTCGACCTGCTCCAGGATCCTCCGCTCACCATCACGAATAACTACAACATCACCGGCATCGACGTATCGGGAGACGGGCGGATCACCGCCACCGCCGCCGCCCGCGACTGCCGCGACAGCATCTGCGGATCGTCGGTGAATGTGAGAACAACTCTGCGCGGCCATGGTGACCCGGTCGACTACAACGGACCCGCGCGCCTCAGCCAGAACGGCCGCTACCTCGCCGCGACGGCAACCGGCATCCCCCGCTCCACCGGAGCCCTCCGCCGCCAGTGGGATCTCGAGACCGGCGACTCCTGGACCCTGCCCTACAACTCGTGGGCCCCCTCCGGACGCATGGTGGCCAACGACGGCACGGTGCTGGCGATCTACGAAGGGGACGTGCAACTGCTGGAGCACGGGGTCCCCCGGCGCCTGACGTTCGGCAGCGAAACCATCCTCGACGCCACCATCGACGCGGCCGGGACCTCCGTGGTGTTCACGTCCTGCTGGCCCGATCCGTACAGCACCTATGCGCGCGTTCGCCGCATCGACATCGCCAGCGGCGCGCTGAGCACGATTCTGGAAGACGCCGTCGACTTCAGCCAACCCAGCGTGAGTAACGATGGCTCCGCGGTGATCGTGCTGAGCCGCCGGCAGGTCTTCTATCTGGCGAGCGATGGCACGGGCTTGCGTCAACTCACCAACGAAGCGGACGGCATCCAAACGGCCGTGCTGTCGGGAGACGGCCACGTCGCCTACGCGCTCACCTTCGGAGGACGCCTGCTTCGCATCGATGTAGCGGAAACGAAGGTGACCGAGATACTCGGGCGCACAGCCGCACTGAGCGGTGTGCCCACGTCGGGAGCGATCGGCTCAGCACTGGTGGTCACCGGCTCGGCCCTGGACGAGCAGGATATGAGCGTGACAATCGGCGGTTTGGCAGCGCCCCTAGTCCGGGCCAAGCCAGGCGAATTGATCTTCCAGATCCCCTGGGAAGCCACACAGGGCAGCGAGGTGCCGGTGGAGATCCACACCCAGGCGGAGTTCCCCTTCGTCAGCACCCTGCAGTTCCCGCTGGTGGTCTCGGAAGTGAGCCCTGATCGCTACGGGCCCACGCTGCACGAGCAGTCCGACTGGCCGGTCACCCAGGACGCCCCGGCCCGAGGCGGCGAGCTGATCCACTTCTACGCCACCGGCCTCGGACCCGTCACCGCCCCGGTCCAAACCGGAGTCCCACAACCAGCCGATCCGCCGGCAACGCTCAAACACGGCTTGGGGTGCAGTTACGGCTACGAGCAGTCATCGACGTCGGTGGAGATTCGATACGCCGGCCTCGCGCCCGGTCTGATCGGCTTCTACGAAGTAGCGCTGGTGATGCCAACCGGCGTCTCAACAGGGCAGTCCCACATCCTGACGCTGCTTTGTCGCCTCGATCTGGACCACGGAGCCATAGGGTTCAACCTCAACGTGCCCTACCAGCCGTAGAGCCAAGCGCAATAGTGCAGGGGCCCGCGTCGGCCGGGCCCCCACACCCAGCGAAGCCCGACACCCCCAACGCTGTCCCCGAGGGGTAGAGGGGGTTCCATTCCCCCGGCCACCGGCCGGGGCCCCCAGCAGTCCCAACGAAGCCTAACAACCCGACCAGGATCCCATCGAGCGCAGCCACCGATTGGCTCACCGCCCACTCAACGGACTCACCCCCTGCAACGACACCACCGCCCCAGCCTCCACCAAAACCTTCCTCAACTCTTTGTAAGGAACATCCTGCACAGCCCCCTCAGCCAACCCAGCCGCCGCCCCCGCAGCCTGCCCCAACGCCAAAAACGTCCACTCCAACCGGATCGCCCCATAGGCCACATGCGACGACGATGGACACGAGGCCGCCAACAGATTCCGAACCTCCGCCCGCCTGGGAGTCAACGCTCGGTACGGAATACTGAACGGACCCCAATCCTTCCCCCCAAACACGAAGCCCTCGTTGTAAGCCGCGCCATCCTTCACAATCCGACGCACATGGTGCATGTCCGGGGGCCAGTAAGCGACCGCCACCCCATCCTCGACCAACGGAGCATTCACCCGCCGCGTATGCCACTCCGTCAAGACCAGGTCGGAGACCATCCGCCGCCCATCCCGCACATACAACTGACGCGGCCAGCCCCCGTTGTCCGTGAACTCGTCCTTGCACAGGCCCCAATCGCGCCAGCTCGCCCGCACACGCTCGGGCAGTCCCGGGTCGTGCGCCAGAAAGTACAGCAGCCCCCAAGTGAACTCCAGATGCTGCCGGTACACCCGCTCGCGCGCCGCATACGACCCGCCCGGGTACTCGAAGTTCATCCCATATAGATTCGCCGACAAGTCATGCCACGACCCCAGGTCCGTCTTGCCGTTGGGCAGATTCTCCTTCGGCGTGAACAACTGCCCGCCGGCCCGCGCATAGCGCCGGTAGATCTCATACTGGGACGGATCATAGTGCGGAGGCTTCACAATGGCGAGCCGGTTCCCCGGCACGCGCGTCAGGCACAAACGGAAGCAATACCCCTGGATCCGATGATCGCCCGAACCCACTTCGCCATACGGCTCATCCTGGATCGTCGCAATCAACCCGCTCGACGGCACCCCGGGGACTTTGTAGGGATCCACTTTCACCGCAAACTGCCGGTACTCGTTCTCGCCCCGGATCCCGTTCTTGGTCTCACCATACTGCACGTTGGATTCGCGCCCAATCACCGTCTCGACCCCGGCAGCCGCCAGCAGGTCGCCCTCGATGGTGGCGTCCACGAACTGCTGCCCCTCGAACACCTCGCCCGACTCCGTCACAATCGCCTTCAGTACTTTTCCGTCGCCCCAGATCACCGAGGTCTTGAGCGGCTCTTGCAACCGCCGCTGACGGAAGACCGGGACGTGCGCCTGTTCCAACAGATCCTCGAAGACCGCCTCGGCCACGTGCGGCTCAAACTGCCAGACCGGTTTCTGCTTGCCGTACTTCTGTCCGACCCTTGTGTAAAACTCCAGGGCCAATCCGCCCACGGCGATACTGTTTCGGAAATCGTGATTATCGATATCCGATCCTCCGAGCCCGTCCACCGTGATGCCCCCGAGGTGTTTCTCGGGAGCGACCAAAGCGACCTTCTTACCCATCCGCGCGGCCTGGACAGCCGCGGTGATTCCCGCGGCTGTCCCACCGTAAACCACCACATTTTGCACCGTTGGTGACGCGCCAAACAAGTTGCCAGTGGCAAGCAATATAGTTGCTTTGGTCAACCAATTGAGATTCATGACTAGAAGAGGAACTTCAGCGCGAGTTGAATGTTCCGCGGACCCGTGTTCGTCGCCAGCGACCGGATGGTCCCGAACGAGCCCGAACTGATGTTCGCCGTCGGGTTGCCGAACGTGGGCGTGTTCGTCAGGTTAAAGAACTCCGCCCGGAACTGGACCTTGTAGTTCTCTTTTACCCGGAAGTTCTTCAGCACTGAAAGGTCAATGTTCTGCAGACCATCCGTGCGAACGGTGGGCAGGTTGCGCGGCGCGTTTCCAAATGTAAACGGCTGGATGGTTGCGAACGCCGCCTTATTCAACCAATTATCGATGGTTGGGTTGCTAACCGACGGATCTCCAATGAGATCTGGACGGCCTCCCCCAAACGCTGGAGCATTCGCCGTCACCGAAATGACGTTGCCGCTCTGCAGGGTCACGATCGGGTTCAACTGCCAGCCGGCGGCCAGCAGGTTGACGATGCCTTTGGAGTTGCGCAGCAAGGGCAGCTCGTAACTCGCTGTCATCACAAGGCGTTGCGGCAAATCCGAGGTGGAAACCGCGCGCTCCGCCCGCAGGTTATCCCAGTTCTGCACTCCGTTGTCCCCGCCATCGGCGAAGCCATTGAATCCATTGCCCAGATTGTTGTCGATCAGCTTCGAGAAGGTGTACGACGCCAAGAGGGAGAGATCATGCGAGAAACGCTTCTCGACACGGACGGTCGCCGCGTGATAGATGGAATCGGCCCAGGAGTCGAGGCCGCTGGCACCGGTGAACTGCGGATAGTAGTTCAGCAGGGTGGCCCGAGTGACGTTGGCCTGTGCCAAAGATCCCGTCTTGATGATGGACGCAAAGGGGTTAGGCACCAACTGCTGCAGCGCTGTGCCCTGGGAAAGGGCTGTCTGCGGCAGGTAGCGGAAGGTCCGGCTGGCCGGCAGCGACGCGCCCCGGTTGCCCATATAGCCCAGTTCGACAATCCATCCTCCGGCCACTTCCTGTTGGACGTTGAAATTCCACTGCTGGCTGTAACCGCGCTTTAGATTCAAATAGTTGCCACCGACGCTGGTGCCCAGGCCGGTCAGCAGGCCCTGGGTCGAGCCGCTGGGCAGGTTGATGCCGTCCGGGAACGGGTTGGCAATGGTGCCAGACGGAGTGAAACCACCGTCGACCGAGGTGACCATGGCCGAGGTGGCCGAAAAGCCACTCTGGCCCACGCGCACAATGACGCCCGTTGTCGGAAGGTGCAAAATGCCGTAGCTGGCTCGCACCACTGTCTTCTTAAACAATTGATAGGAAAGGCCCAGGCGCGGCTCGAAGTCCTTGTAGGAAACCTCGCGATTGCCCCGGCCCCGGCCGTCGACCCCGGGGTAGATCAGCCCGCCGGTCATGTTGATGCCGCCGCTCGAATAGGAAGCCGTGGGGTCCCACATGGACATCGCATTATATCGATCTGTGAGAGCGCCTTCCACGTCATACCTCAAGCCAAGGTTTAAGGTAAGGCGAGGCGTCACCTTCCAATCGTCCTGAGCATAGACCGCGCCGTATGGAACCTGATAAGTGACTGTGGGACAGCGCGTTAGGGATCCGCTGCTGGCGGCCCCCAACAGGAACGACGCATAGCCGAAGCCGGCGTTCGTGGTGGCCACGTTCGGATCCGCACCCTGTGTGAAACCGCGCCCGAAACCGTAGGCCAGAATCGAGCCGCACATCTGGTTGTTGTTTGCGCGATAGGCCCGGAACTCCGTGCCGAACTTGAAGTTATGCGCCGAATGGATCCACGTCAACGACCCGGCGGCCGTATAGGAGTCGTTCGCCTGGATAAGGTGGTCGTCGGCCGCGGCGCCAATCCCACTCATGTCCCCAATGCTGAAGTTCGGAAACACAGGTAACTGCATCTGGCTGTTGACGATAGAGTTGATCGCAAGCTTCGTCACATCGAAGCCGTAGCTGCGCGTCACGCGCGGCGTGAAGTAACGGTTCAGACCGACGCGCGCCTCCAGCAGCAGAGTCGGACGCAGCGTTTCCATGTAGCTGAGAACGGCACTGTTGCGCTTGAACGGCAGGTCGCTCGTATTGGTCTCGGCGACGTTGTCGTAGAAGTTCGACGAGCCGCGGAACGTCTTGTCATAGGTATAGCGGCCAAAGAGGCGGCGGCTCTGGTTGAAGTTGTGGTCGACGCGGATGCCATAGACATCTTTGTCGACGGGCGCGGAGGCCTGCCCGAAGAAGTTATTGGTGCGTGTGAGGGCGTTGCCGGCGGTGTTGCTGGCTGGGTAGAAACCGGTGACCGCTTTCGCTACTGCACTGATTCTATTGGCTGGAATGACGTTGCCCGTGAGCGGCGTACGCTGATAGGAGCCGGGTTTGTCCGGGTTAGGGAGGGTCGTCGTCGGATCGTAGATCACCACCAGACGTCCACTGGAATCAAAGGTTTGGCTGAAGTCGCCCTGGCGCTGCAGGTCGGTCGGAACGGTGCGGAACGTCTGGTCCTGGCCGCGCTGTGCGACCTTTTCCCAATTGAAAAAGAAGAAGGTCTGATCCTTCTTCACGGGCCCGCCGAGGGTGGCCCCGTACTGATTGAAGACGAACGGAGCGCGCTTGGCGCCGGCGTAGTTGCTGAAGAAGCTGTTGGCGTTCAACTCCTTATTTTTCAGGAACTCAAAGGCGGACCCATGCCATGAGTTCGTACCCGCCTTGCTGACGAAATTGGCGATGCCGCCACCCGTGCGGCCGTACTCAGCGCTGGGGTTGCGGGTGATGATGCGGAACTCTTCCGTGGCGTCTGGCGACAGCGTAATCTGGATGCCGCCCGAAGCGAAATTCTCGGCCGCCACGCCATCGACCATGAAGTTGTTGGTACTGGGGGCCCCACCGGCAATGGAGACGCGGGAGCCGTCGAAGCTCGAAACGGTCATACCGCCAAACGAACCCACCGGCCGGACACCGGGCACTAAGTTGGCCAGGAGCATCGGGTTCCGTCCGCTCAAGGGGAGGTCGACGACACGCTGATTGGGCACAACCGTGGAGACGGCGGTGGTCTCCGTGCTCAGCAATCCGGCGGAGGCAACCACCTCAACCGTTTCGCTCACCTGCCCCATCTCGAGGCGGATGTCGAGGCGGAGAGACTGCCCTTCTTCTAGTAACAAGTCTTTATTTTTAGATGACTTAAAACCTTTCATCTCAACCATCACTTCGTACCGGCCACGCGGCAGCAATGGAGCGGTGTAGTACCCCTCGGGACTGGTGACGACCTGGCGGGAAGTGCCGGTATCGGTGGCGATGATGTTGACGGTGGCTCCGGCGACGGGCGAGTCGCTCGGATCCTTCACCATTCCAGTAATTTGGGCGTTCTGCGCAAAGGCCGACAGGGCCAGCGAGAAGGCAAGCAACGCGGAGACAGACAGTGTCCTGAAGCGCATTATGGATTGACTCCCTCTTGATCAGGCAGTGAATAGAGATCCAGCGCCGCCCGTGCCCGCGAGACTGGGCCGGGTGGCAGTGGAGGCAATGAAAACGGACGAATTCGGTTCAACCAATCTCTCCACTCTTGAGAGGTAATTGATTGATTCGGAAGAAATTCTCTGGCAGCAGCAGGCTTCGAGAAACCGGCATGGATCGTGCCTTGATAGGGCCCCGCCTGGGGCCAAAGCGCCGGAAAGCCCAGCACGTTCGCGTCGTGCAGGGTCTCGACATCGCGGAACGCCCAATGGGTGTAGGGCACGTCGCGAAAGTGATGACCGCTGACGCTGGGCCACAGCTTGAAGTGGCGGACGAGCAGCGCCGCAGCCTGGGCCCGGGTGAGCGGGGCATCAGGCTGAATAGTCCGGTCGGGGAAGCCCCGAAAGGATCCGCGGAGGGACAGCGACTCGATCGCCTGGAAGGCGGGGTGATCCAGCGGCAGATCCCAGTAGAAAACGAGCCGGGCTTTCTGGCGCAGCAACTCACTTTGCACTTTGTTGACAGCGAGTTGGCGCGGCGTCATGCGGTCCTTCACTGAGAGCGCCGCTGCGACGCCGGCGGCCTGTCCGAGGACGGTCCACGTGGGATCCATGCGGACGGCCGAGAACGCGACATGCGTCGCCGAGAGTGCTGTGGGAACGAGCAGACCTTCCACCTGCTTCGGCACGATGGAACCGTAAGGCACTTGGAACGCTGTGGTTACGTCGATCAGGTAGAAGTCGCCTTCGCCCTTGTCAGGCTTGGTGAAATCCGTCTTCGGCCGTACTGGTTTGGCGTCGATTGGGTACTCGCCGACGGCGATGCTGTCGGAGCGAAAGGGCGGCAGCCAGCCAGATCCCGTGAGAAACGGGTTGATGTCGGCCTCGGTCATCGTGGCTTCGCCCTCGATGCGCCGAGCCTCCCGAATGAAGACCCGGTACGGCAAATGGCCGTTGTCGACGAACTCGTCGTCGGGCAGACCGAGGTCGGTGCGGCCGAGGTCGTGTTGCAGGTAGTAGAGGTAGCTGAGCGCCCGGTTCTTGTGAAGCTCGTACAGTTTCTTACGGTCGGCGAGTGAACCCTCGGGCCAAGTCCAGTTCAGCTCCTGGATCTCGTTCCCAATTGGGTTCACGTTCATCTCGAACTTTCCCCCGGGAACGTCTGTAGACAAACCCTTTGTGCTGAACCTGAATTGCTCCGGATCATAGCCGGGCGGGCGGGCAATGAGCGGCGCCCCGGAAGCATACTTCTTGATACAGACACGAAGCCCGGACGACGGAATAGCTTGATCCTGGCGCCCGGTGGAGCCGGGCAGGATCTCGTTGGTGGCGTTGTAGAAGTAGATGTGACCGGCGTGGGGCTCAAGAGGAGATCGAGCCTCCCGGCCGACCCGATAGGGCGCGCCGGCCCAGGCAGCAATGTCACCTTCGTGCGTGGCGTCGATGACGACCTTGGCGGTGACGGTCGTCTTCGTTCCGTTCGCATCTTCGAAGGTGACTCCGGCGATGCGCCGGCCGTCCATGACAACTCCGGTGGCTACGGTGCGATAGAGGATCTTCAGGTTGGGGTACTGAGAGGCCATGCGGCGGAAGATCTCACTGGCAACGTGGGGCTCCCAACGGCCACCGGCCTCGGCCTGATGGGCGGCAAAGGAATGTCCATCGAGATGAGTGGCTTTGTGGGAAGGGATGGGTCCCGAGTAGCCGTAGTGCGCCCGGACCTGCTGGCGGAACTCATCGAAGACGCCGCTGAGCGACTCGTAGGAGTAGGAGTCGATGTTGGAGATGCCGTTCGAGAGCATGCCGCCCAGAACGGGGGTGTCCTCGACGAGCAGGACCGAGACGCCGAGGCGGGCAGCGCCGATGCCGGCTCCGATGCCGGAACTGCTGCCGCCGACGATCAGTACGTCGACCTGGGCGTGGCAGACGAGGGCCACAAAGAGCAGAAACGCGATGCGAGACATACCGTTTCAGCCATGAAACGCCTTGCGGCGGGCACGGCACCAGCATCTTGTTGTCAGGTCGATGTTTTCTGATTGCCCCTTTGGAATGAGCGGAGTGCAGCCGTTACGGGATTGTTATGCGCGTGTTCCAAGGGGTCATATTGTGTTACTCTCGGGAGCGCAATGTCACGGCCGGCCGCGTTTACAGCCGAGCAGAAACAACAGGCCCTCAAGAGCATCCTGGAGAGCGCCGCCTTCCGGCGGTCGGACCAGTCGAAGGCGCTGCTGGAATACCTTTGCCAGCAGGAGCAACAGGGCCGGGCGCACGCGGTGACGGAGTACGAAATCGGAGTTCAGGCGCTGGGGCGGCCGGCGGACTTCGCTCCGGAGACGGACTCGTCGGTGCGCACGCGGGTGCATTCGCTGCGCAAGAAGCTCGACGAATACTATGCCGTGGAGGCGCGCGCAGCCGAGTTCCGTCTGGAGATCCCCAAAGGATCCTATGGGGTCCGGTATGTCGTGCCGGAGCCGCCCAGCAAGCCTCCGACACGCTGGAAGCCGTGGCTTCTGTTGGGGTTCGTGGCAGTGGCGCTAGTGCTGGCGTGGCAGATTCGCCAAACCCCGGAGGGGGAACGGCTGCTGAGGGCGGCCTGGGGTCCGATGGTGGAGCCGGGGACGGAAGTGACGATCGCGCTGGCGACCCCGCTGCAGTTGTATGTCCGTGATTTTGGGGACGATCCACCGCCCACCGGCGACCCTTCGTTCCGCACCGAGATCGATCGTACGCCCGCCTTCGAAGGCTGGTACAGGCAGTGGCGCAACCATCCATTGGGCAAGACAGCGTTCCTCCACCCCAACCATCATTCGCCGCTGTGGGGTGACGCCTCGGCTGCCTTGGTTGTGACACAGGTACTGGCGGCGCACGGTGCCCACATCGAGACGATTCCCGCCTATCGCACTCATGCCGTGGCACTTAGGGAACGGAATGCGGTGCTGGTCGGGCGGCCGGAGTACAGCGAAACGGTGAGCTCGCTGATGCCCGAAGGTGGCATTACGGTGGAGTACAACCCGCAGCACCGGCGCCTGGGCGTCCACAACCGGAGCCCGAAGAAGGGCGAGACCGAGTGGTGGTATGCCACAGACAACCTGCGGCTGAACTATGGGCTGATTACGGTGCTGCCGACTGAACAGGCGGGCCGACGACGGTTGATCATCTTCTCGGGAATCAACTCGGACGGCTCGGAAGCGGGGGCGAAGTTCTACACATCGCCGGTCGGGCTAGGAGAGCTGGAGAAGCATTTCGCCGGCTCCTGGCCCAGGAAGTTCCAGGTGGTGGTGAAGACCGAGTCCGTGGACACCTACACTCTGCAGACGCACTTCGAGTTCGTCCGCGTGCTGGAATGAGTTTGAAATAAAGGCGCTCGACGGCCCGTATAGGTGGCTGAGGCAACCGGAATATGGGATCACTCAGCCTGGCGACGTCAAGCGTAACGGTACATATGAACCCGCCACCAGGATTCACAGAACTCTACAACCAATACTCAGCGATCGTGTACAAGAGCGCCCTGCGGGTGACCGGCAATACAGCCGATGCCGAGGACGCACTGCAGACCGTGTTCATGCGGGTTTGGAACCGGGCGGACGGCGTGGATCCGCAGGGGCACCCGGATCGGTATTTCCGGCGGGCGGCGACGAACGCGGCGATCGACATCCTACGGTCGAAGGCCTCAAAGGCGGAAGCGCCGTTGGAGGCAAGCGGGCCGAAGGCGGTGCGGGAGTCCACCTATCTCTTAAAGGAGACGCTGCGGCGCGCGGTGGCGGCGCTGCCTAGAGAGGACGGCGAGATGTTCCTCTTGCGGTATGTGGAAGGCCTCAGCAATGGGGAAATTGCGGAGATCTTCCAAGTGGAAAAGGCGAGGGTGGCGGTGAAGCTGCACCGCATCCGGCAAGTGTTGCAGGCGGAATTGGGCAAGTAAGGGGGCTATGGCGATGTCTGAAGAGCGTTTGGATCAAGCCTTGGAAGCGATGGTGAACGAGCCGATCCCGACTGGGGAGATGGCCGCGGCGCAGGAGCGGGTGTTTCGCAAGCTGATGGCGCAAGTGCCGTCGCTATGCATGGAGTTTCAAGCGGAGCTCGCGGCTTACCTGAAAGGTGAGCTGGCTGAGAACCGGCGGGCGTTGATGGACGACCACCTGGGGCGGTGCGCGGAGTGCAGACGCATTTACGCGGAAGCCAAAGGGGAACGAAAGGTGGTCGTTCTGCCCGCCGTGAGCCAAAGGAAGCCGAGGCCGGCCTGGCAGCGCTGGGCGCTGGCGGCGAGCATTGGGCTGGTGGCCCTCTATACGGGCCGGGACAAGATCGATTCGGTGATGGCGCCTTCGGGTCCGCGGGCGACGCTGGAACGGGTTTCCGGGCAGGTGTACGGGCTGACCGACACGGCCATGGGCTCGGGCGCGACGTTGAGTGAAGGACAGATTGTGCGGACAGGCGCTGGGTCGCGAGCGGTGCTGCGGCTGGCCGATGGTTCGGCTGTCGAGATGAACGAACGGAGCCAACTGTTCGTGCATGCGGCGTGGAGCGGCGCGACCGTCCAACTGGATCGCGGCGATGTGATTGTCCAGGCAGCGAAGCAGCGGCGCGGGCATCTGCGAGTAAGGACCCGAGATTCCGAAGCCTCTGTGAAGGGCACTGTTTTCGCGGTGTCGACGGGCATGAGCGGATCCGTGGTGGCCGTGGTGGAAGGCGCGGTGGAGGTGAACCAGCCCCAGTTCAACAAGGTGCTGAAACCGGGCGAGATTGCGGGTTCGACCTCGGCGTTGAGCGGCATGACGGCGCAGGAGGCGGTGGCCTGGAGCGCGGAGAAGGAGAAGTATTTCGCGCTGCTGGCGGAGTTCGCCAAGCTGGAGAAGCAGATTGCGGCGCTGCCGACGCCGGCTCTGCGGACACAGGCGACGCTGGTGAAGTACCTGCCATCGAATGCGGTGGCGTTTGGCGCGGCCCCGAACATCTCGGGGACGTTGGAAGAGGCGGAGCGACTGGCGCAGCAGCGGGCGGAGCAGAATGCGACGTTCGGCGAATGGTGGAAGTCGGCCAAGGGCGAACAGGTTCGCGAGATGTTGGCGAAGGTGCAGGCAGTGATGCCGCTGCTGGGTGATGAGATTGGGTTCGTGCTGGCGCATGGGCCGGGTGGCGATCATGACAGCGTGCCGATGATGATCGCGGAGGTGAATGCCGGACAGCAGGCGGCGGTGCGGAAGGCGCTGGCGCCAATGGTGGAAGGCGTGAATTTCGGGGTGAACGACAAGGTGGTGGTGATCACGGACAACCAGACGCACCTGTTGTGGGCGATGGGCCAGTTGGGCCAGGGCGCGACGAGTGACTTCGCGGCGGACATCACGCAGCACTATGAGCGCGGCGTGGGCTGGATGCTGGGGTTGAACGCACAGGCGTTCCACATGAGCTCAACGGAGCGGGTGAGCGTGCTGACCGGCGGCACGGCGCTGAAGACGGTGTTCTTCGAACAGCGAACGAATGAAGGGTCGGAAGAGAACGAGGCGACGCTGAGTTTTGCCGGCACGCGGGCAGGCATCGCTTCGTGGCTGGCTCCGGCAGGTGCGTCGGGCGCGGCGGAGTACATCACGAGCGACGCGCTGATGGCGTTCTCGGGCTCGACGAAAGAGCCGAGCCAGATGTTCAGCGAGATCACTAACCTGATGGGCAGCATGAGTCCGCAGTTCAAGCAGCACCTGGACGAGGCGCAGGCCAAGCTGGGTATCAGCTTCGCCGACGACCTGGCCGCGGCGCTGGGCACTGACTTCGCGGTGGCGGTGGAGAATGCCAACATCCCGATTCCGGGTTGGACGGCGGCGATGGAGGTGTACAAGCCGGGCACGCTGGACGGGACGATTGCCAAGATTGTGGACGCCTACAACTCGGAGTTGCCGGCGGAATACCAATCGCGGAAGCTGAGCATCACCCAGCAGACGGTGGATGGGCGGCTGTGGATGACGCTGAAGGCAGCGGCGGCGCCGATGACGCTCTACTGGACGCATGACCGCGGGTATGTAGTGATGAGTTCAGACTTGGCGGTGGCCCAACGAGCGCTGAAGACGCGCGATGGGGGCTTCACGCTGACGAGGTCGGCGGCCTTTGTACGGCAGATGCCGTCAACAGCCGGAGTGCATCCCTCGGGCTTCCTGTGGATGAACCTGAAGGGCGCACTGGAGGGGCTGTCGTCGGTGGTGACGAGTTCGGCACTGCAGACGATCGCTAAAGACAGGGATCCGATTTTGGTGGTTGTGAACGGAGAAACGGAACGAATCAGGGTTGCGAGTCGTACTCGATTAACGAGCCTGATTCTCGACGGGATGCTGGCCGGTACGGCAGCCGACGCAAGCTCAATCAAACTCAACCGGAAAATGAAGCAGAATGCCGCCAGTAATTGAACTCGAAAACTTAAGAGTGAAGCTAGGCCGGCGGGAGATCCTCAAGGGGATCTCCTGCCGGCTTGGCGTTGCGGGCCAGGGCCGGGCGATTGGGCTGCTGGGTCCGAATGGAGCCGGGAAGTCGACACTGATCCAGACGCTGCTGGGTTTTCACCAGCCGCTGTCGGGAGTGGCGAAGATCATGGGCTTCGACTGTCACAAGCAGGTGCGCGAGGTGCGGTCGCGGATCGGGTACATGCCCGAGAGCGATTCGTTCATCGCGAACATGACGGCGGTGCGGTTTCTGCGGCAGATGGGTGAGTTGTCGGGCCTGCCGAAGGAGACGGCACTGGAGAAAGCGCACGAGACGCTGTTTCATGTGGGACTGGGCGAGGCACGGTACCGCGACCTGGGCACGTATTCGCTGGGCATGAAGCAGATGGCGAAACTGGCGCAGGCGATTGTGCATGGGCCGCCGCTGGTGATTCTGGACGAGCCGACGAATGGTCTGGATCCGGCGGCGCGGCAGAGGATGCTGCGGCTGGTGAAAGAGATGAAGGAAGACCACGGGATGAACGTGGTGTTGTGCTCGCACCTGTTACGGGACGTGGAAGAGGTCTGCGACGAGGTGGTGATTCTGAAGGACGGCCTGGTGGTGCATGAGGCCGACCTGGAAGCCGAACGGAAGTCGAATCGGTATTTCGTGGAGCTGGAAGTTTCCGGCGACGACAGCGGGTTGTTGGAGGCGCTGCGCAAGGTGGGCGCCGATGGAGTGAGCGAGGGCCATGGCCGTTGGCGCATCGTACTGCCGCCGGGGGTGGAGATCCCGGTGATCTGGAAGGTGACGGCGGGCGAGGGGCTGCGTGTCAGGAAGCTGACACACCGGCGGGACACGCTGGAAGAGATCTTCCTGCGGGCGGTGGGGCATCTGGCGAAGGCGCCGGGCGGGGCGGCGGCTCCGGAGGAGGTGGCGGCCAATGGCGGTCTATAAACGTGGGTATCAGCGGTATCAGGGACCGTTGACAGGGCATTGGACGCGACTGATGTCACTGCCGCGGTTTTCGTGGGAGCGGCTGTTCCAGCAGAGGCTGGTGGTGCTGCTGTTGACGGCGTCGCTGATCTGGCCGCTGTTGTGCGCCCTGTTCATTTATCTGTCGAACCATCTGGAGATCTTCGCGAGCCTGGGCGGCAACGGCGACGGTGGCGGGCTGGCGAAGTTCATGGAGATCAACGGGCGATTCTTTCTGATCTTCATGAACGCGCAGTCGGTGTTCAGTGTTCTGTTGGCGGCGCTGGCCGGACCGGGGTTGATTGCTCCGGATCTGGCCAATAATGCGCTGCCACTGTATCTGAGCCGACCGCTGACGCGCACGGACTATGTACTGGCGCGGCTGTTGGTGCTGATTGGACTGCTATCGACGGTGACCTGGATTCCGGGGTTGCTGCTGTTTGGCGTGCAATCGGGCATGGCCGGATGGGATTGGATGATGGACAACCTGCGGCTGGCGGCGGCCCTGTTCATCGGCTTTGTGTTGTGGATTCTCATGGTGAGCCTGGTGGCCCTGGCGAGCTCAGCCTATGTGAAGTGGAAGATCGTGGCCGGCGCGCTGGTGCTGGGCTTCTTCTTTGTGACGGCGGGCGTGGCGACGATGGTGAACGCGGTGTTTCGCGTGGATTGGGGCCTCCTGCTGAACCCAGCGAAAGCGATGTATGTGGTGTGGAGCGACATGCTTGGCGCGGAGCCGTCCGACGGACCGGGCTCGGTGGCTTGTTCGATTGCGCTGGTGACCCTGGTGGGGTTGTTGAGCCTGGTGCTGGAGCGCAAGCTGCGGCCGGTGGAGGTGATCAAGTGAGTCAGCCGGAAGTAGTCTTCGATAATGTCTCGAAGTTCTATGGCGAGGTGCTGGGGGTGAACCGGGTTTCGCTGCGGATTCCGCCAGGGCTGACGAGCCTGGTGGGGCCGAACGGGTCGGGCAAGACGACGTTGATGAACCTGATGATGGGGCTGATCCATCCAGACCGGGGGGCGGTTTCGATTCGGGGCTTGAGTCCGAGGGACCCGGAGCAGTTGATGCGGATCTGCGGGTATGCGACGCAGTATGATGCGGCTCCGCGATGGGCGTCGGGCTTCCAGTTTGTGACGACGGGCCTGGAGTTGTACGGGTATACGCGAGCACAGGCGGAGCACAAGGCCTGGGAGGCGTTGAAGCGCGTGAGTCTGACGGAGGCGGCGCACCGCAAGGTGGCGGCGTATTCGAAGGGCATGCGGCAGCGGGTCCGGCTCGCCCAGGCGATTGCGCATGAGCCGGACGTGCTGGTGCTGGACGAGCCGCTGAATGGCTTGGATCCCCTGGTGCGGGCGGAGACGATTGCGTTGTTCCGCGACTATGCGGCGATGGGCCGGCACGTGATTCTGTCGAGCCATGTGCTGCAGGAAGTGGATGTGATCAGCGACCAGGTGGTGCTGATTGCGAACGGAAGCATCCTGGCCGAGGGCGAGATTCGCGGGGTGCGGGAGGAGATTCACGAGCACCCGAGCCAGTTCATCATCCGGTGCCGGGATGCGTCGCGGATTGCGTCGCTGTTGTTCTCGGAAGAGCACGTGACAGAGATCAAGCTGAACGACGACAAGCTGGGGCTGCTGGTGATGACCCGGAACCGGGAGGAGTTTGCGCGGGCGTTGTCGCGGATCGCTCTGAATGGGCACGATGTGACGAGTGTGATTCCGGCGGATGAGAACGTGGATGCCTTGTATGAGTACCTGATTGGGGGTGGGCGATGAGGAGACGGGTTGCTTGGGTTCGGGGCGAGGCTGAAGCCTCGCGCAGACTGAAGTCCGCCCCCCTTGCGAAGTCCGCCGCCCTTGCGGGGTTGGCGACGGGGAGACGGGCGGCTGGGGTTAGGGGCGAGGCTGAAGCCTCGCGCAGACTGAAGTCCACCCCACTTGCGAAGTCCACTCCACTTGCGGGGATTGGGGGTGGGCGATGACGATGTCGACGCGGGCGAGCCAGGCGTGGGTGATTGCCCGGATCGAGATGCGACGGGCGTTCTTCTCGAAACGGGCGTTCTGGGTGTATCTGCTGGCGCTGTTTCCGTCGGTGATCTTCCTGGGGCATGCGCTGGAGATCAAGGTCCAGGAGCGGCGGTGGGCGTCGGGTCCGAAGGTTTCGTCGGCTTTGATTGATGGTGTGTCGCGCGGGGAGACGGACTCGGCCGTGCTGAAGCGTCTGGGCGAGCCGGCGGATGACAACGAATGGAACCGGCGCAAGTACAAAGAAGAAGTACGGCCGAATGGACAACGGCGGTATGAGGAGCAGCCGGAGTTGGAGCGGCACCGGCACATGGTGTACTTCGACGGAAAGCGGCGGGTGAATCTTCACTTCGTTGGCGGCCTGCTGGAGAGCAAGAATGTGCGGGAGGTGGGGAATTTCGAGGAAGACCGGTCGATTTATGCCGGCGTCTTTCAATATTTCTACCTGCGCCTGGCCATTTTCTTTGGGTGTCTTGGGATTTTCATGAATTTGTTCCGGGGCGAAATGCTGGACAAGACGCTCCATTTCTGGTTTCTGTTTCCGACGCGGCGGGAGGTGCTGCTGCTGGGGAAGTACCTGGCCGGGCTGACGGCGGCGTGCGTGATTTTCGGCGGCGGCGCGATGCTGTCGTACTGGGCCATGCTGTGGCCGCATAGCGGCGTGGAGTTGCAGGCATACTGGCAGAGCGTGGGGTGGAGCCACGCGGTGTGGTATGCGACGGCGGCGGTACTGGGGTGCGTGGGGTATGGGAGTGTGTTCGTGGCGGCGGGCCTGCTGTTGCGTAATCCGATTATTCCGGCGGCGGTGTTGCTGGTTTGGGAGGGGATCAACGGGTTTTTGCCGGAGATTCTGCAGAAATTGAGCGTGCTGCATTATTTGCAGAGCCTGTGCCCGGTGCCGGCGCCTGTGGATAGCGGGACTCCGGCGCTGATGAAGATGTTGCTGAATCCGGCGGCTCCGGCTTCGAAGGCCGGGGCGATTCTGGGGTTGCTCGCGGTTACGGTGCTGGTGTTGTGGGCGGCGTCCCGAGCGGTGCGGAGGCTGGAGATTAATTACGGGACGGAGTAGGGCGGGGGTGGGTCGCGGTGTGCGCGCAGCCCGTCGCTTACGCTTCCATTGAAGACGCCGGGGTACGACCAGCTTCCGCTCCCTGACGGTCACGGCTCGGTCTGATTACGTCTTCCTGCCGACTCGCGGCCCGGAGAGCCATGTGACACCTCCCCGGTCGCGGTTCGCAGGGCGGCGGAGGACCACTCCATTGAAGGCACTCCAGGAACCGATACCCGCTTACTGACGTGCGCGGTTCGCTACGCGGCCAGGACCACTCACGGTCGTGGTTCGTAACGCGGCTTCATCCACTTTTGCGGCCCGTAGGGTCATGGGGGCCCGTTGACGACGCCTGCTTAGCCCGTCACTTACGGAAACGGGTCTGGCTGGGCGGCGGGCGGCCGCCTCCGGTTGGCAGCGGATTCCGGAGTGTACCCGCTGCTTGCCTTTTGGGCTGGTGAAACGGCTGCGCGGTACACTGGCGTCATGAGTGGCGAGGAACTTCCACGGCCGGATTCGACTACCGAAGAGGCACGGACGGACGAGGTGGATGAGCCCATGCTCTGGTGTCCCGTGTGCTCTTCACGGCTGACTCCTCACAAGTGCAAGCTGGTCTGTGAGAAATGCGGCTATTATATGAGCTGCGCCGATTACTACTGAGCGCTTCGGTTTCGGAATCTCACGGCGAGCTCGCGGCTCGTGTTCACGCCTTGGAGGCGCCCCATGAATGTGCCCCTCACTCCGCTGCGCTGCCTGCAAAGGGCGCAGGAGCTGTTCGGACAGAAGATCGGGGTCGTTTGCGGCCCGCGGTCGTTCACCTACCAGGAGTTTGCCGAACGATGCCAGCGGTTGGCCACCGCGCTGCCCAAGCACGGCGTGGCGGCGGGGGACCGCGTGGCGTATCTCAGCTTCAATACGCATCAACTGCTGGAGGGGTACTACGGCGTGGTGCAGGCAGGGGCGATCGTGATGCCCCTGAATGTGCGGCTGTCCTCCGGTGAATTGACCACCATCCTCAATCACGCGGGCGTGAAGGTACTGCTATTCGAGAACGATTTCGCCTGCCTGGTGGAGCTGCTGAAGCCGCACTGCCCGACGGTGGAGCGCTGGGTGTCGCTGAACGACGGGCATGCGCTGGCCGATTTTCCCTATGAAGCGCTGCTGGCGGACGGGCACCCGCAGGAGCCCGACATCTTCGCCGTGGATGAGAACGCGGTGGCCGAGCTGTTCTATACGAGCGGCAGCACAGGGACTCCGAAGGGCGTGATGCTGACGCATCGCAATCTCTATCTGCATGCACTGGGCGTTCTGAATCTGGCCAGGGATCCGGACTATACGGTGGATCTGCATACGATTCCCCTGTTCCACGCGAATGGGTGGGGCAAGCCGCAGTGCTCGACCATCAATGGCTTCAAGCAAGTGATGGTGCGGCGGTTCGATCCGGCGACGGTGTTCGGACTGATCCAGGAGCATAAAGCCACGGAGATGAGCCTGGTGCCGACCATGGCGAATATGCTTCTCAACTCTCCGGCGTTGAGCCAATACGATCTGTCGAGCATGAAGGTGGTGATGCTGGGCGGGGCGGCGGCGTCGCCGGAGCTGATCGCACGGCTGGAGGCGGCGTTGCATTGCGACGTACGGGCCGGGTATGGGTTGAGCGAGACGAGCCCGGTGGTAACTTGCGCCCGGCAGAAGTCGACTGTGGTTTACGGCAGCGAGGCAGAGCGGTGGCGGCGGCATGCGATGGCGGGGTGGCCGGTGCTGGGCACAAGGGTGCACGTGGTGGATCTCTACGACAAGCCGGTGCCGCGAGATGGGCAATCGATTGGTGAGGTGGTGGTGCAGGGCGATCAGGTGATGGCCGGTTACTACCGGGAGCCCGGCGCGACCGAGGCGGTGATGCGCAACAACTGGTTCCACACTGGCGATATGGCGGTGTGGGATGAGGACGGCTACATCCACATCGTCGATCGGAAGAAAGAGATCATCATCAGCGGCGGGGAGAATATCTCGTCGATTGAGGTGGAGCGGGCGATTTGCATGCACGAGGCGGTGCTGGAGTGCGCCGTGGTGGCGGCTCCGGACGCGGAGTGGGGCGAGGTGCCGGCGGCGGTGATCTCGGTGAAGCCGGGGTACGAGCTGACGGAAGAGGTGCTGCTGGAATTTCTGAAGACACGGCTGGGGCGGTTCAAGATGCCGCGCATCTGCGAGTTCATCGACGAGCCACTGCCGAAGACGGGGACGGGGAAGATCAGGAAACTGATCTTGCGCGAGAGGTTCTGGTCTGATAAAGAGAAGCGGGTACAAGGTTAGCCCGATCACGATGTATTCGTTATTCCTGGAGTGTCCGGAACAAGACGCGGAGCTGCTCTCCTCGGAGCTGTGGGAGGAGGGTGCGAGTGGGATTCAGGAAGAGTCACTGCCGGGCTCGCGGTGCCAACTGCGGGCATGGTTTGACGATCCGACGGGCCTGATGCAGCGATTCGCGCCATTCCAACCTCGACTCGAAGTAGACGAGGACGTGGATTGGGAGCAAGCGTCGCGGCAGGCGTGGCAGCCGTTCGAGATTGGCGACCGGCTGTATCTGGCTCCGGAGTGGGATGAGGATCCGACGCCGCGCGGCCGGATGCGATTGACGATTCACCCGGGGCAGGCGCTGGGGACGGGGGACCATCCGGCGACGCAGTTGTGCCTGGAGGCGCTAGAGAAGCATCTGCCGCACTCGGCCGTCGTGCTGGACGTGGGCGCGGGCACGGGGATCCTGATGGCGGGCGCGGCGTTGTTGGGCGCGCGGCACGTGGCGGGGTGCGACATCGAGTATGAGTCGATTGCGGTGGCCTATCGGAATCTGTTGACAGATGGGCTGCCGCCGCATGTGTTCGCGGGGTCGACGCGAGCGGTGCGGTCGCAGTCAGTGGATCTCGTCGTGGCCAATATCAACGCGGTGACGCATGAGACGCTGGCGAGCGAGTATGCGCGGGTGTCGAGGCGCTGGCTGGTGCTGTCGGGCTTTCCGGACCGGCATGCGGCGCGCGTGCGGGCGGCGCTGAAGCGGCACGGGTTCGAGGTGGTGGAGACGATCGAGAAGAACGAATGGGTGTGCCTGGTCCTATGGAACGAAGAAAATTCCTGAGTGCGCTGGCCGGTGCGCCGGCGGTGATGGGCGCCGCGGCCGCGCCTTCGAAGATCTCGGCCATCGAGATGTGGCAGTTCACGGGACGGCGGACGGTGACTCCGGGACAGGACGCGCAGTTCCAGGTGCAGGCAACGCACATTTATGACGCGCTGCGGCCGAAGCCGTATAAGGACAATCCGCAGGCTCCGCGTGAGTCGGCCGTGAATGCGATCTACCTGAACATCAAGACGGCTGACGGGCTGGAGGGATGGTACGGGCCGGTGGACCGGGAAGCGGCGCTGGTGATCGATACGCAGATGCGGCCGTTCCTGATGGGGAAGGATGCGCTGGCCGTGGAGGCGATGTGGGACCAGATGTGGCGGTCGAACCGGCATTCGCGGGCGGGCTTTTTCCTGATGGCAATTTCGGCGGTGGACAACTGCCTTTGGGATTTGCGGGGGCGGTATTACAAGACTCCGGTGTACCGGTTGCTGGGCGGGCCGACGCGGGCGGACGTCGAAGTGTACGGGTCGTGCCTGGGGTTCTCCGTGGAATTGGAGCCGGCGTTCCGGAAGGCTCAGGAGTTGAAGGCGGCGGGGTTCCACCATCAGAAGTGGTTTATGGCGTATGGCCCGGGCGATGGGAATGAAGGGCTGGATAAGAACGTTGCGCTGGTGCGGACGCTGCGGGAGGCCGTGGGTCCAGATGTCGAGCTGATGTTCGACGTGTATACGGGCTGGACGCTGGACTACGCGATCGCCTGGGCGAAGCAGGTAGAGCAGTACCGGCCGCGCTGGGTGGAGGAGGCGTTCAACTCGGACAAGATGGAGTCATTCGTCGCGCTGCATAAGGCGACGTCGATTCCGATTGCGACCGGTGAGCACTTCTATGGGCGTTGGGAGGCGAAACGGTTCCTGGAGGCAGGGGCGATTACGGTGGTGCAGGCGGATCCGGAGTGGTGCGGCGGGTTGAGTGAACTCGTGAAGATCTGCGGGATTGCATCGCTGTACGACGCGCAGGTGCTGCCGCATGGGCATAGTCTGCATGCGGCGCTGCATGTGATTGCGTCGCAGAGTCCGGCGGTGTGTCCTCGGGCGGAGTATCTGATTACGAAGATGCGGTCGTATTACTGGTTTGAGAAGAACCAGATGACTCCGGTGAAGGCTCGGATTGCGTTGCCGGAGGGGCCGGGGTTTGGGATTGAGTTTGACGAGGGGCACATCGAGAAGAGGGTGGCGTTTCGGGGGTAGGCATGGTGGGTGGTAGCCCGTCGCTTACGCTCCGGGACTGGGTGGGGTTGGCGCTCGTTGGTTACGGCGGGACTGGGTGGGGTCGTCGCTCGCGTGGGTTCTCATTCGTTGAAGGCGGTGGCGGCTTCCACTATCAGCGCGGATTCCGGGCGGACTTCGACTTGGCGGCGCTCCACTATCTTGTCTTCCTCTAGGATTTCCTCCGGTTTGGGCGAGTTGTAGGTCATTGGGGCGACGCGGTTCTCCAGAATCGCCTGGCGGAAGTCGGCCATGCCTTCTCCTACCGCTACGATCTTCAGGCGGTCTGCCCGCAGATGGCGTTTGATGGCCGCGTTGACCTGGTCTCGCGTGAGTTGGGACAGGCCGGTCCTTACGTACTCGGGGTAGGGCTGGATGCCGTAGTAGGCGCTGTCTACCGCGTAGCCGAGCTCTTCGGATTTCGTTTTCAACAGGAGATTGACGTACTTCGAGAGGAAGCTGCGGCTGCGGTCGAACTCATCCTGGGTGAGGCCCTCACGGACGAAGCGCTCGAGTTCGTGCAGCGCCAGGCGGAGGGCGAAGTGGGCCTGGTCGCGATCGACGGGGCGGATCCAAAGCTGAAAGATGTCGTTCGCCCTGGCGTGGTTGGGGCTGGGCTCCAGAGTGTACATGCCTCCGGGGAAGTACTCAATGTAGGCGTAATCGCCGTAGTTGAGGCCGCGATGCTGGCGCATGCGGGTGAACAGACGGCCACTGCTCATGCGGTGCTGGCCTAACGCTGAAGCCGCTAGCAGGAGGGCTGGAAAGTCGGGATGGCCGCGGCGGACTGCGAGCGGAAAGCCTAGCGAGATGGCTACGCCTCGGGCGGGTTTTTCCAGGAGATAGAGTTCGGTTTCGCCGATGGGCGGCGCGGGTGGGATCTCCACGCTGGATCGGGCGCGGAGGGGGAGCGAGGAGAAGTCCTTGCGGAGGCGCTGCTCGAAGCCTTCCGGGTAGCCGCCGCCGATGGCGATGGTGAGATTGGAGGACGCGAATTCGGCGAGGTAGAACTGCTTGAGATCGTCCAGCTTGAGCGACTGCAGGGAGGAGACGGTACCGGCGTCGTAGCGGCCGTAGGGATGGCCCTGGTAGATGCGCTGGTAGAGGATCTCCTTGGCGAGTTCCTCGTCGTTCTGCCCGCGGAGTTCGACTTCCAGCAAGTTGACGGCGTCGTCGGTGAGACGGGCGAAGTCGTCGTCGCGCCAGCCGGGGTCGAGGAGCATGGCGCGGAAGATGTCGTAGAACGCGTCGATGTGGTCGCGGTGGACCTCAGCGGTGAAGGTGATCTGCTCCTTGCTGACCTGGCAGCCGATGGAGACGCCCATGGGGAAGAGGGCGTCGAGGATCTGCTTGTAGGTTTGGGTACGGCTGCCGCCGGAGGCCAGCATCATGCCTACCATCCAGGCGGTGCCGCCGTGGACGGGCGGGTCCTGGGCGGATCCGGTTTGAAAAACGACGCGGAGGCTGATGAGCGGCGTGCTGTCGGGTCGGGTGATGAAGTTCACTTATGCGGCTCCGTTGGCGAGCGTGACGATGGTGCGGCCGTTGGCGTGGAAGTAGCGGGCGGCAACGCTCTGGAGGATTTCGGGGGTGACCTGTTCGTAGAGGCGGTAGAGGCGATTGATGGTCTCAGGCGTACGGCGCAGGGAAATGTAGTGGGCCAACGAGGCGGCGATGGCTTCGCTGTTGTCGAGGCCGAGGGCGAAACGGTAGCGGAGGTGACTCTTCACGTTGGCGAGCAGGTCCGCCTCGACGGGCTTCTCAGCAAAGGACTGGAGCGTGGACAGGATGGACTCGCGGACCGACGGCACGAGGGGTTCTTCCTTGATGCGGGCCATGACGGTGAAGAGATAGGGGTCCACGTGATCGGCGTTGCTGGCCCAGAGGAGATCGATGCTCTGATCCTCGATGACGAGCTTCTCGTAGAGCGGTGAGCTCTCGGAGAAGCCGAGGAAGCTGATGATGTCGAGGGCGGCGCCGTCGATGGATTCGTCGTTGTAGGCGGGGGCGTGGTGGGCCACCAGGAGATACGGCAGGGTGTGCGTGGGCCAGGGGATGTGGGCTTCGCGCGGCGCGGATTGGGCGGGTTCGACAGGCGGCGTACAGAGGTACTGGCCACGTTGCCAGGCGCCCCAATGCCGCTCGACCTGGGCGCGGACCTCGGCGGGCTCGACATCGCCGGCCACGATGAGGGTGGTGTATTCGGGGCGGTAGAAGCGATCGAAGAACGTGCGCGAGTAGTCGTACATCTGGGGCATGCGCTCGATATCGCGCAGGAAGCCCATGGTGGTGTGTTTGTAGGTGTGGGTGTCGAAGGCGGTGTCGCGCAGGACTTCCATGAGCTTGTTGACGGGCTCAGTGCTGTCTTTGTTGTACTCACCCAGGACGGCGAGGGCTTCGGTTTGGAAGCCTTCGAGAGGGTAGTCGAGGTTCTGGAAACGGTCGGCCTCCATGGCGAGGACGCGCTCGAAGTCCTCTTTGGTGAGGGTGGTGTGATAGACGGTGCGGTCGTCGTCGGTGTAGGCGTTGGACGAGGCTCCGGTCTCCTGCAGGACGGCCTCGTAGCGCTCGGGCGGGAAGGCGGGCGTGCCGCGGAACATCATGTGTTCGAAGAAGTGCGCGAAGCCGCTGCGACCCTCTTCGACTTCATTGCGCGAGCCGGTCTGGACGACGATGTAAAGGCTGACGACCTGCGGGTAAGGCGCGGGTACGGTGATGAGCCTCAGGCCGTTGGGGTAGTCGTATTGGTCGTAGTCGTAGGCAAAGATTTTGGCGTCAGCCATTGGCTTCCTCTTGCGTGTTCGAGACGGACCGCGAGGTCCAGCAGAAGTTCGTCGGTCCAGGGGGCGCCTATCAGTTGGACGCCGGCGGGCATGCCTTCGGGTGTCGAGACCATGGGCAGAACCAGGGCGGGCAGGCCCAGGAGGTTGGCGGGCGAGACGGGGCGGATGGCATCCATCAGGTCCATGGGGCACTGGCGGTGGGGGAACGCGGTCACGCCAAAGGCGGGGGCGATGAGAACGGCGTCGTTCCCCATGAATTCGAGGAGACGGGCGCGCATACGATCGCGTTCAAGCAGGATGCGGCCCAGACGCGAAGCGTCGATGGTTTCGCGGGCATAACGGGTGAGTTCGAGGCCGGTCCAATCGCAGTCGTCTTCCCTGCCCTGGACCATGTCGCGGATGCCGGCGGTGAGATAGTCGACGAAGAGCAGGCGCCAGAGGTCGTGGGCCTCCGAGAGGAGGGCGAAGGGGAATTCCTCGACGGAGTGGCCGAGTTCGTTGAGGAGAACCGCAGCCTTGTGGGGGGCCTGGGTGCAGGCGAGTTCGGTTTTGTAGCCGGTGATGACGAAGATGCGGGCCCGGCGCGCGGACTGGGACTGGAGGGGGACGGGCGCGGAGAAAGGATCGCGCGGGTCATAGCCGGCCAGGACTTCGAAGAGAAGGCGGACATCGGCGGCGGTGCGAGCCATGGGTCCAGCTACGCCCATGAAGCCCGTGGGATGGGCGATCTCAGGCCAGTGTCCACCGGCGCCAACGCGTCCGGGGGTGGGCTTGAGTCCGCAGATGCCGCAGAAATGGGCGGGTTCGCGGATGGAGCCGCCGCCGTCGCTGCCGACTCCACCGGCGGACATTCCGGAAGCGATGGCCGCGGCCTCGCCGCCGCTGCTGCCGCCACTGGTGCGGGCTTCGTCCAGCGGGTGGTTGGTGCGGCCGATGAGCCGGTTGTCGGTTTCGTAGTAGTAGAGGAACTCTGGGGTGGAGGTTTTGCCGATGAGAATGGCGCCGGCATTGAGGAGGCGGTCGACCACGTTGGAGTGGCGGGTGGCGACGGCGTCGGCACGGAGGAGGCTACCGCAGTTGGTCACGCGGCCCGCGATGTCGAAGGAGTCCTTGACGGTGACGGGGACACCGGCGAGAGGGCCGGTGAGGGGCGTTCCGGCGCGGTCGATCGCCTCTTCGGCGTAGACCTCGATGAAAGCGTTGACGCGAGGATTCTTCGCTTCGATGGCTTGAAGGTGGATGTTTGTGAGTTCGAGCGGAGAGATGGAGCCCTGCTCCACGGCGGCGGCCATCTCAGAGAGACCCAGCAATTCGAACATTTCAACAGGGTAGCAATTGGATGGCCGCTGCTACACTGTGCATTGTGGACGCCCTTTCTTTTCTAGAGGCCCGGCGGGTCGTGCTGGAGCAGGTACGGGGCTCCCGCACCGTGCCCACGGTGGAGATCATACGGCTGGAAGAGGCCGCCGGCCGAGTGTTGGCCGAGGCTGCGATGGCCGATCGCGACTATCCACCGGCGCCACGATCGATGCGCGATGGGTTTGCCGTGCGTGCGGCGGATTTGCCGGGCACCTTGACGATTGTGGGCGAGGTGCGGGCCGGACAGGCCGTGGATTGCCGGGTGGAGCCGGGCGAGGCGGTGGAGATCATGACGGGTGCATCGGTGCCGGACGGGGCCGATGCAGTGGTGATGATCGAGCACACGCAGGTGGCAGGGACTCGGGTGGACGTGCCAAAGGCCCTGGAGATGGGCGCAAACGTGAATCCGCGGGGACGCGACGCGCTGGCAGGCTCACTGATTCTGGACGCAGGCTGCCGGATGGGGTACGCGGAGATTGCGCTGCTGGCCTCCATAGGGCAAGCCGAAGTGGCCGTGTACCGGCGTCCGCGAGTCGCGATTCTGGCTACGGGGGATGAACTGGTGGAGGTGGATGTAGTGCCGGAGCCGCACCAGATCCGCAACTCCAACTCATGGTCGCTGGCCGCGCAGGTGATGCGGGCCGGGGGCGAGGCGGTGGTGCTTCCCGTGGCCGCGGATGAACTGGAGACAACCAAGGAGCTGATCGCCGAAGGGCTGGATTGTGACTTGCTGCTGTTGTCGGGCGGCGTGTCAGCCGGCAAGTACGACCTGGTGGAGACGGCGCTGGCATCGTTTGGCGCGGAGATCTACTTCGACCGGGTGCGGATCCAGCCAGGCCAGCCTTGTGTGTTTGGGCAGGCCAAGGGGACGTTTTTCTTTGGGCTGCCGGGGAATCCGGCATCGACGATGGTGTGTTTCGAGGTTTTCGCGCGGGCGGCACTGGAGTTGCTGGGCGGCCAGACTGAGCCGCTGCTGGCGATCACACAGGCCCAGCTGAAGGCTGCGTTCCGGCAGAAGCCGGGATTGACGCGGTTTCTGCCGGCGCGACTGGATGCAGCAGGACTGGTGACGGCTGTGGGCTGGTCTGGATCGGGCGATATCGCAGCGGTGACGCGGGCGAACGCCTATCTGGTGTCGGATCCGGAGAAGGAAGAGTATGCAGCCGGCGAGTGGATTGGAGTGATGGCGCGATGAAGAAAAAGCAGAAGCTGTCGCACTATGACGATGCCGGGGTGGCCCGGATGGTGGACGTCAGCGAGAAGACGGCCACGAAGCGAACGGCACGGGCGCGTGGGTTCGTTCGGATGAAGGCGGCGATGCTGAAGGCGCTGCCGGAGAACCCGAAGGGCAATCCGCTGGAGGTGGCGCGCATCGCGGGGGTAATGGCGGCCAAGCGGACGCATGAGCTGATTCCGCTGTGCCATCCGCTGGCGTTGTCACACGTGGATGTGGATGCAGTGGTGAAGAAAGACGGGATTGCGCTGGAGGCGACGGTGTCGACGACGGGCCCGACGGGTGTCGAGATGGAGGCGCTGACGGCCGTGAGCGTGGCGGCGTTGACGATCTACGACATGACCAAGGCGCTGGACAAAGGGATCACGATCGAGCGGATCGAACTGATGGAGAAGACCGGCGGGAAGTCGGGGCACTACCGGCGATGATCGAGGTGGCGGTTCTTACGATTTCCGATTCGACCTTCGCGGGAACGAGGGAGGATTTGTCGGGGCCGGCACTGGCGGCACTGTGCGCGGAACAAGGCTGGATGGTGGTGCACCGGCAAGTATTGCCGGACGACGCGGAACAGATCCGGGCGTCGCTGGAGGTTCTGAGCACGCGGTGCAACCTGATTCTGACTACGGGTGGGACGGGTGTTGCGGCTCGGGATGTGACTCCGGAGGCGACGCGGGCGGTGCTGGAGAAGGAGTTGCCCGGATTGGCGGAACTGATGAGAACAGAAGGGCTTAAGTATACCCGAAGGGCCGTTTTGTCACGGGGTCTGGCAGGAACGCGGGGGCAGTGTCTGATTGTGAATGTGCCGGGGTCGCCGAAGGGTGCCCGGCAGTCGATGGATGCTATCTTGGATCTGGTGCCACACGTTGTGGATTTGCTGGCGGGCCAGACCGCGCACGCAGAGGATACGAAACGCCCGTGAGCCGTGAGGCATCCAACTCTATGATGAGAATCGTCCTTTCCATCGTCCTTTTGGGCCTGCTGCCGATGCTGCCGGCGCAAACACCGTCGCAGCCGAGGGTTATGCCGGGGACCCCGGCGCCTAAGTCGGAGGAGCAGAAGCGAGTGGCGCCTGGGACGCCGGCTCCGAAGGCGGAAGCGCCCAAGGACGAGGGGCAGCAGGTGGATGATAGCGGCTTCACCATTCAGACCCAGGTTCAGGTGGTGCTGGTTCCAACCACCGTTACGGATAAGAAGGGCCACACCGTTAACGGTTTGAAACCGCAGGATTTCGTCCTGTTGGACAACGACAAGCAACAGCAGATCAGCCGGGACGTGACGTTTTTGCCTCTGTCGATGGTGGTGTGCATCCAGCGCAGCAGCAATGTGGATATGGTGCTGCCCAAGATCAAGCAGATGGGCTATGTGATGCACGACCTGATGATCGGGCAGGACGGCGAGGCGGCCATCATCGGGTTTGACCACCGGGTGGATGTGCTGCAGGGCTTCACGAACGATGCGGAGAAGATCAACGCGGCGGTGGAGAAACTGAAGCCGGGGAGCCGGACGAGCCGGCTGAACGATTCGATCCAGATGGCGGCACGCATGTTGCGGTCGAAGAAGGACCGGCGCAAGTCGATTCTGATGATTTCGGAGACGATGGACCGCTCGAGCGAAGCCAAGGTAAAGGAAGTCGCGACGGAGCTTCAGATCTACAACATCGACGTGTACACCCTGAATATCAGCCGCCTGATCACGCGATTTACTGAGAAGCCGGGCGTTCCGCGGCCTGATCCGTTCCCGCCGGCGGCGCGGCCGATGCCCGGAGTCATGGCGAACGATCCGACGACGCAGAGCCAGGTGTATGGGACGCCGGGCTACGGAGTAGACTTTGTGCCGGCGATCGAGGAGATCTTCACAGCGACGAAGGCGATCTTCGTGAAAAATCCGGCGGAAGTGTATACGCAGTTCACGGGCGGACGCGAGTATTCGTTCATGTCCCAGAAAGACCTGGAGAATGCCATTGAGGCCATCGGCTCGGAGATTCGTGCCCAGTATATTTTGTCGTATTCGCCGAATAACAAGATCGAGGGCGGGTTCCACAAGATCAAGGTGACGGTGAACCGGCCGGGGTTGAAGGTGCGGACGCGGCCAGGGTACTGGATGGCCGGAGTTCCGAACTAAGGGGACCAGTGGGATAGCCATTCGGGGTGGCGCGTTTACGTCCGGCGCGACGCGCGCCCGCTCTTTGCCAATCGCGGTTCGCAACGTGGCGCAGATCTCTCGCTGACGGGCAGCGTTCGTGGCGAGGACTGCTGTGAAGGCGCGCAGGTGGCCCCTCACTTACTCGGAATCAAGTTCCCGCGTGGAATTCGATTGCGCCAAAACTGACTACGCTTTCCTGGTCGATGTTCCATTGTTCGTAGTGCCGCAGGCGGCCACGGGCCTGCGGGACCACATTCAGGAACGTGTAGAAGGGGGCACTGCCGCACCACTTGAGGTCGTCGTGTTCCGGTTGGACGCGATCCCAGAAGCCGCGGGCGTCGCCCAGCGTCAGTTGCTCGATGCGCTCCTTGTCACGGGCCGCGACAGCCAGCATTTCGCCGGTGTGGGCTTCGGCCGAGAGTTCGTCGCCGTAGCGGCGGCCGATGTGGGCCATGTCGACGCCCAGCACCCAGCGGAGGCGATCCCCTTCCCGGCTTTGCATTTCTCCCAAGGCGTCGAAGAACTCGCGCACGCCGTCGTCGTCCTCGGGCTTACCACCGAGGTACAGGCTGTGAGCGAAGGGGCCGCAGAGGATGGGCAGAATCTTCACATCCGGACCGTAGATCGACTGCAAGAAGACGATCTGGAACTCAATGGAATGCTCGATCGCATGGCAGTAGTCTTCCATGCGAACGGCCAACGTGGCCTTGGCAGCGAGGCGGTCGACGAGGTCGAGTTGCGTTTGAGCTGTTCCGAACGGAGTGACGAACTGCTTGCGGGTGAGGCCGAAGGTTTCGGGTTGGCCGTAGTGGGAGGTACCGAGGACGACGAAGGTCTTCTCGGCGAGGTCCGGAGTGAGGGCTTTATAGGCCGAGCGGTAGGAGTCCCAGCCGCCATCAGGGCTGACGTGAGGTGCGGCGATGCCCAGCAAGCCGTTGGAGTGGGCAGCGACGGAAGCGGCTGCGCCCAGCATGTTCTCGGACATCCAGGCGGCGAGTTCGTCGCGATCGCCGGGATAGCCGCCGTTGGCGTGGGCGGGTTCGCGGACGGGCGCCTCGGCAAATGCCTGCTCAGTGGCCGCGCGGATCTCGTCGAAGCGGTCGCCCTCGAGGAAGCCGGCCTGATCGAGCGAATCGAGCAGGTGGCGCTGGAGTTCGCCAACGCGGACGTCGCCGGTCATGTCGAGCAGGACCCGGCACATTTCGTCATCGGTCTGCTCGCCGTCAAACATGGACAGGACCGGCACGAGGGGCGGCGGGACGATGAGCGTGACGTCGGAATAGTGGAAGGGGTCACGGATCAGCAGGCCCGGCCGGTCTTCGACGGGAGATGGCATGAAGTCGAGGTCCATGCGCAGGCGCGGTAGAGGTTTGGACACCACTCCATCATAATGAGATTTCATGAAGCTGCTTTTAGGCAAGACCATACTCATTACGGGTGCGACCGGCGGATTGGGTGAAGCCGTGACGGCGGCATTCGTGGAAGCAGGCGCTTTTGTCGCGGCGTCGGCGCGAAAGGTGGATAGCTCAAGTCCCGCGCAACTGGCGGTGCCCGCGGACCTGACAACGGCGGAGGGCGCCGAGGCAGCGGTAAGGACGGTGCTGGAGGCACGCGGGCAGTTGGATGGGGTGGTGCATGTGCTGGGCGGGTTTGCGACCGACGGCGAGACGCAGGATACGTCGGAACAGACATGGGACAAAATGTTTGCGCTGAATACACGGTCGCCGTTCCTGGTATTCAGGGCAGCGCTGAAGCCGATGCGCGTGGCGGGCCGAGGACGAATTATCGCAGTGGGTTCGCGGGCCGGCGAGGTGCATCCTGCCGGGCTGGCGGCCTATGCTGCCTCGAAGGCGGCGCTGCACTCGCTGGTTCAAGTGATCGCGGCGGAGAACAAGTTCACGGGCATCACGGCGAACGTGGTGCTGCCATCGACGATCGATACGGCGGTGAACCGGGCGGCCATGCCGGACGCGGATTTTCTACATTGGGTGCGGCCGGAGTCGATTGCGGGGCTGCTGGTGTGGCTGGCGTCCGATGCGTCGGCCGATGTGAGCGGTGCGTTGATTCCTGTTTACGGAAAGGCATAACGCGTGAAGAAACTCACGGCGAAGCAAGTGAAAGCCGGCCTGGTGGGACTGTCAGGCTGGACGGTGGTGGATGGGAAACTGCATAGGGCGTATGAATTCCCGGACTTCACGCACGCCTTCGGGTTCATGGCCACCGCGGCTACGGCCATTGAGAAACTGAATCATCATCCGGAGTGGTTCAACGTGTACAACCGCGTGGTGGTGGACCTGTCGACACACGATGCGGGTGGGATCACGGAAAAGGATCTGGAGCTGGCCGCGTTGTTGGAATCGTTCGCAAAGAAACTGCAATGAAGACACAGATGCTAATGCCGCTCATGGCATTGACCGCTGCCGTGGCGCTGGCGCAGACGCCGGCGATGTACTCGGCATCGCCCGATATCGACCGCGCCATTGAAGACGCGATCAAGGAAGAGCGGATTCCCGGAGCGGTGTGCCTGGTGGGACAGCCGGGGAAGATCCTCCACTTCAAGGCGTATGGAAACCGGGCGCTGGTGCCGAGCAAAGAGGCGATGACGCTGGACACCATCTTCGACGCGGCGTCGTTGACGAAGGTGGTGGCTACGACGTCGTCGATCATGAAGCTGTTCGACGAGGGGCGGATCCGGCTGAACGACAAGGTCACCGTCTATCTGCCGGAGTTCCAGGGCGGCAAGAGCGACATCACCGTGAGGCAGTTGATGACGCACTTCTCGGGACTGCGGCCCGATCTGACGTTGACGCCGGAGTGGTCGGGGTACGACACAGGCATCCAGAAGGCATTGGCGGACAAGCCGGTGGCCGAACCGGGTGAGCGGATGATCTACTCCGATATCAACTACGAGTTACTGGGTGAGATTGTCCACAAGGTGAGTGGGGTCCCCCTGGACGAGTATGCACGGAACGAGATCTTCCTGCCGTTGGGGATGAAGGAATCCATGTTCAATCCGCCGGCGGAGTGGCGGCCACGGATCGCGCCGACGGAGATGTGGAAGGGCGCGGTGCTGCGGGGCGTGGTACACGATCCGACGGCGCGGTTCATGGGCGGAGTGGCGGGCCACGCGGGCCTGTTCACGACGGCGATGGATCTGGCAAGATTCGCTACCTTCATGCTGAATCTGGGCCGCATTGAGGGAGCGCAAGTCGTGTCCCCGTTGACGGTGAGGAAGTTCACCGAGCCACAGACTCCGCCGCTACAGACGACGATGCGCGGTTTGGGCTGGGACATCGACTCGCCGTTCTCAGGCAATCGGGGCGAGTTGTTCCCAATTGGCAGCTATGGGCACACCGGGTTCACGGGCACCTCCCTGTGGATCGATCCGTACACGAAGACGTACGTGATTCTGCTGGCCAATAGCGTGCACCCGAATCTGCGGCCGGCGATTACGTCGTTACGCGGGCGGGTGGCGACCATCGCGGCGGCGGCGGCGGGGATCGACGTCCAGGACGTGACGCTTACTGGATTCAACGAGTTGCTGCCGGCGCGAGCGGTGGGACGGACGGCCGAAACATTAACAGGCATTGATGTTCTGGTGCAGGAGAAGTTCGCGCGACTTGCCGGAAAGCGGGTGGGGCTGATCACGAACCACACAGGGCTTACGCGCGCTGGTGGGCGAAATATCGACGCGATGTTGTCGGGCGGCGTGAAATTGACGGCGCTGTTCTCGCCGGAGCACGGGATTTCCGGCAAGGAGGATCAGGAGAACGTCGCGAATGCGCGGGATGAGAAGACGGGGCTGCCAGTTTACAGTCTTTACAAAGGCGAAGATCGAACGCCGGGCAAGTCCGTACTAAAGGGCATTGACGTACTAGTATTTGATATCCAGGATATCGGCACGCGATTCTATACATATCCGTCCACAATGAGGAACGCGATGCAGGCCGCTGCGGCGGCGAAGATCCCGATTCTGGTACTGGACCGGCCGGACCCAATCACGGGTCTGCATGTGGAAGGGCCACTGCTGGAGAAGGACAAGCTCTCCTTTGTGGGCTGCAGTACACTTCCGCTGCGGCATGGGATGACGATGGGGGAGTTAGCCCGCTTTCTGAACGAGGAAGATGGAATTCACGCCCAGTTGGAGGTTGTGAAACTGAAGAATTGGCGGCGGGCAGACTGGTTTGATGCCACAACCCTGGAGTGGGTGGACCCGTCGCCGAATATGCGGAGCCTGAATGCGGCGCTATTGTATCCAGGGATCGGCATGCTGGAGTACTCGAAGAACTACTCAGTAGGCCGGGGGACGGACGCTCCATTCGAACAGGTGGGTGCGGATTGGATCAATGGACCGGCGTTGGCTGCCTATCTGAACCACCGGCAGGTGCCGGGGGTACGGTTTTACGCAACACGATTCACGCCAACTGCTTCAAATCTCAAGGGTAAGGT
Source organism: uncultured Paludibaculum sp. (assembly GCF_963665245.1). Lineage (NCBI taxonomy): Bacteria > Pseudomonadati > Acidobacteriota > Terriglobia > Bryobacterales > Bryobacteraceae > Paludibaculum > uncultured Paludibaculum sp. The sequence continues at coordinate 396,883 of NZ_OY762267.1, forward strand.
GGTGCAGGGGGTACGATTCGTGATTCTGGACCGGGAGGGGTTTTCGTCGCTGCGGCTGGGGCTGGAAGTGGCGGTCGCCCTGCAAAAACTGTATCCGGGAAAGATCGACCTGCCGTTGAACCGGAATCTCATTGGGTCGACGGAAGTTATTGAAGCGATAGGGCGGGCGGAAGACCCGCGAAATCTCGAGCCTCGACTGCAGGAAGAATTGCAGCCGTTTCTGGAGAAGCGGGCCAAGTATCTGCTGTACCGGTAGCGGATCGATGGGTGAGGAGACGACAAACGGGGCTGGGCCGCTGAATCAGCGACCTAACCCCGTTTGGTTCTCCTCCAAAATAAGGACATTCGTACCTATTCGGCCGGCTGGCTGGCCGACTTGGGCGGACGGCCGCGCCGCTTAGGAGCGACCACTACTTTCTCGTCTACTTTCTTCTTGTTGATTGCCGCCATCCAGGCTGGAGGGCGCCCACGCCTCTTGCCCTGGCCCCGCGCCAGGCGTTCGAGGGTTAGAATTGCTTCCTCAATCGCCTCGCGTTCCTGGCGTAAGTCCGCCAACATTTTCATTACGTCCATTGTCATGCTCCCTGCGTTTCTGACCCGGCTGGATTGATGTCTGACTTCGAGGCAGTTCTGAAATCGGAACAGAACTGACCTCCAGTCCAGGTCTACTCGCTGTTGTACCCCATTTTCTGCTAGGAAACAAGATTCTTGTTCTGAAAACAGAACAAAAGTTCAAAAGGGAGGTGATTGGGGGTGGTTCAGCGGCTGGAAGGCCGCTGCCGTTTCCAGTACCGGTAAAAGGGCAAACCGGCGGCAATCAAAACCAGGCCGAGGATGGATTCGCGGGGGGATTTCAGGAGGGTGAAGTACAAAAGGAGGACGGCGACCAGTACAAATAGGACCGGCACCACTGGATATCCGAGAGTTCGGTAGGGCCGGGGCAGATCGGGCCGTTTCCTTCTGAGAACGATGACGGCCGCGGTAGCCATACCGTAGAGAATCCAACTGGGAAAGATAACGAGATTTAACAATTGATTGTACTGGCCGCTCAGCAGGAGAACGCAGGACCAGGCGCTGAGAGCAAGGATCGAGAAGCCGGGTGTGTGATGGGCTTCGTTGACAAAGGCGAAGCGGCGAAAGAAATAGCCATCGCGGGCTAGCGCATAGGGCACTCGCGAACCGGTGAGAATGGACCCATTTAATGCGGCGAAGATGGAGACCATGGCGGCGATGGAAACGGCATTGGCACCCCAGGTACCAAGTACCCGCTGCATCATGGTGGCGGCCACGCGATCGGTCTGGCCGACTTCGGCCGGCGAGAGAATGTGGAAATAGGCGAAGTTGGTGGCCAAGTAGATGGCGATGACGGCAGCAGTGCCGTAAATCAGAGCGAGTGGCAAATTTCGTTGAGGATTCTTCACCTCACTGGAAACCATGCTTACGTTGTTCCAGCCATCATACGCCCAGAGCGCGGCGACGAGCGCGGCGAAGAAACCGGTCGCCCCGCCTGTGGCTCCGACGAAAGCTCCGGCGGTGGTGGCACCACTGCCGCCAAAGACGCCAACACCAATAATGCCGCCAATGAGCACGACTTTGAGGATTGTGACGCCAATCTGAACGCCGCCGCCCACCTTAACTCCGAACCAATTCAATACTCCGAGGGCCAGAATGAGACCAATGGCGAAAAGCTGGCCGGAGCGCACTTCGAGCGGGCTGAAATTCGGGCCGATGGGCAATGGGATCACGAAAGCGACGGTGCTGAGTTCCGGGCGGAAGTTGGCCAGGTAGAGGTAGAAGCCGGTGGCCAGCGTGGCAATGGAGCCGCTTTTGGCGACCCACATCTGGGTCCAGCCATAGAGGAATCCGTAGAAAGGGCCATAGGCTTCTCGCAGGTAGTTGTATTCGCCGCCGGCTTCGGGCAGCATGGCGGCGAGTTCCGCATAGGTGAGGGCCCCGGCCAGCGAAAGGACGCCGCCGAAGATCCAGACGGCGAAGAGGATCCAGGGACTGCCAACCTCCCGGATCATCGTGTTGGGAACCAGAAAGATTCCGCTGCCGATCACAGTGCCAACGACGATGGAGGCGGCGCCCCAGAGGCCCAGATCCCTACGAAGCTGTGTCAATCGATTTCTCCCTGAGAAGCCAAGAGGCGGCGATGGCGGTGGTGGAGGTGACGAGGGTGCCGATGAGCACGTACCACGTCCAGGCCACCGGCGTGGCGAACTTGATGTACAAATTGACAGCGAGACCGGCGGACATGCCGATCATGGCGGCGCGCTCGTGGACGCGTTTGGTGAGGACACCGAGGAGGAAGACGCCCAGCAGGGCTCCATATAGGATGGACGCTATGCCCAGGCCGGCTTCGAGGACGCTGTGGACGCTGCGGGCAAGGAGACCAATGACGAAGAGGACGCAACCCCAGGCCACGGTGGCCCATTTGGCGAGGCGGAGGTAGGTGGACTCGGAGCGGCCGGGGCGCATGGGGCGGTAGAAATCCATGATGGTGGTGGACGCCAGCGAGTTGAGGGCGGCGCTGAGGTTGGACATCGCGGCGGCGAGGATGGCGGCGATGACGAGGCCGGCGATGCCGATGGGCAGCGAATTCCAGATGAACTGCGGGTAGATGCGATCGGCCGGCTTTGGCGGAACCTGGCCGGTGTTGCCGTAGTAGACCCAGAGGATCAGGCCGATGACGAGAAAAAGCGTGAACTGGAACAGGATCACGAACCAACTGGAGAAAAGGGCGAGGCGGCTTTCCCTTTCGTTGCGGGCGGAAAGCAGGCGCTGCACCATGAGCTGTTCGGTCCCGTGGCTGGCGGTGGTGAGGAAGCAGCCGCCCAGGAATCCGGCCCAAAACGTGTAGGGCGCGGAGAAGAACTTCATGGTCCATTCGAAGTGAAAATCGAATACGCCGAGTTTGTCGGCGGCTCCGGCGGCCTGCCAGACCTCGGGCCAGCCACCAGGGATCTTGGCGAGGATGACGAAGAGGCTGACCAAGGCTCCGCCGACGTAGAGGATCATCTGGACGACGTCGGTCCAAATAACGGCAGTCATTCCGCCTTCGAAGGTATAAAACAGCGTCAGACAGACGATGAGGACAATGGAAGCCACCTCGCCAGTCCCCAGGATGATGGAGACAACGATGGAAATGGCGAAGACGCGCACGCCCTCAGCGAGTGCGCGAAGGAGCAGGAAGGTGCCGGCGGTGAGTTTGCGCAGGCGAGGGCCGAAGCGGCGCTCCATGAGCTGGTAGGCGGTAAACAGTTCGCCGCGAAAGTACTGGGGAAGGAAGAGAGTGGAAATGAAGATTCGGGCGAGGAGGTAGCCGAAGACGACCTGGAGGAATCCGAAGTTGCCATAGAAGGACAAAGCAGGGGTACCGATGACGGTGAGGGTGCTGGTTTCGGCCGAAACAATGGAGAAGCCGATGGCCCACCAAGGAGTGTTGCGGCCTCCCAGGAAGTAGTCGCGGAGACTCTTCTGAGAGTCCTTGAAACGGGCACCAAACCACGTGATGCCGATCAGATACAGGACTATGATCGCGAGGTCGAGGTACCGCATGATGAGTTACCAGATTCTCACATTGACGTTGAGCGCGGGAGGCGGGCGAAGGGGGTGGTGGCGGAGCTGAACCGTTTCGACTCGACATTTGATAGTGTGGAAAGCCGCGGGCGGGAACAATTCAGGAACCGCCAGCATCTAACCCGCAGTCAGTACTATGATGATGTTTTTACAAAGAGGTTCTTAGGCTTGCAGCTGTGTCAACCCTTCGGCTATACTCCGCAATTGCGAAGCTAGTAGGCGAGCAGGGTTCCCAGTCGTGGCCCGGAGCCTGCAAGGATTGCATCTGACCCGACCTTTAGGAGGCATGTGGTGCTGTTTTCATGGAAGCGTGGAGTATTGGGAGTCGCGACGGCTTCGCTACTTGGTCTTACCCTCTGGGGCCAGGCAGCAGCCCCGCAGTGGAAGGATCGAGCCGAATACGACTTGGTCGAATCGATCAAGAAAGAGACGAACGCTCAAACCAAGCTGGGCTTGCTGCAGAGTTGGGAGCAGAAGTATCCGAACTCCGACTTCAAGGACGACCGTTTTGCATTGGTGGTCGGCACTTATCAGGCGTTGGGCAACGCGAAGGCGATGTTGGAAACGTCGAAGACGTGGCTTGCCTCCAACCCAAAGGCCGTCCAGGCATTGGTGTGGATCGACCTTTTGACGATCAGCATGAACGACACTTCTCCGGCCGCGTTGGACGCGGGCGAAAAGGCGGCGCAGAGCATGCTGGGCCTTATGGACGATACTTTTAGTCCGGCGCGCAAGCCACAGCAGATGACGGAAGATCAGTGGAAGCAACAGCGGACGGGGACGGAATCAGTTGCCTACCGTACGCTGGGTTGGGTGGCGCTGCAGCGGCAGCAGTATGAAGAGGCCGACAAGAACTTCATGGAAGCGTTGAAGCGGAATCCGGGCGACGCGCAGGCCTCGGCCTGGGCGGGCACGGCGAACCTTCGGACAAAGAAACTGGAGCGGCAGGGCATCGCGCTGTTCCACTTCTGCCGCGCGGCGGTGTACGAAGGCCAGGGCGCGTTCCCGGCGCAGTCCCGCGACCAACTGCGCAAGTCGTTCGAGAACAACTACAAGAATTTCCACGGCGACACGACGGGCATGGACGATGTAATCGCCAAGGCCAAGGCGAGCCCGATTCCTCCGGATGGATTCAAGCTTCTGTCGAAGGACGAGATCCTGATCGCGCAGGAAGAAGAGCTGAAGAAGACGAATCCGGCGCTGGCCCTGTGGATCAGCATCAAGCGCAGTCTTTCAGGTGAGAACGGTGCAGCCTACTTCGATTCGACGCTCAAGAATGCGGCAATCCCCGGCGGCGTGGAAGTCGGCGGCACGAAGGTGGACAAATTCAAGGGCAAAGTGGTGAGCTGCGATGCGCCGAAGAAGGCGAAGAAGGTCGTGGTGGGCATCAGTTCGGCCGAGATGAGCGAAGTATCACTGGTGTTCGAGAATCCCCTGGCGGTTTGCCCCGATCCGGGTATCGAGCTGGAGTTCAGCGGTGCGGCCGCGGCGTTCACGGCCGAACCGTTCAACCTGAGTCTCGATGTTGAACCCAAGGATGTCTCGGGTCTACCGACTCCTCCTCCTCCGTCAGCACGCAAAGGCGTCCCGGCGAAGAAGGCGGCACCGAAGAAGAAGTAGCCGCACTGAGCGGTATGGAAAAAGGCGGGCCCCGCGGGGTCCGCCTTTTTTATTGTGGAGAAGCGCTAAAGCCGGGCACGCACGGCGGAGGGCGGCCGGGGCTGTCTTGGATTGGGTCCGGAGAGAATCAGACTGTAGATGATCCTGTCCCAGAAACCGAGATTCTGCCCGCTATGGTCGATGGCCTGCATGTAGGAACAGAAGCGTTGCGCCGTGGCGGGCAAGGCCCGCACGGGTTCGATGGCCCCCAGCCCCAAGGAGACCAATGCAAGCGCGGCCGCTGCCCACATGGGCGTTGCAAGTCCGAGCTGATTTGGCCTGTTCACACTCCTAAGGACGCGAGAAGCGGACAGGAAGTACGGGGGGCACCAGTTTAAGATCTGTAAAACCATCGGCGCACCGGGTAGGACACGGTCGAATGTTCTGTTCCCTGCCCGGACGGGCAATGTCTCAACCCGACAGTTTCACCTGGAGGGTGCTTATGAAGAGATTCTTGTACACGGCGCTGTTCTCGCTGCTACTGGCGACTCTGCCGGCCAGCGCTTTCAGCAGCGGCCCGCGAGTCCGATTTACCGGGGCGCCCGGCGACAATCCGTTGGCATGCACACAGTGCCACACGGGGACTTTGAATTCCTTTGGCGGCTCGGTACGAGTTGTATATCCGGGCGGCACGCAGTACACGCCCGGCAAGACCTACCGTCTGAAGGTGGAGATCCGGGATCCGGAGCAGCAGCGTTGGGGGTTTGAATTGTCGGCGCGATTGACGTCGGACCTGACCAACGGACAAGCCGGCGATCTGACCTCGGTGGACGGCAACACGAGGGTTCTGTGCGACGGAAGCGCGGCTGGGACTCCAAAGCCGTGTTCCCCGGACAAGCCGGTGCAGTTCGCCGAGCACGTGGCGGCCGGTACGCGGCCGGGTACACCGAATGGAGTGGATTTCGAACTGGACTGGACGGCGCCGGCGGCAGGATCGGGCGCGGTGACGTTCTATGTGGCGGGCAACGCGGCCAACAACAACGGCAACAATCAGGGCGATCACATCTACACAAGCAGCCTCAGCATCACGGAGGCAACGGGCGGCGGTCTGCAGGTGCCGGCCACGGCCTACGATGTTCGCCACCTGACCTCGGATCTGACTGGTGGATGGGGCGAGCATGTGGATCCCAATCTGGCGGGCTCCTGGGGTATCGCACTCGGGCCGACGACTCCCTTCTGGATCTCGAATGAAATGACTGGGACGACGACGGTGTACAACGGGAATGGCGAGCCTTTCCCGACGGCGAGTCCGTTGATCGTGAAGATCCCGAATGGCGCCGGCGGCAATGGCCATTCCAGTCCTACCGGCCAGGTGTGGAACGGAACAGCAGGCTTCGAAGTCGGCCCAGGCAAGCCGGCAGCGTTCCTCTTCGCCACGGAAAACGGCGGGATCGCGGGTTGGAACCGGGACGTGGATCCGGCCAATGCCATCCTGAAGGTGGACAACGCGGGCGCGAACTACAAGGGTCTGGCATTGGGCATCGGCAGCAGCGGCCCAATGTTGTACGCGGCGAACTTCAAGACCGGCACGGTGGATGTGTTCGACTACACCTTCCAGTCCGTACCCGCGCCGGGCGGGTTCACGGATCCGACGCTACCGGCCGGGTATGCTCCGTTCAACATCCAGCGCTTTGGGCGGCGTCTGTTCGTGTCCTACGCGAAACAGGATGAAAGCAAGGACGAGGACGAGCCCGGCGACGGCAACGGATTGATCAGCGTGTTCGACATGGATGGGAACTTCCAGCAGCGGCTGGTGACGGGCGGTGTGCTGAACTCGCCATGGGGTATGGCGATCGCACCGGCGTTCTTCGGAGACTACAGCAACACCTTGCTGGTGGGGAACTTCGGCGACGGGAAGATCAATGCGTTCGATCTGACGAGCGGGCAGCCGGTGGGCCAGTTGAGATACCGGGACGGCTCGGTGATCGCTCTAGAGGGCCTCTGGGCGCTCGTATTCGGCAACGGGCGCAATGGAGGCGATGCGAACACACTGTACTTCACGGCTGCGGTCTCCGGCGGCCCGTCCGGGTCAAAGGGCGACCACGGCGTGTTTGGGTCGGTCACCGTGTTGCCTTGATTGGGGAATGGGGTAGTTGGAGAGAGCTGCCCTGATCCCTGCGGCCGGCGAGTGTGCTTGCGACTCTGTCAGCACACCCGCCGGCCTCTGTGCATCGGGGCATCCCCGGCAGGAGACTCAATCGAACCGTGTCAGGTGCGTCCCGAGGCGGACCCGGCGCGCCGAACCTGTTTGGGGTTGGGTCCGGACAGGACGAGGCTGTAAGTGATCTTGTCGGCAAGGGTCATGGGCTGCCCGCTCTTGTCGATGGCGTTCATGTACGAAATGAAGCGGTGCGCGGTCGAGGGCAGAGCTCGGACGGGCGATATGGCGGCGAGTCCGAGAAGGGTGAGAGCCAGCGCGGCCGAGGCAACCACCGGGGTGCTTTTCCCGAACTGTTGTTTTCTGCTCACACCACCTAAGACGAGTGAACTTGGGGAATGGGCACTTTCCGCAACGTTAGGTTGTGTAAATTTGGAGGCGCTGGGGGAAGAAGGAAGCTGGCCAAAGGCGGGCCGCAGACGAGGCGATTCGCCGCATCAGTGACTTCTGCCCTCGATTCCGCCGCCCGGAGGCTAGATTCTGGCGTTGGCGGCGTTGGCTTGCTTGGGGTTGGGACCGGAGAGGACCAAGCTGTAGGTGACCTTGTCCCATAGACTTAGGTGCTGGCCGCTCTGGTCCAGGGCCGTCATGTAGCAGACGAACCGGTGGGCCGTGGCGGGCAGGGCGCGCAAGGGGGAGAGAGCCCCCATTCCAGAGAGGATGAGGGCGAGCACAGCTAGCGTCGCCATCGGGGCGCCGGTTCCGAACTGTGTTTCTCGCTTCACACCTACTAATACGGCGGAAGCGGGCGGTTGTTAGCGGAAATCTGACTTCAGATCTGTAAAAACCCCGGTCGGCGATTTTAGCGCAAGGCGGACTTCAGATCTGTAAACAGACGGCGAGCAGCCTCGGCTTCTCCGGGTTGGGCGGGGCGCTCCTCGCCCTTCGCTATAAACCAAGCCTTCCCTGCCCTGTCGACCAACGCCGCGAAGCCGCCTTTTTCGCTCAACATCCCCGGCGACCCGATGGAGCCGAAGCCTTCGCCACGCCGCTCGACCAGCACAACGCAGCCATCGCGCGAGAAGACGAAGTGCGTGGGGACCTGAGGCGTGGGAATGATCTCAATGCCCGCGGCGGCGATTTTTTCGAGCTGGATTAAAACGTCCGGGTTCAAGAAAAACCTACATTTTATACCGGCCGAAATCCTCGTCGTTGAGCCCTTCGAGCCAGCGCCGGAGTTCCTCATTGGTCACCTTGTCGGAGACATTGGCCGTGCTTTTCGAAGTCTTGAGGACCTGCTCCTCCACATAGATGGGGCAGTCCAGCCGCAGTGCGAGGGCAAGGGCGTCGCTGGGACGCGAATCGATGCTGATGATCTCACCGCCACGCTCCAGCCAGATGACGGCGTAGAACGTGTCGTCGCGAAGTTCGCTCACAACAACTTTGCGAACGCCTGTTTCGAGGCCCAGCAGCACGTTCTTGATGAGATCGTGCGTCATGGGGCGCGGCGTGCTGACCTTCTCAATCTCCAGGGCGATGGCGTTGGCCTCGTAAATACCCACCCAGATGGGCAGGATCTGCCCACCATTGGCATCCTTGAGGATCACAATGGGCATGTTGGTGACCGGGTCCATCATGAGCCCGCGAATCTTCATCTCGACTTCCATTGAGTCCCGCCTTCCTTACACCGCTATAGCACATTCGCCCACCAGAGAGTTTGGACCTGCCCTGGTGACGCGGACCGGCAGATAGGTGCCGACCATTCTCTCGCGCGGAATCATAGTGCCATCGGGACGCGGCGCGGTGGTGAAATTCAAAATCCGATTCTGCGAAGTGCGGCCGATCCATTGGCCCGTGGAGCTGTTGGAGCCTTCCACCAGCACCTCCTGGCGGCCGCCGACCAGCTTGGTGTTGCGGCGCATCTGGATGGCACGCTGGCGCTCCTGCAGGATGGTGAGGCGGCGGCTCTTCTCTTCCTCGGGGATCTGGTCCTCCAACTGGAGAGCCGGTGTGTTGGGCCGCTGCGAGTATTTGAAGCTGAAGATGCTGTCGTACTCGACCTCGTCCAGGAGGTTGAGCGTCTGGTCGAAGTCTTCCTCAGTCTCGCCGGGGAAGCCCACGATGATGTCGGTGGAGATGGCGATGTCGCGCCGGGCGTTCTTCATCCACTCGATGCGCTGCATGTACTGATCGCGCGTGTACTGCCGCTGCATGGCCGCCAGCACGCGTGACGAGCCGCTCTGGACCGGCAGGTGCACCTGATTGCAGAGCGTCTCCGTGCGGTCGATGGCGTCGATGATCTCTTTTACGAAATCGCGCGGGTGGGACGTGGTGAAGCGGACCCGGCGGATGCCTGGGACGCTGCCCACGGCCTCCAGCAGGCGCGCGAAGTCCCAGCCGGCGGGCGAGGGATCACGGTAGCTGTTTACGTTCTGGCCCAGCAACTGGATCTCGGAATAGCCGTTCGAAGCGAGCTTGGTGGCTTCGTCGATGACGCCCTGCGAGGTGCGGCTGCGCTCGGGTCCGCGAGTGAAGGGGACGACGCAGTAGGCACAGCTCTTGTCGCAGCCTTCGATGATCGTGATGTAGGCGCGGTGCGGATTGTCGCGGCGCGTGAGAGGAGTCTCGAACGTGTCCTCGGTGTCCAGGCTCAGGCCGGTCACCTTGCGCTCGCCGGCCTCGATGCGGACCAGCAGTTCGCCGAGTTTTGTGTAGCTGGCCGAGCCGACCACCAAGCTGACGTGGGGCGCGCGTTCGAAGATCTTCTCGCCTTCCTGCTGGGCGACGCAACCAAGAACACCGAAGATCTTGCCCTTGGCGCGCTTGCCTTCCTGGAGCCGATGGAAGACCTTCTGTTCGGCTTTGTCGCGGATGCTGCAGGTGTTGTAGAGGACCAGGTCGGCCGCATCGGCGGTGTCGACCTGCGAGTAGCCGCGCTGCTCCAACGTGCCGATGACTTTTTCGGAGTCATGGACATTCATCTGGCAACCGAAGGTTTCGAGGTAAAAGCTTTTCATAGCCCCTATCCAACAATTGTAGCGTTTTCTGTCAGATTCCCCAGCTCCGAAGATTCCTGTGGACACGCCACAGGAATTGTGGCATATATGTGGTCATCCCAAAGGAGATCGCGCACGATGTCAGAGCCGGAACGATTGGAACTGTTGCAAGGGACCTTGGACCTGATGGTCCTGCAGACCCTGCTCGCCCTGGGGCGGCTGCACGGGTACGGCATCGCACGCCGCATCGAGCAGGTGAGCGGCGACGCTATCCTATTGAATCAAGGGACGATCTACGCGTCCTTGGTACGTCTGGAGCAGCGCGGGTGGATCACTTCCGAATGGGGTGAGTCGGACAACAAGCGGAAGGCGAAGTTCTACGCGATCAGCGACGAGGGGCGAAAGCAACTGGCCAGTGAGACCCACAACTGGCAGCGGCTATCCGACGTCATGGCAAAACTGTTTGCACTGGAAGGGGAGGCACCCAAGTCATGAAGTCTCGGATTTCCCTTCTCCGATCGAAGTGGCGGGCGCTGTGGGGCAAGCGGCGGCTGGACCAGGAGTTCAGCGACGAACTGGCGGCCCATCTGGAAATGCTGACGGCCGAGTTCCAGGCGAAGGGGATGGGGGCGGCCGATGCGGCGCGTGCGGCGCGGCTCAGGCTTGGCTACGAGGAGTCTCTCAAGGAGACGAATCGGGATCAGCGCGGGTGGCCCCTGGCGGAGTCGATCCTACAGGATGTGCGCTACACGCTGCGGGCCTGGAGGCGGAATCCGGCCTTCGCCCTGGCGGCCATCGCTACACTCGCTCTGGGCATCGGGGCCAACTCCAGCGTTTTCACCTTCCTGACGACCATCGGCTTCCGGACGCACGGCGGACCGGGCGACGGCACGTTCGCCCAGCTCTATCCGCAGCGGCTGGTGGCGGCTCCGAACGGCGCATGGGAAGCGACGGGCGACCGGGGGCTGAGCTACGAAGAGTTCGCGGCCTTCCGGCAGGCCCGGTCATTGCGGGCGCTGAATGTCTGGAGCGGCTGGCGCCCGGCATTTGGAGACGGAGACACGTCGTCGGAACCGACGCGCGTGGAGATGGTCTCCTACGATGCGCTGGAGGTAATGGGCGTACGGCAGCCTTTACTGGGCCGCTGGTTCACGCGCGAAGAGTGCGAGCCGGGCGCCGCGGGGAACCTCCTTCTAGTGACCGAACATGTGTGGCGGACGCTGTTCGGGAGCGACAAAGCCCTGGTAGGGCGAACCCTCCGCATGGAGGGCCACACGTTCAGCGTCATCGGCGTCCTGCCGGATTCCTTCACAGGCTCGGCGATGGGCCCCGTGGATTTTGTCGCGCCGGTTTCGTTCCAGCGGACGCTGAGCAACGCTCCTGGATGGACCCACGACCAATACGTACTGGAAGCGACCGGGCTGTTGCGGCCCGGCGCGTCGCGAGAACAGCTGCACGAGGAGCTGAACGCGATTGCCAGACAGTTCGACCGCACCAATCCGCGTGAATCGATGGATGTTCTGGTGACGAACGGCGCGATCTGGCAGCGGCCGTTCCTGCGCTCGAAGCTGGTGGTGGTGCTGCCGATGCTGCAAGGTGCGATGGTGCTGGTCCTGCTGATTGCGTGCTCGAATGTCGCCTCGCTGCTGCTGTCGCGGGCGGCCGTGCGCCAGCGCGAAGTGGCGGTCCGGCTAAGCCTGGGGGCCGGGCGCGGGCGCCTGCTGCGGCAATTGCTGACCGAGAGCCTGCTGCTATCGGCATGCGCCGGGTTGTGCAGCCTGTGGCTGGCGGTGCGCCTGCCTCCGCTGCTTTCGGTCATCATCCCTTCGCGGACGAGACTGATCGTGGCCTCGGAGTTCCACCTCGACCCAGCGGTGCTGGGCTACACGGCGGCCGCGGCGCTTCTGGCTGGACTCCTGGCGGGGCTGGCTCCGGCGTTCGAAGCGCTCAGGCTGGACCTTTCCTCCTCGCTGAAAGGCACGGGCTCCGTCTGGTCGGGCCGGAGACGGTTTCGGGGATGGTTGGTGTCGGTGCAGGTGGCAGCCAGCCTGACACTGCTGCTGGGCTCGGGCCTGTTGCTGAGGGCAGTGGAATCCGTGCGGGCCGTCGGTAGCCAGTTCCGACCGGAGACGCTGCTGGTGACCGATCTTTGGCTGGGCGGCGCGGCGGGCCGCGATCCTGCGCTGACGGCGGAAAAGGCGGAGCGCGTGCGGCGCCGGGCAGCCGAGTTGCCGGGCGCCCAATTCGTCTCGCTGACCGACAGCCTGCCGATGCGAAGCGGCCGGTGGCGGAAGGTGGTGCTACCGGGCGGCGCGTTGCGGAGCGGTGAGGCGAGACTGACAGACGCCGCCTACTTCCCCGCGATGGGCCTGGCGCTGCAGCGAGGCCGGGTGTTCACACAGGCAGAACTGGCGCGGACCAGCACGGAGGTCTGGCCGGTTGTGCTGGCCCAGCATGCGGCGCAGTCCTTCTTTCCGGCGGCCGATCCCCTGGGCCGGCGGGTGGAGGTGGACCTGGGTGGAGAGCGTGTGAAAGCCGAGGTGATCGGCGTAGTCGCCTCGACCGGGCCGATTCCGAATGAGAGCCCGAATGTCCTGTACCTGCCCGTGTCGTTGGCCCGGGAGCGCGCGTTCCTCCTGACACGATTCTCCGGCGACGAGCTCGCGCTGCGGCGAACGCTCCAGCGGATGCGGATGGAGTTCGATCCGGGACTGGTGCGGGGCACGCAGCCGCTCTCGCTGGTGTACGAAGATCTGCTCTCCTCGCTGAAGCCCGTGGCGGGCGTAGTGGCGGCGATCAGCGTACTGGCGATGGTTCTGGCCATGGTGGGCATCTACGGGGTGCTGGCCTTTGCGGTGAGCCAGAGGACGCGCGAACTGGGTATCCGGCTGGCGCTGGGAGCAAGATCGGGCGAGGTGTCGGCACTCATGATGAAGGCCGGACTGAAACCGGTGCTGGCGGGTCTGGTGGTGGGCTTGCCTGTGGCGGCTGGGGTCGTCAAGTTGCTGTCCCGATTCACGGCGGCGATGGGCGTCGGCGCGTGGGATGGGCGGTTGTATGCCATGGTTCTGCTGGTGCTGCTGGGCTCGGCGGCCTTGTCGATGTTGTTGCCTTCGATCCGGGCCGGACGGGTCGATCCCCTGCGCGCCCTGCGCGAGGAATAGGTCCATAAAGGCGGGCGCGCCTTCGGCCGATAATCAGGGCATGAGGACCATTGCGTTCCTACTCGCCTTGCCGGCTGCCTTGTTCGCTCAGCAGAGCCAGTCGTCCACGACGGTCTACGACATCAACGGGCATCGTGTCGACTGGTCGCAAAGCCAGACAGGCGACGGGCGGACGGCGCAGACACAGCGCAACCTGAACGGCCGGACTGTGCCGATGGAGAAGGTAGAAGAGAAGGTCGTCAAAAACGAGGGCGGAGTGCGTGTCGTCGAGCGGACGGTGCGGCGGTACGACAACAGCGGCAACCCGCTGCCCCCGGAGAAGGTCGTGACCGAGACCGAGACTCGCGCGGATGGCACGGCAGTGGAGAAGTCGACCGTGTACCGTGGCGATTTCAACGGTAATCTGCAGCCATCGGAACGGACGGTGAGTGAGACACGGAAGTCCGGCGACACGGCCGTGACCGAGACCCAGGTGGAACGCAACACGCTCAACGGCGGGTTTGAGAGGGTGGAACGGCGCGTGGCGCAGGAGAAGTCCGACAAGACTTCCAGCGAGCGCGACGAGACGGTGTACACGAAGGACACGAACGGGCGGTTTTCCGAAGCGGGCCGGAAGGTCGTGCATTCCAAGGCCGAGAACGGCGTGACGCAGGAGCAGGTGGATGAGTACGAATCGTCAACGACGGGCCGCCTGAAACTGGCCCGGCAGAGTGTGACACGCGTATCGAAGGCGGCGGACGGGACGGAACGGCGCGAGGTGGATGTCTTCGGACCGGCGGCGCCCGGGCGCCCGATTCCGGACGGCGAAGCGATGCAGTTGAGGGAGAAGCAGATCTTCACGTCGCAGCAGAGTGGAGACGGCAGCGTGGTGCAGGTATTCGCGGTACAGCGGCCTTCGGTGAACAGCACGAAGGAACTGGGGCCCGTGCAGAAGGTCAGTGAGACGGTCTGCAAGGGGAAGTGCCAGTAGGAGCCGCGCGCCGGACGGAGTCCAGCCGCTGAAACCTGCGCGGAGGAGATGCCCCTGCGGGCGCCTACACGCGCCCCCGCAGCATTCCACCAAAGTACATGGGTCGCAGCACGTGCACCTTCAACAGCCAGCCGGCAGAGTGCTCGCGGCCGGGGTCCAGGAAAGGCAGGGTGGGCGTGGGTTTCTTGTCGTAGCCGAACTCCGCAAACAGCACCTTGCCGTACTCCGTCACCACCGGGCACGCCGTGTATCCGTTGTAGCGGCGCCGCGGCTCCTGACCCTCCATCAGCGCGATGAGATTGGCGGCGGCGACAGGAGCCTGGATCCGGATGGCCGCGCCCGTCTTGCTGGTGGGCAAACCGGCGACATCGCCCAGCGCAATCACATTCCTATACACCTTGTGGACGAGCGTTGATTTGTCGGTGGGGACCCAGTCCTCGTTCCTGCCCGTCGCCGGATTGCGCACCAACGCGGATTGGCGGACAAAGTCCGGGACGGTCATGGGTGGCACGATGTGGAGGAAATCGTAGTCCACGGTCAAGGTCCGGGGCTCCGCACCCGGCTCGCCCCGCATCACTCGGAACACTGCCTTTCGTGCCTGCGTGTCGACCGATTGAATGCGGTGCTCCAACGTCACCGGAATCTGGCGTTCCTCGTAGATCTGCCGCAATCGGTGTTGAAACACCGGGACGTCGAACAGGTGGTCGAGGGCGGAGTAGAAACGGAAATCCACGTTGCCGCGCGTGCCCTGCCGGCGGCAGTAGTCCTCGGCGATCAGGTTGATCTTTTTCGGCGCTCCACCGCACTTCAGCTTGGTCCAGGTGTCGGAGAAAACGGCGCGCCCTCCGGTCGCGGCAAGCTTACGGATCGCCGGCCAGCACTTCTGCGCGCTTTGGTAGTCGTAGATGCAGTGAACGTTGCCCTCGCCCAGCCGCTCCCGCCGAATCCCTTCGATCGCCTCGAAGTTCATCTGCAAGCCGGGACATAGCACCAGGAAGTCATAGGGCACGGCTCCATTGCCAGCCGTGACGACGCGCTGGTGATCCGGATCCGCTTCGACAACTCTGTCCCGCAACCAGCGGACCCCGGACGGGATGAACTCCGATTGCGGGCGCACGACGGAAGCGGGCGAGAAGACTCCGGCAGCGACCAGAGTGAATCCAGGCTGGTAGTAGTGTGTCTCCCCCGGCTCGATCAGCGTGATGTCCGGGTGCGCCAGGGCGCGGCCGAGGCGGGCGGCCACGGCGAGCCCGGCGGAGCCCGCCCCGACGATCACCACACGCGCCCGGGCCTGGCTGGATGGGATGTCGGACCGAAAACCGCGATAGACGCCGTAGCCGGCAGCGGTACCACCCGCCAACAGGAACCCACGGCGGCTGAGGGTGAAACGGCCGGCCGGTAGGCGAGAAGATTCTATGCTCATAGGCTGTCCTCATCCTCGCCGAAGCCGGACATATAAGTCCAAACAGATCTTTTTATGCTCCATCAGCCGTACTTGGGGCGGCCGTCCAACTGCTATAAGGGGACGTGGAAGATTTTCGTCTCCGGGTCTTCCGGATCGCCGCCGAGAAACTGAACTTCACGCAGGCCGCCGGACTGCTGCACCTGACACAACCGGCGGTTACCCTGCAGATCAAGAATTTGGAGGCGGATCTGGGTGTCCGGCTCTTCGACCGCTCGGCGCGGAGCATCCGGCTGACGCCAGCGGGCGAGATGATGCTCGACTATGCCCGGCGCATTGCGGCGCTCTACGAAGAAGCGAGCCGGAAAGTGGGCGAACTCAGTCACGAGGCCCGTGGCAGCCTTTCGCTGGGCGTATCGACGACGATCTCTCAATACGTCCTGCCCTGGGTGCTGGCCGGATTCCGCCACGAGTATCCGGGCGTGCGGGTCAAGGTGATCAGCGGAAACACCGAAGCGGTCCTGCAATCGCTCACCGCCGGCTCCATCGAACTGGCGATGATCGAGGGGCCGCCCCGTACGCCCGGCATCAAGCTGCAGAAGTTCCTGGACGACGAAATTGTGCTGATCGTGCCGTGCGAGCACCCTTGGGCGCTACGCCGCCAGGCGTTGAACCCGGCGGAGTTGCTGAACACGCCACTGCTGATGCGGGAACCGGGCTCCGGGACGCGCGACGTCGTCGAGGCAGCGCTGCAGTCGGCCGGGCTGAACCCGGGCGACTTGCAGGTCTCCATGAGCCTGGACTCCACCGAAGCCATCAAATCCGCGGTGGAAGCGGGCCTCGGCGTCGGCCTGGTTTCGCAGTGGGCGGTACGCGAGACGAACCGTGGTTTGCTGGCCATCGTCCCCATGGCGAACCTGCGCATCCGCCGCACGCTGGCCTTCGCCTATCCACAAGGCCCGTCCCCGAAGGGCCTGGCGGGGCGATTCGTGAGTTACGCGGCAACGGCGGCGCAGGGGTTGGCGGACCCGCTGCACGTTTTCAGGAAACGCGCGCGCTGAAGAGGGATTCCGGTGAGTTACGACGATGCCAGGCCCTCCGGCCCACGAGCAGACTCGTGATGGTGCAGGTGCCAGCCGGTGCGGTGCTTGTGCTCCTCCAGAGCGTTGTAAAGGATGGGGCAGATCCAGGCGTTGCGGACCACGGACGACATCCGACTGCCCAGCGTGGAGCCGTGCGCGTCGACGTGCGGGAAGTTGTGGCAGGCGTCGGGGCGCGCGTCGTAGATCATGCAGAGATTGCCGTCGAGGAAGACGCACGCGTCGTCCTTCTGGCGGAGCATCCGGCGGTGGTCTGAGGGGTCTTCCTCGATATATTCGTGAAGCTCGGTCTCCACGGAATCGTGTAGGTAAGCGGCGATTCGGGCGATTTCGTGGTCGGTTAAGTTGACGCGTGTCTGGCGGCAGCAGTTGGCGCAGGACTGGCAGTCAATTTGGTGTTCAATCTGAACGGCGACGTCGTAGAAGGCTTGGTCAGGGGTGTGATGATGGCGCAGGAAGCGACGGAACTCGGTGTTCTCGCTCTCCTTCGCGTCGGCCAGACTCCGGATTTGCACCAGGTCGGTGACCAAGTTTCAGGGTACACCTGGCGGGTACAGTGGACAATCCTTAGCGCCAAAGGGCTGCGGCCAGCGAAAGTGCTCGCTTGAACCGACTGGTTGGGCCGTCACTCGATTCACCCACGCCGGCCGCCAACGACTATTTGCTTTTCGTGACCTCGTACCCTTTGGGCGGAGCACCAGGCACTGCCGCATTGGTCGATGAGGTGCCTGAGTCCGCCGACTGTACCTTATCCTCCCGTACCATTCGAATGTTTAGAAAATATGCGCCAGTATTCACGTCGTGATGCAGAGCCCAGGAGAAACGCCGGCGGGGAAAGGCAGGTGGGAAGCGGCTATCCCGCCCGACGTCGGAAAGGATCTGACTAAGGGCATCGCGGGCAACCTGAGCGTCGCCCTTCACTTTGCAAAGCTGTCCGTTCAAGAAGCTGTTGAGCGGGACTACACCTTCCTGCACGGCTACGCCGCGCGTCTTTCCAACCTCGTTTAGCAATTCATGAAGAACGTCAATACACGGAGCAACTCTATCAGCCAGTGTGATTTGCGTGCTCAGAATCGGCACAAATTCAACGATTCGACCATCTACGGAGCGCCCGGAGGGAATGATGTGCACCGAGTCTCCATCGAACATCGCTGAAAACCGACCAGGGTTCCCGGAGGTGTTATATTGCTCGATGAGTGATGTGATTACGCCCCGGTCCATCGTTCGCACTGCCCCCTGCGAGATGGCGCCGTCACGGCTGCCTCCTGTATCCGGGGAGAGGCCATTACCCTCGCCCCGTAGAGGTGATAGATCAAACGTGATAGGAATTGACCGTATCGAAGAATAGGCATACTCACCATGTGCCCCCTGAATTCGAACCACGTCACGGCGAAAATCGAAGGGGGCTTCTTCATACGAAACCAGGAATCCGTACCGTATCTGAAGTTCGCGCGCCAGTTGCGACAACCCTCGCCCCTCCTTCGCCGCCAGGAGGTCCTGGCCGCGGGCTGGCAACCCGAGCACCGACGCAATCACCAAGGCGAGGGGCATGCCAAACCTGGCGTTATTCATGACACAGCACTACTTTCTCCTGGCGAATGGCCCCCACCGCACGCAACCCTCGCCATCGGCCAACTCGCAGGAGCAAGGGCAGGACCCCAAGGATCAAAAACACTCACCGTTCCGTTGCCACCCAGTGACCAGGCCTCGGGATACACCCGCTCACTTCCCCGAAAACCGTCCGCCCGCCGCAGGGACAGCGGGTTGTGGATCCACTTGGGGATTGGGCGGGTAGATCCGCTTGGTAACGTCCATGTTGTAGAAGAACGTCCCGGAATCTGTCCAGTAGTTGAGCTCGGAACTAAAGACCAATCTCTCCAAGCCTTCTTTCAACAGCGGCCGGTTGACCGAATCGAAGGCACGATCCAAGATCAGGCCGGCGGGTTCATCAATAGCGCCTTCCACTACCTCCTTGGCGGCCAGGTTGGGCTGGACGGTACCGATGGAAATTCGCACACCCCTCAACCGTTCCACCTCGGCCAGAACCAACTGCATGACCCGCCAGATTTGATACCGCCCTTGTGGGATGCAGATGAGGGTATCTAGCAAGGGGGTGAAGTTCCGCCATGTCCCATCCTGATCGGAGAGAACCTCCTTCGGGAAGATGCGGACGATATCTCCGGTCATCGAATAGCTGTAATGGACAGGGGAACCTGCGGCATTCGCTTGGTTCACCACGCTCTGTAACAACTTGCGGCGCCCGTCGTCATCCAATCGCGCAAACTGCTCCGCGCGGACAGAGATACGGCTGGGCTTCCCCGTCACCATCGGTCTCCCCCGGCCATCCATCACCTTCACGGTGAACTTCGGAGAGGAGACAGGCGCGTCCTCGAAATTGATCACCCAGCCATACTTTTCGTTGAGCTCGCGTGATACCCCCACCAAAGGCTGTGGAGACGTGACGTCCAACGTGCCGCCCTCCTGCGCAAAGGCGGCGTGGCCGACCACAGTGAACAGCACTGAACCTATGGACAAAAGCCCGCGTCTCATTGGCGCCTCCTCGCGGATGGGTTCTGTTCGATCAGGAGATGTTGCGCCATCCAGGTCATCTGCGAATCTCGATAACTGCGCTGGTTCCGCTTTTGTCCCGAGTTCAACGGGGCGGGTCGAATCAATTCAATCTGATCGACTCGCGGAACGGACCTGTCTGCGCCGGGTGCACCTCCAGCGGAGCCGCCTGGAAATCTGCTTCCGAGACCCGCCACGATTTGGTCCCACAGGAAGGTGCAGCCGTCTGGATGTCGAGCGTGATGTGGCCATCGGACCGGGACACGCCGGCGAGTGTCGGGTACCACGGCCCATCCGACGCGTCCCAGCCCTCGATCGTTCCACAAACCTGGGCCGGAATGACTGGCAGGACCCGTTGCGTAAGATCCCTGTTGGACTTCCCAATCTCCACCAACACGATGCTGACTTTGTCCTGCACCGAGTCGGCAAAGATCACGGATTTGCTGTCATCCGACCAGCGCAAAGCATCCGCACGAGATACGTGAGTCAAACCCGGCGGAAGCCCGGCGTGCGAGAAGGGCTTGCTGTCCGCGACACGCGGGTACAAAACGAAACCGCGCGCGGGGAAGAGGTCCGCCTTCACGCCTGTCGCCGTGTTGCTCGCCGCATCGCCGGTCAGATCGTAGAGCAGATACTCTTCGGAGGGCTCAAGGTCGCTGAACCTCGGCCAGAAGGCTCGATACGCCAGCCAATGTTGATCCGGAGAGATCGCGGGCGTGGTGGCAAGCATCGTGTCCAGCACGCGTCCATCTGATGAATCGACGATGTAGATATCGAAGGAGATTTCGGTCACGCGTCCGAACAACAGCATTTTGCCCGCGATGTTTGGACAGACCTGTTCCACCTTGCTGACGGCCGGCATTTGGATAGTGACAACGGATTTGGCCAGTTGCATTGTCACCAGCGTGCCACTGCTCCCATCCGACACCGCCGTGATGCCGAGAGGCGCAATCACGCCGGTTTCACGGTTCCCGCACAATTCAGGCTGGCTCGCCAGAATCTGCGCGTCTGCCTCACATGCAAGGCTCAGCGTAAGAAGGGCCGCCGCAGCCGCGAGCGGGAAGGAATTCCACCGGTGCATCACTGGTTTCCGCCTGATTGCGTGACACCAACTCCGGATTTGCACTAGATCCGCAACGAAACCCCATCATACACCCTCAGGATTTCTGCGCAATAATCTCGAAGTTGCTGCCCATGCGGCGCACCATATTCCGCCGCAGCGCGCGCACCGCCGGGCGGGCGAAGTGCTTCTGCGCGAAGCCCGAGCAGAGATCTTCGTGGCGGCGCAGTTCGCGTTCGAAGACCTGGCAGGCGTCAGGCCCACTTTCTGAGGCCGCCATGAATCTGTTTATCTGTGCCCCAGGAACATCAGCCAGCCCAGACCGAACACCGTGGCCGCGAACCAGCCGAACGAGGTCAGCCCGTAGCGGAGACGTTCCCTATCGGTCTTCTTTGTCACTACGCCGAGGACCGCGCTGGTGAAGAGCGCGAAGAGCATGGTGGCTTCGAAATGGGAGAGATTGATCTTCGGCATGACGGCTAGTCCTTCCGGCCCACGGCGATTTCAAAGGCGTCTACCATCGCCAACACGTTGAACAGACCGGCCGCGACCAGGAACTTAGTGCCGTAGTCGACGGTGTGGCCCGCGATGTCGGGGGCAGAGTATCCGAACATCTTGGTCAGGAAGTAAAGCACGCCGTTGGAGAGGTCGGCCGCGAAGCCGCCCACATAGATGATGGTCGTCAGCAGGTCGCCGGTCATGGGCTGGAACATGTAGCCGCGCATGGTCAGGCCCAGCAGGAACATGACGACCGAACAGCCACAGAGGATCGCGCCGCGGTAGGTCTTTTTCAACAGGAAATGGCCGCCGCCCGGCACCAGCCAGGCGAGCGCGACCACTGGCAGCCACTTGGAGAGTGGCGGCAGCGGCGGGTTGGGACTGATCACCGTTTCGCTCATATGGATTGTCTCTATCAGCCTAACATGACCTCTTTAATGAACCGGTTGCGTGGCGAGCCAGATGAGGGCATCCAGGACACGCGCCCGCTGGATGTCGTTGAGAATCAAGTACCGGTCGCGACCCTTGGGGTCGGCCTGAAACTTGGTGAAGCCCTTGTCGTCGACGGCCACGCGGCCTGGTTGCGAGAGCGTAAAGTAACCGGCATCGGGTCGCAGGGCGTAGAGTACGGCGGTCAGGTCCCAGGTCTCGCGGTCATAGGGGAACTTCATGTAGTTCTTATAGCCATCAACCACGGGGTTCTTGGGCGACCAGGCGAAATCGTGGTCGATGGAATGGGCCGGAAACTTGATGGTCTGGCCGATCTCGTAGCCGCTCCACACGGTGGGCGTAGGCCAATCGGCCACAAGCTTCTTCGCGCTGGGCACATCTTCCTTAACGTTATATTCGGGTCCGTGGTTCGTAAAATCACCGGCCATGAGGGAGAGGAGCTTCACCTTCCTGGCGGCCAGCTCGCGACCGCCGGGCGCGACGAGAAGGCGGGCGAGGTTTGTGGAAAAGCCCACCTGGATGATGACGACGCTGCCGTCGGCTTGCGCGGTGAGGGTTTTGCGAAGGAGTTCGACGGCGTCCTGGGTCTGATCACTGTAGGGATAGTGGCCGGCCTCGATCGCCTTGCGCAGGTACTTGCCTTCGTCCTTCGTCACACCATTCTTGACCATGCCGATGGGAATGCCGGCCCGGCCATAGAAGGTATTGACGGCGCTGACGTAGCGCGGCGCCCAGGGATTGTCCTTCGTCACGGTGACGGCGACGAGGCGGATCTCGCCGCGCGACTCCAGGCCGTGAAGCATGGCAAGCGCGAGTGCATCGTCGATGTCGTTGCCCATGTCGGTGTCGAAGATGACGGGGATGGGCGGCGCCGCGCTGAGAGCGAAGGCGGCGGCAAGGAACAGGATAGCCAGGTTGTGTTTCATCGTCAGTACTCCACGTTGAGCAGACAGAGTCCGGAGGCGGGGACGCAGGGTCCGGCCTTGGCGGGGAAGCCCGGCGTCAGACGGGCCTGCAATCCGGCCTCGGTGAGGTTGCCTTTGCCCACTTCCAGCAGCGTGCCCACGATCATACGGACCATGTGTTTCAAAAAGCCGCTGCCGCGCACACGATACACCAGTTCCCCGCCCTCGCGCCACAGGCCGGACGCGAAGATGCGGCGGACCTTGGAGTGGCCGAGTTCGTCCTTCTCGTCGGTAGCGGCAAAAGCGGTGAAGTCGTGGTCGCCAACGAGCAGCGGCGCGGCGGCGATCATGGCCGTTTCGTCCAGAGGATAAGGATGGTGAAAGACGTAGAGGCGGCGCATGGGCGGGCAGATCTCTTCGCGCCAGATGCGGTACTCGTAGGTCTTCTCCTTGGCCTGGAATCGCGGGTGGAAATCGGGGGCGGCCTCCTCCACCGAGGTTACGCGGATGGAGCGAGGCAGCAGACGGTTGACGGCGCGGCGCAGGTTGTCGCACGGGATGGGGTTCACGAGGTCGAAGGCAGCCACCTGAGCCAGGGCGTGCACACCGGCGTCGGTACGGCCGCTGCCATGCACTTGCACGGGGGCGCTTTCGATTCCGGTGAGAATCTGTTCGAGCCAGCCCTGAATCGTGGGCAGAGCCGGTTGGACCTGCCAGCCGTGGAACTCCGTGCCATCGTAGGCGACGGTGATGCGGATGCGGCGCATGGCGGCGCGGCTCAGGAGGGCCGGGAGCCGGGCTTGACCACGGGCAGGCCCTGCTGGCAGAGCGGGCATTCGGCCGGATCGTAGGTGGTGACCTGGAGGGTGGCCAAGGCGGCGCGGGGGACAGAGACGTTGGCCCGGCCTCCACTACGGTCGATCACGGAGCCGGCTCCCAGGACTTCCACGCCCGCAGCCTTGAGCAATTCGACGACTTCCAGGGTGCTGCCACCGGTCGTGATGACGTCCTCCACGACGACGGCGCGCTCACCCGGTTTGAGCGTGAAGCCGCGGCGCAGGGTCATCTTTCGATCTGTATCGCGTTCGGTGAAGATGTGTCGGACGCCAAAGGCGCGAGCCACCTCGTGGCCGATGATGAGGCCGCCCATCGCAGGAGATACAACAACATCGACAGCGGATGTTCCGGCGGCCAAAGCGATCGCGGCAGCCAGTTCCCGGCCGCAGGTCTCGGCGTGGTTGGGGTGCTGCAGGACCAGGGCGCACTGCAAATATTCAGGGGAGTGTAACCCACTGGTAAGCCGGAAGTGTCCTTTCAAGTACGCGCCGGTTTGGCGGAAGACGTCCAGGAGGGATTCAGGAGAGAGTGCCACTTCGCGAATAGTCTAGCATCGGAGCTGGCCGGGTGAGTGGGATTCGTCCCAGCATCGCTACAGTCTGTCCGATTGCGAACACATTTCGTCTCCCGAAGGGGGCGTTGGAAGGCACCCCTGCGCTACCATGAAGTTGATTTTACAGGAACATCCGCCTCGTCAGCCGCGTTCTAGAGATTTGACCCAAAAACGCAATAAGCCGAGCATCCATACAAAGCAGGAAGTTCTCAAGATGAATTTGATTCGACCGATTCTCGCCGTGTTCCTTGCGGCACTCATGATTGCACCGGCCAGTCTGGCCCAGGCTCCCCCGGCGCCGGGAACGCCGGCGGTGGCGGCCGTCAGAACCGACTTCTCAACACTCCCCCAGGCGAAAGGCCCGTTCTTTCTCCGCGACTACAAGCGTTTCGATGTCGCGCCTATCAATCTGGAGAACTCAAGCCGGCTGGAATCCCTGATTCGGGGCGGCAAGATCTATCTGGGTCTGGATGACGTGATTGCGTTGGCCTTGGAGAACAATCTGGACTTGGAACTCCAGCGCTACACACCCCAGTTGGCGCAGGCCGACTTGTTGCGCGCTCAATCGGGCGGTTTGCTGCGCGGCGTTCCGACGGCGGTGAGCAGCACCTCCGGGTCGGCTCAATCGCAGGTCACCGGCGGCGCCACGGGCGGCACATCGAGCAACACCAACTCAAGTTCGAGCGGCACGACGTCCAGCGCGGGCGGTGCGGTGATCACTCAGACCGGTACGTCGATCCCGAATCTTGATCCTTCGTTCTACTTTTCAAGCTCGTTTGGGCACCGTTCGTCACCGCAGTCGAACACGGTGACCACCGGTACGACGGCGCTGATCTCCGATTCGCGCTACTGGGGTGCGGGTTATCAGCAGTCCTGGCTGACCGGTACCACGCTCAGCTACGGCTGGAACAATACGTGGTTCAAGTCGAACAACTACCGCAGTGACATCAACCCGGGCTGGAACCCCAACATGACTCTGCAGATTACGCAGAACTTGTTGCAAGGATGGGGTTTAGCGGTGAACAACCGCAACATTCGCGTGGCCAAGAACAATGTCCGGCTATCCGATCTGACGTTCAAGCAGCAGGTGATGACAACCGTAGCGGGCGTCGTGAACCTCTATTGGGACCTGGTGAGCTACAACGAGGACCTGAAGGTAAAGAAGAAGGCGCTGGAAGTGGCGCAGAAGTTCTATGAGGACAACAAGAAGCAGGTGGAAATCGGCACCCTGGCGCCCATCGAAATCGTCCGCGCCGAAGCCAACGTGGCCCAGGCGCAGCAGGATCTGACGAACTCGGAGACTTCGCTGCTGCAGCAGGAGACGATCGTGAAGAGCGCACTCAGCCGCACCGGCGTGGCTAGCCCGACTCTGTCGGAGGCGCGCATCATCCCCACAGACACGCTGATACAGCCCACCATCAACATCGCCGAGGACTTGAAGGGGCTGGTCGAGATCGCACTGGCCGAGCGCCCCGATGTCGCCCAGACCAAAATCAACATCGACAACACGAAGATCGGCTTGAGTGGCAGCCGCAACGCGATGCTGCCGACACTGCAGGTCCAGGCCACGGCGACGAACAACGGCTTGGCGGGTCCTTCGAATACGGTGGACGCCCCTCCTGGTCAGACACCGGTGATCCACAATGTGGACCCGTTCTTCCAGGGCGGGTACAGTACGGCCTTGTCCCAGTTGTTCCGCCGCAACTTCCCCGACTACTCCGTCGCATTCACGCTGAACGTGCCGCTGCGCAACCGGACCGCCAAGGCCGATTACGTCCGCGACATGCTCTCGCTGCGCCAGCAGGAGATCAACGCCCAACGGCAGATCAACGATATCCGAGTGAACATCCAGAACGCGCAGATCGCCGTGATCCAGGCCAAGGCGCGCTACGATTCGGCCGTCAAGGCGCGCTTGCTGCAACAACAGACCCTCGACGCCGAGAACAAGAAGTACGCCCTGGGCGCCTCAACAGCGTTCCTGGTGGTCCAGACGCAACGCGACCTGGCCACTGCTCAGGGCAACGAAGTCTCCGCCCTGGCGGGTTACAGCCGGGCGCGGGTGCAGTTGGACCTGGCCACCGCGCAGATCCTCACTCGCTATAAGGTGGAGGTCGGCGAGGCGAAGGCGGCCAAGAGCTCGATGCCCATCCGCACCCCCTAGTTCGGTCGCGTTGGTCTTCCTCTTCGGACCATTCCACGGGGGCCGGCAGCTTATGGAGTCAGGCGAGATGCTATGACTTCAGAGCGGCTGGCCCCCGAGTTCATGCAATCCACCTTCAGAAGGAGTTCGAAGTGGCTGCCCCGCGCACCGGGCGGGATTTGATGCGCGCGCAGTGCCTCCCGCAGCCCGGGCAGATCGGTCAGGAATTCTACCGCTGCCTGTGTGGCCGTGGCATTGGTGCCGGCGACGAGCAGCACCGGCCCCTTGTTCGCGAGGTTGGGCATGAGCCCGATCACCGCGTAGGCGATGCCTGCGGTTTGATTATGAGCGGTGGGAACGTAAGAGGCTGGCTCCCCGGCCTTTGGAGCCCCGTTGATGACCGCCTGAATGCCTTTGGCGACGTCGACAAAGACTCGGAAGTTCATGTGTTTGTCCACGAGTTCCACCCATGGATTGGAGGGAGCGCTACCCAGCAGGATGAGAGGCCGATCATCCTTAAAATCATCCACTTGCATGCTACGAGCGGCACGCACGACAGTGGTCATTCCAGCACGGTCGAGCAGGATGCCTATCTTCGAGGCGCTGACGGCGCTGGCGACGCTGGTATAAGGAACGGCACTCAGCGGCAAAAGTCCTGGAGCTTGCGCTTTGAGTTCGTACAGCCACTCGAGGCTGGAATACTCCGGCAGAGTCATCTCCCGATGACTGAAGTACTTGTGCAGGGTGAAATTGGCATCGGTAAGCACAACGCCGGCGTCGGGATGGCCCGTGAAAGCCGACCACGGCAGCACATCGAGCGGGCGGAACGCCGGGAGCGCGGAGCGGAGCCGGTAATTCTTGTAGGCCAGAACGCCGCAGGTGAGCAGCAGGCAGGCAACCACGGCAGCCCACACTTTGGGATGTGGAAAGGCAACTTCGGGCGGCGGCACAGGCAGAGCCGCTGGCGCCAGCAGTCCCGGCGGAGGCGCCGATGCGGGTACGACGCGCTGGAACTCGGGAACGTAGGCACCGGGTGGCAGAATGATGCGCACCGACGATACACCGCTTGCCCGCGTGTAGTAGGCCTGCAGCCGCTTGCGCACGCTGTTCGCCGAGACCCGGACGATGGCATCCTGCCCCGTATCGTAGCTGGCGTCGCGGCCGAAGATCTCGATGCCTATCGTGCGCTCCTTCAGTCGGTCGAAACCGCCGGTCAGAGCATTTCTTACAAGGTAGACAAGCAGCGTGCGGCCACGCTCACTTCCGGCGAATTCCGGGCTATCCAAAATTCTGCGCAACTCTTCCAGGGCTTCGGTGTTGGGGACCCCAACGTCTCCGGCGCCGCTGGCAGCCACGGCCGGAGGGCTGCCTGGATCGGGAGTGGCTTTATGCCCCATGTTACGTCTCAGCAATGCTAACACCTTAACCGTTTTGCAGCAATTACACGGAACCGCTTTAGCTTTCAACAACGTAGCGGGCTGTTAACAAACCGGTTAATCCCCAACTGACAGTCCAGTAGGTGCAGAATTGACCTCCGGGCTTGTGGAATGACTCACTTGGCCCTGGTAAAGAAAGCAAGCGAGTCCATGTTTTGTAAAGGGGTCAGACTTGAAGTTCAAATCGATTGCAACCCTTCTGTTCTTAATCATGACAATTAGCTTGATGGCGAATGCCCAGGCTGTGAATGGCACGTTGCTTGGTACGGTCACCGACGCCAGTAGCGCCTCGGTGCCGAACGTAAAGGTGACGCTGACGGAAACCAACACAGGTGTGGCGAAGACCGCCACCACCAATGACAGCGGAAACTACAACTTCCCGGACGTGCCGCCCGGCACCTATAGCGTCACCTGCGAAGTGACCGGGTTCAAGAAGGTGACCCGCACCGGCGTTGTGGTGCAAGTGAATACCACGTCGCGCGCTGACCTGGTGCTGCAACCGGGCAACGTCTCTGAAGCGATCGAGGTCTCCGCCGAGGCAGCGGTGCTGCAAACCGAGACGGCGAGCACCGGTGGCCAATTGACGGCCGTCCACACGGAGAATCTGCCGCTTGGCACGAACCGTAACTTTCAGAACCTGCTGAATCTGGTGCCCGGTACGACCCGCGCCTCCTTCCAACACTCCCAGTTCTTCAATGCCACCAGTTCGCTGCAGACGCAGGTGAACGGCCAGATGCGTATGGGCAACAACTACCAGATTGAAGGCATCGACAACAACGAACGCACCGGTCTGCTGCAGGTCTACATCCCCCCGATCGAAGCCATTCAGAACGTCGATGTGGCGACTAGTAACTTCGACGCGGAGTTGGGGCGCGCGGCGGGCGCGGTGACTAATGTCATGCTGAAGTCGGGCACGAACGAGATCCACGGCGCCGCTTACTATTTCATGCGCAACAGCGCGCTGAATGCACGCAACTACTTCGACGCCTCTGTGGGCCACCAAGCCTATAACTACTACGGCGGGAACGCCGGCGGCGCCATTATCAAGAACAAGCTGTTCTATTTCGGCGACTATTTGCGGATCACCGACCATCAGGCGAACACAAACCGCCTGAGCATTCCAGCCAGCGACCTCCGCACTGGTGACCTAAGCCGTTCCACCACTACCATCTACGACCCCGCGTCGGGCAACGCCGACGGATCCGGCCGTACGCCGTTCACGGGCAACATTATCCCCGGCAGCCGTATCAATGCGATCTCATCCAAGATCCTGGCGCTGGTCCCAAGTCCCACTTCCGCCGGCGACACCAACAACTGGTTCGGTCTCCTGCCCTTTACCAAGGACACAGACTCGATGGACTTCAAGATGGACTTCAATCCCACCGACAGCGATCGCATTAGCGGCCGCTTCAGCTTCCAGCGGCCGGTGATCTTCCAGGCTCCGGCGTTCGGGCTGGCAGGCGGCGCGGCGCAAAGTGCGTTTGAAGGCACAGGGATCCAGAAGACCTACAGCGCGGGCCTGAACTACAACCGCGTCTTCACCACTACGCTGGTGGCAGAGTTCCGCGCCGGGGTCTCCCACTACCACAACGACGCCCAGAACGCCGATTTCGGCACCAACGCCTCAGAGGCACTGGGCATTCCCGGGGTGAACGTCGACTCGTATTCCAGCGGCCTGGTCGGCATCAACCTGAATGGTGGCTACTCCGGTCCCCTGGTCGGCTATAGCGCGAGCTTGCCCTGGAAGCGAGCCGAAGCCAACATCGACATCGCCAACACCTGGACGAAGACGATGGGCAACCACACCATCAAGTGGGGCATGGATATCCGCCGGGTACGCGACGACCTTTTGCAGATGCAGACGTTCAGCCCGCGCGGCGTCTACAACTTCGCCGACGGCCAGACCTCGATCCCTGGCGGCAAGACGAGCTTCATGAACAACATGGCCAGCTTCCTACTGGACGTGCCCAATCAGGCCGGACGCGACTTGGCCACCTATTACCCGGCTTACCGCGCCTGGCAGGATTTCTTCTTCATCCAGGACCGCTGGCTGGTCTCCCCCAAGCTGACCGTTAACGTAGGCCTGCGGTACGAGCTTTACCCGCCTGGCACGCCGCGCTTCAAGGGTGGCTTCTCGCAGTACGATCCATACGCCAACACCCTATCCGTGGCTGGCTATGGCAACGTGCCAATGAACCTGGGCATCACCAACCATAAGAACTACTTCGCTCCGCGCATCGGCATCGCCTACCGCTACAACGACAAGACGGTCATCCGCACTGGCATGGGCGTTAGTTATACGCCGTTCCCTGATAATACTTACGCCTATAACTACCCGGTGCGCGCCAACAATGCGTTCAACCCGGTGGTTGCCAGCTACGGACCCGCCGTGTTGCCCGACGGGTCGCCGGCAACCTTCCAGAAGGGCTTCCCCGCCCCAATTCAGGTGGCGATTCCCGACAACGGCATCATCACAACTCCGGACAAGAACCAGAATTACGTGGTTATCAACCCGAACTTCAAGAATCCCCACGTTATCAGTTGGAACTTTGCCATCCAGCGCCAGCTACCCTGGAATCTGGCTCTTGACGTTACCTACGTGGGCAACCATGGCGTGAATACCGTCCTGAACTACAACCTCAACGCCGCCACTGTGCTTGGCCGGGGGACGGCAGGGCAGCCGCAGTTCGCGGCCTTCGGACGGACGGCTTCGACGAACTTGTACTTCGCGGGTTACTCCTCGATGTACAACGCTTTGCAGGTCAAGCTCGACCGCCGCATGGGTAGAGGTCTCATCATGACGACCTCCTATACATATGGCAAAGGCATGGCCTTCCAGGATGGCGACGACGGTGGCGCGGCCTATTACATCAACTTCCGGCGCAACTACTCGCGGACGAGTTGGGACCGCACTCAGACCTTCGTCCAAAGCTATGTCTACACCCTACCCTTCGGACCCGGTGAGAAGTTCCTGTCCAGCGGCTGGGTGGGCCACACGCTGGGCGGATGGAAGGTCAACGGCGTGCTGACACTGATGTCGGGCTCGCCGATGAACTTCACCTACAGCAGTTCCGCCCTGTCGGCGCCCGGCAATAACCAGTCACCCGACCAGGTCGCACCCATCCAGATCCTCCACGGGATCGACGTCGGCAACGAATGGTTCAGCCGGTCGAGCTTCGCCGCCCCGTATGTCGACCCGACGACGAAGGTTAGCGTCTTCGGCAATATGGGCCGCTATAACGTGAACGGGCCCGGCTTCTTCAACCTGGACTTCTCGCTGTTCAAGATCTTCACGCTCACCGAGCGCATCAAGATGGAGCTCCGTGCGGAGTCCTTCGGCGTCACCAACACGCCGCAGTTCAACAATCCCAACTCAACGTTGGGCAATGCGAACTTCGGTTACATCACGGGCGCCGGCGGCGGACGCAACATGCAGTTGGGCGCGAAAGTCACGTTCTAGACCACTCGTCCACTGAATTGACAAACCGGCCCGGGTGCCCAGACGGCATCCGGGCCGGTTCTGTGTTGGCCTGGGAGTATTCCGGCAATGCAGAGATTCAACTCCAAAATGAAACCAGGCCTATACCAGAGTGGTAACTATTCCCGTTTTGGGATGGCCATACTCGCCTAAGTAGTTGAAATATTGAGACCCGTGAAGTGGCGACGCACCTGCAATAGAGATCTGCGTGACCTCACAGGGCGGACTCAAGAAGCAAGGCTGTTTCCCACATCGTTGATCTGCTATATCTCTCCTCTCCCCCCTACCCTGTTCCCCAAACATCCTCCTCCTCCCTCCCAGCCAGCTTCTTGAGTCCACATTTTCTTCGCGTGGGGTGACAATCCCCCTAAACCACCCGGGCGGATATGCCGATGAAATGTGAAGGTATGGATCAACAGATTCGCGAACTCGAAGAGATCATGCGGTTTCAGCAGAGCCTGCTGCGCCTGGTGGTGCACGGCTCCGAAGAGGACGCAAAGAGCAAAGTGGCCGAACCGGAACAGGCGCAGCAGCTGGAAGTCTGGGTCCGGAAGATGAATACCCGCCCCAACTAACACGCCCATGCGCCGGACGTCGTCGTGCGTCCAGGCGCTGTGTTGCCTATCCTGCGATTGATGAGGTGCAGCCGTTCGCTGCGCCTTATCGGTTCATGCCCGCCAGCCGCCCGCCGTCAAAATGTGAAACACGTTTCCACTTTTCAACGGTCGGTGTCACGTCCGAAGTGCTTGTATTTGCAGTCCTTCCCAGGTTTCGGACACCTCGCTCGCAAACTCCTTCGAGCCTCTCTGAATCGGGTACAATTCTACTGATCCGAGTCAGGCGCGCAATTGGCGCCCGGACTTGGAAGGAAGGGGCTCGTTCGTGAGTGAAATCCGAGATCCCGAGAATCGGGAAAAGCGAAAAGGCCGCGGTTTCTCCCGCCGCGGATTCATGCAGGGCATCGGTGTCAGCGGAGCCGTTGCACCGGCTCTTCTTCCTGAGCAGGCTCAGGCTCAGACGCCGCCGGGCGTCATGGGACCGGGCGCGGTAGCGATCACCCTGAACATTAACGGAAAACCGGTGAAGGCAACGGTAGAGCCGCGTGAGACGCTGCTCGACACGCTGCGCAACCATCTCGATATGACCGGCGCAAAGCGCGTGTGCGATCGCGGCACGTGTGGCGCCTGTTCCGTCCTCGTCAATGGCAAGGTGTCGTATGCGTGCTCCATTCTGGCCATCGACGCCCAGGGCAAGCAGATCACCACGATTGAGGGCTTCGCCATGTCAGGCGGCAAACCGCATGCTGTCGTGCAGGCCTTCGTGAACAACGATGCCCAACAGTGCGGCTACTGCACGCCCGGTTTTGTTGTGGCCTCCAAGGCCTTCCTCGACCACAACCCGAATCCTACCTACGAACAGGTAAAAGACGGTCTGGGCGGAAACCTCTGCCGCTGCGGCACCTACGTCGGTGTGCGCAAGGCCGTACTGGAAGCCGCGAAGATGATGAAGGGGGGTTCGCGTGCCTAACTACAGTTGGCCGCCAATGGCCAGCCGCAAGGTGATGGGCCAGCGCCTCAGCCGTCTGGATGGCATCGAGAAGGCCGCCGGCCGTGCGAAGTACAACTCCGATCTGAACAAGCCAGGCATGCTGCATGCCGTGCTTCTCACCTGTCCCCACGCCCATGCGAAGCTGAAGTCCATCGACACCAGCGCCGCCGAACAGCATGCAGGCGTGGCCGCAGTGCGCGTGATCACACAAGTTGGCACTGAGATCCAGTGGGCGGGCTGGGAAGTGGCCGTTGTAGCCGCCGACAGCGAGCTCGCCGCCCACGACGCCGTCGGGAAGATTAAGGTCGAATACGACGTGATGCCCCATGTCGTCATCGAAAACGACCTCAAGAAAGTGCAGACGCGCGCCAAGCCGGCGGGCGAACAACTGGAAGGCGATCCGGACCAGGCGTTGAAGGACGCCGACGTGACCCTGGACGGAACGTACGGTATTCCCACCCTCACGCACTGCTGCCTGGAAACGCACGGCCAGGTGATCGGCTGGGGCGCGGACGGCAAAGTGGAGTTCAATCCCTCGACGCAGTCCGTCACCAGCATTCGTGGTGATCTTGCCCGGCTGCTGAGCATCCCCGCCACGGACATCCACGTCCATCAGGACCATATTGGCGGCGGCTTTGGGTCGAAGTTCCAACCCGACCGTTGGGGCATCGAAGCCGCGCAGCTCTCCAAGACCGCTGGCGGCAAGCCGGTGAAGCTCTTCCTGGAGCGCTCGACCGAACTGATGATCGCGGGCTGCCGGCCTTCCGGCTTCCTGAACGTGAAGCTCGGCGCCAAGAAAGACGGAACGATCACCGCGTGGCAAAGCGAAAGCTGGGCCTCGGGCGGCATCGGCGGCGGCGGATCTCCGCCCATTCCATATGTCTTCACGAAGATTCCGAACCGGCGGCAGAACCATACGGCCGTCAGTCTGAATACGGCCCCCATCCGCGCCTGGCGCGCTCCGAACCACCAGCAGGCATCCTATCTCACGTGCGCTCCGCTGGAGGATCTGGCAGCCAAGCTCAAGATGGATCCGCTGCAACTCTTCCTGAAGAACGCCAACCTCACACCCAGGGAAGACACCTATGTGCGGCAGTTGAACAAGGCCGCCGAACTGTCCGACTGGAAGAAACTGTGGCATCCGCGCGGCGATGCGGGCAAAGGGCCCATCAAGCGCGGTTTGGGCATCGGCGTGAACACGTGGGGCGGCGCGGGTCACGACTCCACCGCGCGCACGACCATCCATCCCGACGGCACCGTGGAAGTCGAACTCGGTTCGCAGGATCTGGGTACCGGCACTCGCACGATCATCGCGCAGGTGGCGGCCGAGACCTTGGGTTTGCGGGTTCCGGATATCCGCGTCAAGATCGGCGATACGAACTATCCCCCGTCTGGCACCTCCGGCGGATCCACCACGGTAGGCGGAGTCACTTCGTCCACCCGCAAGGCGACCGTCAACGCACTAGATAAGCTGATCGCCGAAGTCGCGGGCGCTCTGGGCGCTCCGGCGGAAGAACTGATAGCGGTCGACGGCAAGATCCAGGTGAAGGGCAACGCAGCAAAGAGCCTGACCTGGAAGGCCGCGTGTCAGAAACTAGGCGTCAAGACCATCTCGGAAACGGGCCAGAACGTGCCGCGCGAGGCACCAAAGGAAGGCCTGAACACGGGCGGCGTGGGCGGCGTGCAGATTGCCGACGTCAGCGTCGACGTGGAGACCGGCGTGGTGAAGATGAACAAACTGGTGGCCGTGCAGGACATCGGCCTGGTCGTCAATCCGAAGACGGCGGAGAGCCAGGTGTTCGGCGCCTGCATTATGTCGATCTGCGGCGCGCTGATGGAAGAGCGCATCATGGATGCGGCAACCGGGCGCATGCTCAATGCTGATATGGAGTTCTACAAGCTGGCCGGCATCAAGGATATCGGCGAGATTGTGGTGCACTTCGAGATCGATGAACTGAACGACAAGCGTGGCGTCATCGGCCTGGGCGAACCCCCGGCCATTGGCGGCATTGCGGCCATCTCCAACGCGGTGGCCAACGCGATCGGTACACGCGTGCCCACGGTGCCCATGACACCGATGCACGTGCTGGACGCGCTGAGTGGGAGGAACTCCTGATGCAACCCTTCGAATACGCGAGTCCGAAAACGCTGAAAGAGGCCTTGGCCCTGCTGGGGTCCGGTTGGGGCGACGCGGCGGTGCTGGCCGGCGGCACCGATCTGCTGAGCCTGATGAAGGACGGCGTAGTGGCCCCCAAACGAGTGGTGAACATCAAGGAGATCGCCGAGCTGAAGGGCATTTCGAAGACCGCCACTGGCGTGCGCATCGGCGCGGCGGTGACGGTGGACGAACTGCTCTCCAACGCGACCGTCCGCACGGCCCTGCCTGCACTAACACAGGCCGCGCAGGGCATTACCAGCCCCCAGATCCGCAATATGGGGACCGTGGGCGGCGACTTGTGCCAGCGACCTCGCTGCTGGTACTTCCGAGCGGGCTTCGGTCTGCTGCCGAAACACGAAGGCACCGATCTGATCGAGGAAGGCGACAACCGCTACCACGCCATCTTCGGCGACGGAGCGGCCAAGTTCGTCTCAGCCTCGAGCTTTGGTCCTGCCCTGGTGGCCTTGGGCGCCAAGGTGAAGCTGGCCTCGGCCGGCGGCACCCGCGAAGTCGAGGCGGCGAAGTTCTTCGTCGCGCCGACCAACAACGACGCCCGGGAAGTGGCTCTTCTGCCAAACGAGATTCTGACTGAGATTCTCGTGCCCATCAAGGCCGGCGAGAAGAACGCCACCTACGAAGTGAGGCAGAAGGATGCGCTGGACTGGCCGCTGGCGGCCGCGGCGGTCACCCTGACCATGAAAGGTTCCACCGTCGCATCGGCGAACATCGTGCTCGGCCACGTGGGCCCAACGCCCTACTGGGCTGAAAAAGCCTCCAGCATGCTGGCCGGTAAGTCCATCACGGAAGAGACGGCCGAGGCCGCGGGCAAAGCCGCGGTGGAGGGAGCAAAGCCCCTCAGCCGCAATACGTATAAGGTGCAACTCGCGTCGGTAGCGGTGAAGCGCGCCTTGCTGGCCGCAGCCGGCGTGAAGAGCTGAAAGGAGACGAGGCATGGCAATCGTCAACGGCGAACGCGCGGGTTTGACGCGCATCGGCGATGACCGCTGTGAGTGTCTCCGCTGGAAGGGTTTGTACGTCGAGGCCGAGTGGGACCCAACGGTTCCACACGGCAACGACCGGGCCTTCTGGTGCGAGAAGACGCAAATCTGCATCGGCCCCGACGGCAAGGTGGCCGATGAATACGAGTGCAACGAAACCCGGAACTGTTACCGGGAGTTGTAGAGTCTGAACAGGATAGAATCAAGCCCGGGCCCTCTCCAAGGGGTCCGGGCTTTTTTGTCGTTGAGAAGGAGCGAAGGTGTGAAACTCGGGCCTTGGTTGGTAGCTGGTGGGCTGTGCCTGGCCGGCGCGGCTTATGTGACGGCGGAAGCGACGGGCGTATTCGCGGTGCTGGCCAGCACGGTGCGCGGGGGCAAGCAACCCGGCGGCGTGTATCTGATCCCGACCACACAATTGCTGCATCCGTGGGGCGATCCGGTGACCATCGCGGGGCGGCCAGTGGATCTGGCGTTCGATCGGGACAAGAAGGTTCTGGCCGTGCTGAACACGCGCGGTGTCCTGTTTTATGACGGCACGGCGGCCTCGCTATTAGGTGAGGCGAAGTCGAAGTCGACCTCTTACGCTGGGCTGGCCTTCCGGCCGGGCACGCGCGAAGTGTGGGCCAGTGAGGCGACGCGCAATGGTCCGGACGGGCTGCTGATCATCACGCTGGACGATCGGGGCGTGCCGCGAAAGGAAGAACGCATCGCGCTGGCGCCCCACCCGCTGCCCATCGGGATCGCCTTCTCGCGTGACGGCGCCACGGCCTATGTCGCCTTCAGCCGCAACAACACGCTGGCGGAGATCGACACAGCCACACGTAAGGTGAAGCGCGAGATTCCCGTGGGCGTCGCGCCGTTCCATGTTGCGTTGGAGCCGAGGTCCGGCCGGGTCTTTGTCTCGAATCGCGGCGGGCGGCGGCCAAAGCCTGGCGACGTGCTGGCGCCCTCCAGTGGGTCGAAGATCGCCAGCGACCCGGTGACCGGTTCTTCGGTGAGCGGGACGCTCACGGTGATCGATCCGGACGGTTCGGAGCCAAAGGAAGTGGCGGTTGGCCTCGCACCGTCTGGCCTGGCGCTGCGTGGGGAC
This sequence comes from uncultured Paludibaculum sp., assembly GCF_963665245.1. Classification (NCBI taxonomy): domain Bacteria; kingdom Pseudomonadati; phylum Acidobacteriota; class Terriglobia; order Bryobacterales; family Bryobacteraceae; genus Paludibaculum; species uncultured Paludibaculum sp. Next base: position 433,573 of record NZ_OY762267.1, read on the forward strand.
GGCAAGGAACTGGCGGTGGCCAACGGGCACTCCGACAGCGTGACCCTGGTCGACACGGCCACGCTGAAGACACGCGAGGTCCGCATTCCCAGCTATCCGGACGGCACGCGCGGCAGCATCCCGTCGAATGTCGCTTACTCACCCGATGGGCAAACGATGTACGTGTTGTGTGGCGGCACGAACTCAGTGACGGTGGTGCGCAAGGGCAAGGTGGAAGGCGCACTGCCGACGGGCTGGTTCCCGTCTGCCATCACAATCGATGCGGCTGGCGGATTGCGGGTCGTGTCCATCAAGGGCACGGGCAACACCGCGCTGCCGAACGGCAACTTCAACTCGCGGGCCTATGAGGGGCTGCTGCAAACGATGCCGGCTCCGGGCAAGGCGCAGTGGCTGGCCGGACTGCGGGAAGTGAAGGCGGCCAATCAGCCGAAGTTCACGCCGGCCGGCGGAGTCGAGAATCTGCGTTCCCTGGGCATTCAGCACGTGTTCTTCATCATCAAGGAGAACCGCACGTATGATCAGGTCTTCGGTGACATCGCCAAAGCCAACGGCGACCCGAAACTGGCGATCTACGGCGGCGATGTGACGCCCAATCACCACGCCTTGGCTGAGCGCTACGTCGTGCTGGACAACTTCCTCACCTCCAGTTCGATCAGTTTCGACGGCCACCAGTGGCTGATGATGGCGTTTGTCAGCGACTACACGCAACGGGCGTTCGCCGCCTCGCCACGCGGCTATGCGTGGGATATGAGCGACGCACTCACCGTCTCACCGGCAGGCTTCTTCTTCCAGGGCGCCGCGCCCGACGTGAAGATCCGCATCTTCGGCGAGTTCTGCCTGCCGGGCAAGTTCGACCCGGCGACGCAGCAGTCCGAGGATATTCACGAACGCGCCGGCCTGGGTTGGAGCCACTACTGGGATCTCTACAAGAGCGGTAAATGGCGCAGCGAGGTGGGGTGTAGCGCGGCCGGATTACCCGCCCTGAAGCCGCTGATGAGCCCCAGCTATCCGCAGGACGATACTGTAATCACCGATCAGATCCGCGCCGAGGAGTTTCTGCGGGAATTGAAGGAACGCGAGAAAACCGGCGAGATGGCCAACATCAACATCCTGACGCTCACGTCGGACCACACGAATGGCACGCGGCCGGGTTCGCCCACGCCCAAAGCCATGGTGGCCGACGACGACCTGGCGCTGGGGCGCATTGTGGAGGGCATCTCGAAGAGCCGCTTCTGGGCACATAGCCTGATCCTGGTGGTCGAAGACGACGCGCAGGACGGGTTGGACCACGTGGACGGTCACCGCACGGTCGCCCTCGCGATTGGGCCGAACATCCGGCGCGGCGTGGTGGACTCCAACCACTACAACCAGATCTCGATGGTGAAGACCATCCAGGAACTGTTCCAGATTCCGCCGCGGACCGTGTTCCTGCAGAACTCCCGGCCGATGACCAGCGTGTTCACGCCGGAGGCGCAGTTGCAACCCTACACGGCGATCCCGAACAGGATCCCTCTCGATCAGATGAATCCACCATTGAAGGCGTTGAACGGCCGGCAACGGTGGGCCGCGCAGCAGTCGGAAGCGATGAACTGGGCCGATGTGGATGACATCCCCAGCGACACGCTGAACAGGATCCTTTGGTGGGATGCCAAAGGGTACGACGCACCGTACCCCGTGCTGAAGGCGCAGGCAAAGCGCTAGAAACGCGAAACGCCCGCGAGTCTCAATGTGAGACTCGCGGGCGTCCTTAATGACGGGTCAAAAACGGGTTACCGCGCTGTCTGCACCTTGGGAGTGGCCAGGTAGCCGACGATGATGTCTTTCTTCACTTCGTTCACGACGATCTCGTAAGGCTGGCGCGCTTTGGAAGTGTAGAACTGGACGGGTTCGTTCAAGCTCTTGTCCTTCTTCTCCACGCGCTTGTCGTCGGCCGTGATCTCAACGGTGTAGCGGTTCTTCTTCTGGTCTGCCTTCTTCAACTGCAGGAAGATGTCCCCCACCTTCTGGGGCGCCTTGGTCTTGCCGAGGTTGAATTCGAAGTAGTTCCGCTCGCCCAGGGCTTTGAGGGCCTGTAGTTCCTTGCCGTTGGTGGCGATGAGGCCGCTCTGCACACCCAGGTCGCCGGAGACCGACTTCAGGCTCGCAATGGTCTTATCCAGCTCAGACTTCGTATTGCTCAGGTCCGTCTTGACACCGCTGACATCGGTGGCCACTTCGCCGATCTTGGTGTTAGCCGTATTGGCCGCCTCCTTCACCTCGGTGATCTGGCCCTTCATCGCGGCCTCACTGGCCTTCTGTTGCTGGGCCAGACGCGCGGCCAAGTCCTCAGCGTGCTTGGTGGCATCCACCTTTGCCTGGCCGACAGCCATCGACGCCTGACGGCGCGCCGCTTCCAGTTCTTCCTTCAGGGTTTCCATATTCCGCCTGGCTGCCGCGGAAGTGACAGTGGAGCTCTCTTTGACGCGCCCTACCTCTTCGAGGAGGGAGTCGCGATTCTTGGCCATCTCCTGTTTAAGGGTGTCGATCTGAAGGAACAGATAGACGTTAGCCGCGATCAGCGCAATCACCGCGCCGAAGAGAATGGCCATCTTCACACCGGAGCCACTGGAGGCCGGTGCCGGTAACACATAGCTGGGCTGACCGCCACCCTGCGGTGCGCCATATTGTGGATCGCTCACTTCGTTATCCCTCTCTTGAATGAACAGTCAAGCTGCTAACCCTATGCTAACACCATAGATGTCGCTCACGTCCCGCGCGGTTTCATCCGTTTTGAGGCGTTCCGGGCGAGATGACTTTGGCACTGGTGAAGTCCAGGTACTCCTGGCGGGGGGCGCCAGGATCGAAGCAGTGCCGGCACCGCGCCTCATACATCCCCGTGGCGCCCACCACGATGAGATCGCTGGAGTCGACCAGCCTCTGGGTGTGCTTGGCCGGATTGCCGCAGCGGAGACAAATGGCCAGGGTTTTCGTGATGGATTCCGCCACGCAGAGCAGATCGGGCACCGGAGGAAAGGGCCGGCCCATGTAGTCGGTGTCGAGCCCGGCGATGATCACCTGCTTGCCGGAGTCGGCCAACTGTTGCGCCACACCAACGAGGTCCTGCCCCATGAAATTGGCTTCGTCGATGCCGACAACCTGAGTGCGCCAGTCGAGCCGCGCGAGAATCTCCGACGGTCCCTGCACAACTTCGCTGGGCATGCGGACGTCCGCGTGGCTGACGATCTCATCGGCCGAGTAGCGGATGTCGATCACCGGCTTAAAGACCTGAACGCGTTTGCGGGCGATCAGCGCGCGGCGCAGGCGCCGGATGAGCTCCTCGCTCTTGCCCGAGAACATCGGACCGCAAACCACCTCGATCCAACCTACATGACCCGAGATAAAGTCCATCGTATGACAGGATAACCCGCTCAGACTGCACGGTGGCCGACATGATAGCCTGAACCCTGTGAAACGCCTCTTGATCCTCGTCCTGTCGCTTGCCGTGATTGCGGGCGCGCTGCTGGCCATCCATTCGCCGCTGCGCTACTGGTCTCTTGTTTTGATTGGCCGCGGGTCAGGTTGCACGCCCCAGCGGGCCTGGGCGATTCAGGCGGAAAAAGAGGAACTGGCGCGCGTCAAGGACCGGATTCTGAGCCGTTCCAAACTCCTGCAGAAAGAGTACAAGGGGCTGGAACTCTACGAGACGCCCTACGGGAATTTCTGGTCTCCGGCCGGCAGCCGTTTTGTCCTGCCGTTCAACCTGGCCGAGGAGGCGACCCACATCTACGGCACCGGCGAGCAGTTCGTCCACAAGGGGGATATCGTTCTCGACTGCGGGGCGAACGTTGGCACCTTCGCACGGTTTGCTTTGGATGCGGGCGCCAAACTGGTGGTCGCAATCGAACCCGCGCCCGACAACCTGGAATGCCTACGCCGGAACTTCGCCAAGGAGATCGGAGACAACCGTCTGGTGATCTACCCAAAAGGCGTCTGGGATAAGGACGACACACTGGAGTTGCTGGTGGACGAGGACAATCAGGCGGCCGACAGCTTTGTCATCCATCGCCAGGGAGCCAAAGCCGTAGCCAAGGTGCCGCTCACGACCATCGACAAAATGGTGGAGGAGCTCAAGTTGGACCGTGTCGACTTCGTCAAAATGGACATCGAAGGCGCGGAAGTGAAGGCGCTTGCGGGCGGCCGGGCCACCATAGCGAAGTACCACCCGCGGATGTCGCTGTCGGTGTATCACCAGGACGATCATCCGGTAGAAGTACCTAAGGGAGTCCTGGCGGCCTGGTCAGGCTACACGACAGAATGCGGGCCGTGCAATGCGACTGGCGACCGCGTCCGCCCGGACATCATGTACTTTCATTAATTATCGACTCGGCTATCTTTCGGTCGGACCGTCTTCAAAAACGAAGGTCTCCGTTCGGATTCAGTGCCTGCATGGGGGGCGAAAGAAGAAGGTTCCCGAGTAGAGACGGCAAGCGGGCACCCGTGTGGGCTGGCGGCTTCCGATCTCCACGGCGGTGTCGATAAGCAATTGGAAACAAAAAGGCCGATGGGGACTCGGAGGAAGATCCCCATCGGCACAAAGCCAGCTTGAATCGGAGGAATGCTGGCCTACTCGTACTAGATGTACGCTCTAGAGGAAATAATATCACAACCTCGGAAAAGTCTAGTCACATGGCAACGTAAAAGTGCACTTTCTTCAAATCGTCGAAGCAACGCGGGGGTTGTCGATTAAGCCATTCTAATCCAAGGGGTAAGCGAGCACGTACAAGCTCTCTTCTCCCTCTCCTGGGCAATCCCTATTGGCACAATATTGTAAGGTTTTGTCAGGAGATCGTAACAACAACCGGCCCTAGCTTAGGTTATGTAGAAGAGGCTCAATCTCGGCAGCCGGAAGTGGTCGTACACCTTCTTGTCGAGGTAGGTCTTCTCCAGGCGTACAAGTTGGTCGGCGGTCATCTTGCCGCGATAGGGTCTCAGTTGAAGGTCCAGTTCGCGGCGCATCCGGAAGAGCTCCTCGTCCGAGAGCCGGGTACGGGCTACGGCCGACAGCTTGTCCTCCAGGGCGGTAAGGCGCTGGTCCAACTCTTCCAGATGCTGAAAATGCAGGTCCACGTCGGCCAGCAGCGCCGCCACGGCGTCCGCAATCTCCGCATAGCCAGGCACTGCCCGCAACTCGTCCGAGCACCGCCGGAGATGGCCCTTGACGGTTTCCAGCGGGAAAGGCGGCTCGGCTTCCGCTGGCGCTGAACTGGCCGGCAGATTGTTGGCCATCGCCTCTGCCTCTTTCATCACCGCCTGGGTGCAATAGGCCAGCGAATTCACCAGTTGAGTTTTCTGCTTGCGAGACCGCCACTTCTCAAACGCGGCATCAATGCCACGCAGGACGGCCGCCAGCGGGATGCCGGAATTCTTCCAGTTCTCCACCATGGCCCAATCCAGAGACGAGAGAAGGAACAGGGAACTGCCGCGGGCCTGCTGAAAGTGCTCTTCCACCTCGGTGAAGTAGTTGAAGTAGTTCAGCCGCCAGACATCGTCCTCGTTCTGCTCGCTCACTGGCGATTCCGCTCCCAGATCATGCGCAGCCCTTCCAGCGTAAGATCCTCATCGGCCACTTTGACGAACCTGGAGCCGCGCGTAATCAGCGACGCCTGGCCGCCGGTAGCCACCGACTTCGTGTCCGGGCCCATCTCCGAGATCATGCGCTCAACGATGCCGTCGATCATGCAGATCGTTCCATAGTAGAGGCCCGACTGCATGCTGACCACGGTGTTGGTCCCGATGAGCCTCCCTGGGTCCCGGAAGTCGACCATGGGCAACCGGGCCGTCCGCGTGAACAGACCCTGAATCGACATGCCGATGCCCGGGCAGATGATGCCGCCTAGATACTCAGCGTTGGCGCTGACGGCGTCGAAGGTGATGGCCGTGCCGAGGTCGACCACGATGCATGGCCCGCCGTACTTGGCAATGGCCGCCACGGCATTGACAATGCGGTCGGCGCCGACTTCGCGCGGGTTGTCGTACAGGACGCTCAACCCGGTCTCCGTATGCCCCGTGACAAACATCGGCTCGACTGGGAAGTAGCGCCGAGCCATCCCCGTGAGCGACGATTCCAGCGGTGGAACGACGCTGGCGGCGATGATGCCGGTGATCTTTTCCAGTGGCAGCCCTTCCAGCGCGAAGAGGCTGCGGAGCTTGATCCCCCACTCGTCGGGCGTCTGATCGTGGACGGTGCGCAAACGCCAGCGAGTGATGATCTGCGGGCCGTCGAAGATCCCTATGGTGACGTTTGTATTCCCTGCGTCGATAGCGAGCAACATGGCAATGAAAGCGGTGAATACTCAGGCTAGCATTGGCGAGCGGCTCACTGTTCCGCGCCGCGGTCAGAAAGATGCGCTGAGGATGAGTTCCACCGAATTCTGGTTCGTCCGTGGGTAGTCCACGCGCGCCATCCTGGCATCTTTCGCCCAGCGCGTGTAGCGCAACGCCGGTCCAAGACGTAGACCGCCGATCTTCGTTTCCACTCCGGCGCCGGTGGTGATGCCGTAGTGAGAGGGCCTGTACCCATTGAGATTGCCGGCCAATCGAAACGACGGGCCGCCTTCGACAAAGGGCGACCACTTGGTTTGCGTGAGGGCGTACTTGGCGAGTACGGGAAACTGCCAGGTGATCACCGAGAATCGCAGAGGGTCGTTCGCACCGCGGCCGGAGCGTAGAGGCTTGTAGATTCCATCCGCTTCGACGGACCACCTGCCTGCGATTCGGACCTCGGCTGCAACTCCAGCCAGGTATCTCAGCCGCTCCGGAGCCTCCGCCCCGATAAGGGAGGGCTCAAAACCCTTGGTAGCCGGGTAGCCCACCAGGACACCCAACGCCAATCGCCGGCCCAGTGCCTTCCGTGGGCTGAAGTCGGCGTCATAGGAAACATTGGTCAGGAACTCGACCTGATCGGGCTTGGTGGGGAAGCGCGGATATACGTTCTCACCCCTCCAGCGCGTATAGCGAACGGTCGGCGCCAGTCGAATGCGGCGCCAGCGGTAGGCGGCGCCCAGTCCGAAAGCAGCGCCGACCTGGGAAGGCTCCGCGCCGGACACGTCCTCTTGCGTTCGAAAGGACGGACCCACCTCGACAAAGGGCCGGAGCGGACCCGCCAACCAGGAGCGAGGGAACTCGTACTTAACCAGCACCGGAAACTCCCACGTCCTCACGTCGGTGTGGTCTTCTCTGGACACCTCTGTTGCGCCGAATCGACCATACTCGGTGAAGACCCGTGTCGACTTCATCGGACGGTGCAGGACATTCAGCTCAATCGAGAACTGGTCGTTGATCCGGCCCTCCACCGATGCCCCCAGAATGAAGCTTCTCGGCCCGGTCAAGTGTTGAAACAGACTTGGTGGATTGAGGGCATCCCCGGCGTAGAAGGACTCGTAGCGCGGGAAGTGGTTCGTGATATTGGTGCCGCCAACAATTCCGAAAGAAATCCGCTGGGCTGCGACCGTCAATGTCAGGCCAAACCAGACCCACACGGTCATTTTGCAAAGGCGCATACGAGCGGATAGGACGTGGCTGCGCCAATGCCGGTTGCCACAAACCTATCGTCTTCCCGCGCAATTTCGAAAAATCCCAGAGGGCCGCCAGAGTCTTCGCGACCTGAGCTTTCCAATTATGATGATGGCATGTTGGCCATCGCCGTTCTCGCTTTACTACAGGCTCCCCTCGATGCGAAGGACTTGATCGACCGCGTATCCAAGCACTACACGGAAATGAAGGAATTCCTGGTGGAGTACCGCCAGAACCGGCAGACTCCTCATCCATTGGCAATCAATGCTGCAGGCGCATTGACAATTAAGGCGGCCAAATCAGGCGACCGCTATTTCTACTCGGAGTCCGGAGGCCGCGCTTTCCAAATCGTCGGCGATGGTGAAAACGTCTGGCATTACGACATCAGCCGCAGGCAATACATCGTCGAGCCGGCCGGTCTGCGGGCCGACCAGATCGCTCGCGAACGGCTCAAATCCTCGTTCCTCCGGTTTCGGATGCTCGACGGGCAGGCGATGAACGCACGCCTCCTGCGAATGGATGAACGCAAGGGGAACGGCAAGCCCGTGCAGTGCGCTGTCATCGAGATCTCAACGGCGCGCACCGATCCTTTCCCCTGGGTGGAAAAGCTGTGGATCGACCCGGAAACCGCGACGATCTATCGCTCGGAGTTCGAAGGGACCGGCGCTTGCGCTACCGGCGGCCGGGTCAAGACGGTCTTCGAGTTCACTCTGCCAGCCGGCATAAAGACACCGGACGCGGCACTGCTCGAGTTCCACCCGCCCAAGGGGGCCAAACAGGTTGATCAATTCACGGGCACTAGCTTGGACACAAGTCCCGGAGGCCTGATCAGATAGGCCGCACGCCGCCGGCGGTGATCGTGATCTCCTCGCCGTCGTCCTTGCGCAGCAGCAGGAAGCCGGCTGGTGTCAGACCCGCCGTCGTGCCGGTCACGGCGCCGCCGGGCAGTTCCACCTTTACCCGCTTGCCCGACACGTAGGTCGATGCATTGGCGAACAGCCGCAGAATCGCCGTGACACCGCTGGTCTCCAGAATCTCCACATGCGTATCCACCGAGGCCGCGATTGCCTTCAACAACACCTGTTTGTTGTGGACCCGGTCCGTCTCCCGGGCCAGCGATGTCGCAATGTTCTTCACATCGCCTGGAAACTCGGATTGACTGACATTGAGACCAATACCCGCCAGCACCGCTCCGGCGTGCCATTGCGCGAGGATGCCCACCAGCTTGCGGTCGCCCACCATGACGTCGTTCGGCCAGCGTAGGTCCACACTCACGCCCGCGAACATCTGCAACGCATCCGCCACCGCCACGCCAATGGCCATGGTGACTACAGGCAGGTCGCGCATCTCCACCTTGGGCCGCAGGACCATCGTGAAGTACAGGCCGCCCTCCGGCGAGTGCCAGTCGCGGCCCAACCTGCCCTGCCCTGCCGTCTGAGCATCGGCCCCAACGATGGTGCCTGCCGGGCACCCCTCGGACGCCAGCTCCGCCGCGCGGTGCATCGTCGAATCGATGCTCTCGTGCCACTCGATGTGTCTCATGCCAGGGTTAACCGGAAATTGATATCCATTGCCCGCGCCGAATGCGTGATCGAGCCGCTGGAAACGTAATCCGCACCCGCCTCGGCGTACGCTCGCACGGTCTCCAGCGTGATGCCGCCGGAGAGCTCCACCGTCGCTCGTCCGTTGATATGGGCGATCCACTGGCGCGCCTCGTCGGGCGTCAGGTTGTCGAGCAGCAGACGCGTTGCGCCGCAGGCCAGCGCCTCGTCGAGCTCTTCCATCGTCCGCACTTCGATCTCGACCGGAACCGGCTGTCCCTTCACGGCCTCAAGAGCCGCGCGTACCCCGCCGGCCGCCGTGATGTGGTTGTTCTTGATGAGAATCGCGTCGAACAAACCCATGCGATGGTTCGTCACACCGCCGGCCGCGGCCGCCATTTTCTCCAGAATGCGCAAGCCCGGCGTGGTCTTGCGTGTGTCCAGCACTTTGCACTTGGTGCCGGCCACCGCCTGGCTGAACTGCGACGCCAGCGTGGCGACGCCGCTCAGCCTTTGCACAAAGTTCAAGGCCGTCCGCTCACAGCGCAACAGCGTGCGGGCATGGCCGTGGACGCGCGCCAGGCAGTCACCCGGCTCCACTCTGGATCCGCTGGCCTTCAGAATCTCCAGCTTGACGCCGTCGCCACCCAGACCGTAAACCACTTCGAGAAGCTCGATGCCCGCCACCACCATCGGCTCGCGGGCAAAGAACGCACCCGACGCCTGTTGCGCGCCGGGCACTGTGAGTTCACTGGTAATGTCACCGAGGCCGATGTCTTCCTCCATCGCCCGCGCCACGGCGTTCATCACCTGTGAATGCGTAATGTCGAAGTCCATCAGGCCCCCAGGTCCGCCAGAGCTGCCTGGCTTTTCACGAGCTGCGCCTCATAGTCGGCCATCTTTGACCGGATGCCGTCGATGACATGCGCCGGAGCCTTGGCCACGAACGCCTCGGAGCCCAGTTGCTTCTGGCTGTTCTGAATCACCTTCTGCAGTTGCTCGATCTCCTTCACCAGGCGTCCGCGCACGGCGTCGACCTGAGCGCCGCTCAGCTTCAACACCATTTCGAAGTCGTTGGTGGCGCGCGAAGCGCCGGCCGCGCGCTCCGTCCCGGCCGCACCCACTTCGAACTTCGTATTCGTCAGGGCCTGCAACAGCGGAAGCTCGGTCGCGCCCAGCATCGCAGCCGTCTCGTTGGCCGGATACAGGAACCCGTCCTGCGTGGCCTTCGGATCCAGCTTCTGGTCGGCCCGCAGGCCTCGCGCCGCCACCGTCATCTCCTGCAGCAGGGCAAACGCCGCCGCGCCCTGCGCATCCGCCGTCGATTCCAGCGCCTGCGGGAACGCCGCCAGGCAAATGGACTCCGGCAGGCTGTCGCACTTCTTCAGCAGCCGCTGCCACAACTCCTCGGTCAGGAACGGCATCACCGGATGCAGCAGCCGCAGCGCGAATTCAAACACCGTGAGCAGGTTCCTCAGGTGCGCATTCGTATGCTCGCCCTGCTGGATGCGGAACTTCTTCACTTCCAGATACCAGTCGCAGAACTCATCCCAGAGGAAGCCCCAGATGAGGTCGGCCACTTCGTGATAACGGAAGTTCTCTTGCGCCGCGTGAATCTTCGCCGCCGTCTCGTTCAGGCGGTGGAAGATCCAGCGATCCTCCAGCGGCAGCACGCCCTCAATCCGTTCCGCCGGAGCCACGTGCGTCGCCAAACTCTTCAGTTCCAGCCCGTCGACGCCCACCTTCTCCATCTGCAGGAAGATGAAGCGCGCCGCGTTCCAGATCTTGTTGCAGAACGCGCGCGAGCTCACCATGCGTTCTTCACTCAACACGATGTCAGTGCCCGGAGCCGCCCCACGCAGCAGCGCGAAGCGCACCGCGTCGGTGCCGTACTGCTCCGTCACGATGAGCGGATCCACCGTGTTGCCCTTCGTCTTCGACATCTTCTGCCGCTCGGCGTCGCGCACCAGGCCGTGGATGTACACAGTCCGGAACGGCACGTCGCCCATGCACTCGATGCCGAGCATGATCATGCGCGCCACCCAGAAGAACAGGATGTCGAAGCCGGTGATCAGCAGGGTCGTCGGGTAATACGCAGCCAGTTCCGGAGTCTTGTCCGGCCAGCCGAGCGTCGAGAACGGCCACAGCCCGCTGGAGAACCACGTATCCAGCACATCGGGATCCTGGGTGATGTTCTTGGACGCGCACTTCGGACACGCCGTCAGGTCTTCCCGCGACACCGAAACTTCGCCGCACTCGCCGCAATGCCAGGCCGGAATGCGGTGACCCCACCACAACTGCCGCGACACGCACCAGTCGCGGATGTTGTACATCCACTCGTAGTAGGTCTTCGACCAGTTCTCCGGCACAAAGACGATGCGGCCCTCTTCCACAGCCTTGATGGCCGGTTCGGCCAGGGGCTTCATCCTGCAGAACCACTGCTTCGACACCAGTGGCTCCACGATGGTCTTGCAGCGCTGGCAGCGGCCAATGCTCAACTGATGCGCGGCGGTCTGCACCAGCAGGCCCTGTGCATCAAGATCGGCCAGCACGCGCTTGCGCGCCTCAAAGCGGTCGAGCCCCGCATAGGCTCCGGCCTCCGCGGTCATCTCGCCATTGAGCCCGATCACCTTCACGTGCGGCAGGTTGTGGCGCTTCCCGGCTTCGAAATCGTTCGGATCGTGCGCCGGCGTGACCTTCACCACACCCGTGCCGAACTTCGGATCGGCCAGTTCGTCGCAGATCACGGGGATCTCGCGGCCGGTCAGCGGCAGGATCACGCTCTTGCCGTGCAGGTCGAAGTAGCGGTCGTCTTCCGGATTCACGCACACCGCGGTATCGCCCAGCATCGTCTCGGGACGCGTGGTCGCCACGGTCACGAAGCGGCCGGGCATGTCCTTCACCGGATACTGGATGTGCCACAGGTTGCCCTGCGTCTCTTCGTGCACCACTTCCAGGTCCGACAGCGCTGTGTGGCACTGCGGGCACCAGTTCACCATGTACTCGCCGCGATAGATCAGGCCCTTTTCATACAGCCGCACGAACGTCTCGCGCACGGCACGCGACAGACCCTCGTCCAACGTGAAGCGGTTGCGCGACCAGTCGCACGAGTCGCCCATGCGTTTCATCTGGTTGATGATGGTGCCGCCGTACTGCTCTTTCCACTGCCACACCCGCTTGACGAACTCTTCCCGGCCCAAGTCGTGGCGGGTGATGTTCTCCGACGCCTTCAGGGCGCGCTCCACCACCATCTGTGTCGCGATGCCGGCGTGGTCCTGACCAGGCAGCCACAGCGTCTGGTCGCCCTTCATGCGGTGCCAGCGCGTGGTGACATCGATCTCGGTGTGCTCCAGCATGTGACCGATGTGGAGGTTGCCGGTCACGTTCGGCGGCGGGATCACGAGGGAGAACATATCGCGGCCCTCGTGTTTGGACGAGGGCGCATGGAAGAATCCACGGTCAATCCACCACTGGGCCCAGTGCGGTTCAAACCGCTGAGGCTCATAGACTTTATCAAGCTGCATGGGAAACCTCATATTTTATCACGCGACGTGTTTTCGACCCGTTACCGGAGTCGATGGAAGACACGAGCGGCCTGGGGGCGTTCGATATGGGGCGGAAGACCCGCGTGCGGAAGCAGGCGGCTAGGCGAGAGGGACGCCAGCCGCCACGGGTACAAGGACTCCGGGGCGCACAGGCGGGTTGTTCGAAACCAGCAGCATAAGCATCTCGAATGAAACTATAAGGCAATTGTAGTCCAGATTACTCGAAAGGGCTACGACCGGGGTCTGATCCGAGGCAAAGATACTATGCGGACGGGATGGAGGAGAGATGTGGCCCAGCGCATACTGAAGGCGTTCCATTGATGGAACGGCAGTCAGTCAGAGGGGATGGCGATGCGCAACCTGGTGATCAAGCGAGTCGTGTTCGTGTTCCTGTTGGTTGTTGGCGTGCTCGCAGGCATTGAAGCCTGGCACGTGATGAGGCACCCCAGTACAAGCCTGTTTCTGTTCTCCGGTCTGTTCGTCGCGGGGCCGGTGTACTGGGCCCTATTTGTCTGGTTGTGGCTGAAGTACGATCTCACTGGCCCGGTCCTCGACCAGACCGCAGCCCCTGACGCCAGCCCACTCGAGGAGTCCGAGGATTGGCGCAGATCCTCGGAACTGGCGATCCGCCACAGCGCGATCCGCGGACGGAAGCTGGTCGGATAACCATGGCGGGTTTGTTTGGGTTCCCGCCCTTCCCGGCGTGCTACATTCGTTATCCGTAGCGTGTTCCACCCACTCCAACTTGTGCCCCGTGGTATCCGGCCGAGATTGATGTGGCCAACTGCCCTGATCGCTTGCGGCTTGGGGGCCGTGCTCTTCTGGCAGGGACTCGAGTTGAAGTCCAAATCGGCTCCGCAGGGTATTGTCAGCCTGGAACTTGCGGCATCCGCCAAAGCCGCCGAGGCCATCATCGACGGGTGGAGGGCCGACCATCCCGGCATCTCGCTGGAGAACAAGCCCGAAACGATGGTCCAACAGGTCCCCAAGGGGAAGGACAGCCTGGCGCTAAACCTGACCATGTTCGACTTCCTGTTCCTGCTGGCCTACCCCGCCGCCTTGAGCATGTCGTGCGTCTGGTTGGCCCGAAAGACACCTTGGCCGGACGTGGGATTGCTGCTGGGTTGGGTGGTCTGGCTGGCGGCCTTGCTGGACGCCGTGGAAAACACGCTCCTGATCCGGCTGTTCAACGCGAACTTCGAAGACTCCGCGGTACTGACCACCCGCCTCTGCGCACTGGGCAAGTTCCTGATCTTCCTGGCGGCCCTGGGCTTCACCTGCCATGGACTCTGGCGAGCCGGCCGCAAGATCCTCAGCGGGTTCCTGGGCCTGGTGTGGGCCGGTACCCTCTATAGCGTGGCTGCCGCTCTGGTAATGTAGCGGCCGGCGGTGTCTGGGCTAAGATGGCAATTGAGCCTATGCCCTTCCCGACGCAACGTCCCCGCCGCCTTCGTTCCAGCGAATCCATGCGCCGTCTGGTGCGCGAAACCAGCTTGGAACCGTCAGATTTCATCCTGCCTCTGTTCGCGGTGGAAGGTGAGGGTATCCGGAAAGAGATCACCTCCATGCCGGGGAACTACCAGTTGTCCATCGAGGAGATCGTGAAGGAGTGCGAGGAGTGCGCCGCGTTGGGCATCGGCGGCGTGATTCTATTTGGCATTCCCGACCACAAGGATGAGGAAGCCTCCGGGGCGTACGCCGAAGACGGGATCGTGCAGCGGACGGTGCGGGCCATCAAACAATCCGTGTCCGGATTGCTAGTGGTCACCGACGTCTGCAATTGTGAATACACCAGCCACGGCCACTGCGGAAAGATTGTGGACGGAGACGTTGACAATGACATTTCGCTGGGATGGCTCGCACGATCAGCGGTCTCGCATGCCCGCGCCGGAGCCGATATTGTGGCGCCTTCCGACATGATGGACGGGCGTGTGGCCGCCATTCGGGCCGCATTGGATATGTCCGGCTTCCCCAAGACGCCGATTCTGAGCTACGCCGCCAAGTATGCCAGCGTCTTCTATGGTCCGTTCCGGGAAGCGGCCGAATCTGCTCCCCAGTTCGGGGACCGCCGCAGCTATCAGATGGATCCTCCGAATGCGATGGAGGCGATGCGCGAGATCGCCCTCGACCTGGATGAGGGCGCGGACATGATCATGGTGAAGCCGGCGATGCCGTACCTCGACATTATCCGGATGGCCAAGGACAGATTCGATGCGCCACTGGCGGCGTACCAGGTCTCGGGCGAGTTCAGCATGATCATGGCGGCTGCGCGCAACGGCTGGATTGACGAACAAAGAGCGATGATGGAGTCGCTGGTCGGGATCCGGCGGGCCGGAGCCGACTTCATCCTTACCTACTTCGCCAAGCCCGCCGCGCGGCTCCTGGGGTGAGGTCGGGGTCACTGGAACCGAACGGAACAACCTAGGATCAACAACCAGCGAATTCGCGGGAATTCCGGCCTGCCCGCCGGTGAATTGATGTCCTTGCGGGTCGAATACCCCGACTGGTGGTGTCAGGCGTTTGTCATGCTGCCTCGGATTCGTTGGACAAAGTCATACCAAAGCCCCTATTCTGCTCGCCCGCATTCGACGACAGACACTCGGCAATCGCCTGTGCCCGCAACCAATTTTATCCGGGCGAATTCTGAATAAATACGCCTCGCGTGAGGGTGAGAATCCGGAGATATCACCGCCTATTCGCCTCGGCGACGAGGCGCGTCTGTCGTGTTTCCCTGTCTGGATGCATGCCCGCCCGCAGCCGGATTTGAAGCAATTATTCCAGACGGTTGATCGGCTGGGCGTGTGAGACGACAGGGCGATGAATCGGAGAAGATGGCCAATCGGACGATCCCATCAGTGCGATCAGGAGAGCCTGTCAGGACGGCGAACAAACGGCGTCCGCCAAGTCTTTCTGACACCATCCCAGAAGTACTATACGGCCTATTATTCGCCCCCTCACTGGTAGGGAGAAAGTCCTATCTGTTAACGCAGATTTAACTTGACGCAAGTGATTGCTGAGCAGTTGCTTCCGCCTGTATCGTCCACATATGCGGATGGCGAAGCACCATCAAAAGATAGCTCTCTGGTATACCCCATGGCGTAGTATCCTCGCAGAGAAAGTCTCTAGGGCTTTTTCGAGTCTTGAGGAGGAGAAAGCATGAAGTTGTTTTTTGGTCCGCTGATAGCGAGCGTTGCGCTAAGCGCGGTGTCCTTCGCGGCCCCGCTTGTGTTCAACGAAACCTTCAGCACCAGCAGCACAGCAATCGCCAGCACCAGTACCAACGGCGTCTACGTGGCGGCTCCGGCCCAAACCACCCCGACAAGTGCCTACACGCGAACGGTCTTCGCGAAGAAAACGGGAAACGCCGGCCTTGGCTTGATGCAAGCGTACGTGGACACGGGCGAGTTCACCATCTCTGCCGGCAGCAGTGTGTTCGGAATTGCCGGCGCCGTGTATGACCTCGGCACCGCAGCCGACCTTACCGGTTCACCCGCTGGCTTCAGCATCGACTGGGTGTTCTCGGACAATCCCGGCGGCACGCTAACCTTTTTCATCACCAGCAACGCAACTCCGACGGATCTCACTGGGATCGCGAACATCGTCAACGGAGCCTCCGGTGTCGCATGGAAATCGTTTACTACCCTGACGAGCGCGCCGCAGAGTTTTTCGACCACCATCTCCGCCATTCTGGCCGCCAACAATAACGGCGTGGACATCGCCAACATCACGGGATTCGGCTTCTTCTGGGATACTCCGATGGCCCAGGATTCCACGTTTGACAACTTCGCAGTCACCGGCGTTCCCGAGCCCGGCACCTACGCCCTGATGGGCGCCGGTCTCGCCGCTCTGGCCCTCCTCCGCCGCCGGAAGTAGTTCAAGACTTTGATTCGATGAGCCCGGGACCGAGGTCCCGGGCTTTTTTATTGCCCGTGGCATCAGTCTCTGTCGCTGCGGCCTATGATAGAGTGGATTTTTCCTATGCAGCGCACGCAGAACCCCTCTGAGCTATCCTCCATAGCGCGCCAGGTCAGGCGCCATATCCTAACAATGGTCACAGCCGCCAAATCGGGCCACCCTGGTGGTTCTCTGTCGGCGACGGAAATCCTGGTCACCTTGTACTGGGACGTGCTTCGCCACGATCCAGCCAATCCCAAGTGGCCCGAACGGGATCGGTTCATCCTCTCCAAGGGGCACGCGGCCCCCGTTTTGTACTCCGTGATGGCCGAGTGCGGCTATACCCCGGTGGAGACGCTGAACACGCTGAGGAAGCTCGGCTCCATCTATCAGGGGCATCCGGATGTCCGGTTCATTCCCGCGCTGGAGGCCTCGACAGGATCTCTGGGCGAGGGCTTGAGTGTGGCGTTGGGCATGGGGCTTGCGGCCAAGCTGGACAACTCTCCGTCCCGTGCCTATGTGGTACTTGGCGACGGGGAAATCCAGGAGGGCCAGATCTGGGAAGCCGCCATGTTTGGATCGTTCCACAAGGTCGACAACGTCTGCGCGATCGTCGACTACAACGGGATCCAATTGGATGGGTTCGTCAAAGACATCATGGACCTGTCGCCGCTGGCCGACAAATGGCGCGCCTTCGGTTGGCACACCCTGGAGATCGACGGCCACGACATTTCCGCGCTGCAGAAGGCGTTTGCGGAAGCCGCGGCTACCAAGGGCAAACCCACCTGCATCGTGGCGCACACCGTAAAGGGCAAGGGCGTCAGCTTCATGGAGAACAACCCGAAGTGGCACGGCGTCGCCCCCAAGCCGGAAGAACTGGAACTTGCACTGAAGGAGCTTGCGTAACATGCCGGCCAAAGTGAAATACGAACTCAAACTGGGTGCCGCCACGCGCGAAGCGTTCGGCAAGACGCTGGCCGCCCTGGGACATGAGAATCCTAACGTCGTCGTGGGTGATGCGGACCTGACGAAGTCGACCATGACCACCTACTTCGCCAAGGAGTTCCCCGAACGCATGTTTGAGTGCGGCATCGCCGAAGCAAACATGGTGGCCATCGGAGCGGGCTTGGCCCTATCCGGCAAGATTCCGTTCGTTTCGAGCTTCTCCGCCTTTGTCATGACCAAGGGCTTCGAGCAGCTCCGCTGCCTGGTGGCCTATCCGAACGTCAATCTCAAAGTTGTGGGCACCCACAGCGGCATCTCGATTGGCGAGGACGGTCCGTCCCAGATGAGCATGGAGGATCTGGCGCTGGCCTGCGCGCTGCCGAACTTCACCGTGCTTAGTCCCGCCGACGAAGTCGCCACCGCCTGGGCGGTCCGGTGGGCAGCGGCCCATCAAGGTCCCGTATTTATCCGCACGGGCCGCGTCAAGGTGCCCATTGTCTATCCGGCCGACGCCACTTTCGAGATCGGCAAGGCCGTGGAACTGGTTGGCGGCAGCGACGTGACCCTCATCGCCACCGGACTGGTGGTGGCGGAGGCGATTCGCGCGTCGGAACAGCTGGAAGCAGAAGGAATCTCAGCCCGCGTGCTGGATATCCACACCGTCAAGCCTATCGACGAGGAGGCCATTGGCCGGGCCGCGGCGGAGACTGGCGCGTTAGTGGTAGCCGAAGAGCATCTGGTGGACAGCGGTCTGGGTGTGCGCGTGGCGCAGGCCGCGGCCAAGACCCATCCGGCGCCCATCGAGTTTGTCGGGCTGACCGATTTTGCGGAATCCGGCTCCCCCGATGAGTTACTGGATAAGTACGGTATGCGCGCCGTCAATATCGCGGCCGCCGCCCGCCGCGTCCTGGCTCGCAAGAAATAGCCGCCGTTCCCAATCATTCCTCCGAAGATTAATGTCGCCCGCCGATATCCACCGGCGGGCGATTTCGTTTATCATGACCCCGATGGTGGTAAAAGTCAGGTCGGACGCTCGCGCAGAATTAGTGGTCAACGGACTAGAGGAGCTTCGCCACCAGGATCGAAGCCGGGTGAGCCGCCGGCTGCATGACGACATAGGCCCTTCCCTCTGCTCCGCCGGCCTGATGGTGGGCCTGCTACGCAGTTCCTGCACCGATCTGGATCCGGGTCACCGGGAGATGCTCGATGCAGTGCAGGAGGCTCTGGAGTCCGCTGTGGATTCGGTACGGCTGCTGAGCTACCAATCCGCTCCGGACATTGAACGCCGCTGCGGGCTGCGCAAGTCGGTGGAGTTAATCTCGCAGGGCAGGCCCGTCGATGTGACGTTTGCGGCGGGCGATCCGGTCTGGACGGGGGAGCAGGCGGAAGGGGTTTGCCGTATCATTGGGGATACTCTGCTTGCCTGGGACGCCTCGGCGCGTCCAGGCCGATTGGATATTGTCCTGGAACCAGGCGCCGCACATCTACGCGCCCCGGCCGGCGGGTTGCTGACGGAAGCAACGCTGGAAGCCGTGCGCATGATAGCGGCCTGGAACGGGCTTTCGATTGATTACCGGGACGCCTCGGTATCGGAGCTTTCCGTTACACCCGGCAAGGAACGTCAGTGATGTACACCCTTTTACTCGTCGACGATCACAAAATCATGCGCGACGGCCTGCGCGCGATCTTGAAGAACTCGGGTGAATTTGAGGTAGTGGCCGAAGCGGAGACAGGCCTGGAAGCCATCGCGCAGGCCGTGAGGCTGCGCCCCAATCTGATCCTGATGGATATCAATTTGCCCGGTATCAGCGGGATCGAAGCGACCGTCGAGATCATGCGGAATGCGCCGGACGCGAAAATCGTCATCCTTTCCATGCATGACGACGAAAGCTCGGTGATCCGGTCGATCCGCAACGGCGCGAGGGCATTTGTCCTCAAGAAAGCCAGCGATCGCGACCTGTTGGACGCATTGCGCACCGTAGCGCGGGGCGGCTCGTATCTGAGCCCGCAGGTCTCCGACACGTTTCTATCGAGGGTGCAGCGAGGGAACCTGAACGACACGCAGGCGCGCACATCGGTTCAAACCCTGACGCCCCGGGAACAACAGGTGATGCGCATGGTGGCGGAAGGACAGACCAGCAAGGAGATCGCCGTCGTTCTCAACCTGAGCCTGCAGACCGTGCGCGGCTATCGCAAAACGCTCATGAAGAAGTTGGGTGTCAGCAACGTTGCGGGCCTCACACAGGTAGCCTTGGCCAACGGCCTGGCAAATTCGCACGGCCGCTCGGGCCGCGGGGCCGTGGCCGGTTAAACTGACTCCATGCAGACGCCCTGGGGTCAGATTGCGGTGGCCGACGCCCACGTCCACTTCTTCTCTCGAAGTTTTCTCCGGCAACTGGCCTTGCAGAAGGGCACTCAGGAATCGCCGGCCGATCTGTGCGCGACTCTCGGCTGGGAGGCGCCCCCCGAAACGGCGGAACAGTGCGCCGCGCAATGGGCCGCCGAGCTCGTCCGCAGTGAGGTCTCGCAGGCCACCCTGATTGCCAGCCTGCCCGGCGAGGAAGACTCCGTACTAGCCGCCGTGGCCTCGTTCCCGGGCCGCTTCTTTGGCTGGTTCTTTCTGAATCCGCTGGCTCCGGACGCGCTCGAACGGTGTAAACAGGGTTTCACCAACGGGCTCAAAGCGGTATGCCTGTTGCCTGCGATGCACAACTACTCGCTGGGTGACCCCAAGGTCGACGAAGTCTTCCGCCTGGCCGCCAAGCGCCGTGCCACGGTCTTCGTGCACTGCGGCGTGCTATCCGTCGGGTTCCGGACGCGCCTCGGTCTACCGTGCGCCTTCGACATGCGGTATTCCAATCCGTTGGATCTGCACCACCTCGCCCTGCGCTATCCGGCCGTCCCCATCGTCATCCCTCACTTTGGGGCCGGATTCTTCCGGGAGGCCTTGATGTTGGCCGACATGTGCCCCAATGTCTATCTGGATACGTCCAGCAGCAACGCATGGACGCGCTACCTCACCCCGCCGCCGACACTGGAGCAGGTATTCCGCCAGGCGCTCTCGGTGGTCGGACCTCGGAGGCTGCTATTCGGCACTGATTCGTCCTATTTCCCGCGCGGCTGGCACAAGCTGGTCTTCGACGATCAGGTGAGCGCCATGTGGAAGGCCGGCATCCGGGGGGACGACGCGGCCGACATCCTTGGAGGAAACCTGCGCAGTCTGATGCGCGGCCGATAGGATTTCGAGAGAGGATTTGCCAGGCCGGACCACTGCAATTGCGAGAGGTTCTCCGGCTGACATGAACATTTCCCTCTTCCGGCGCAATCCAGCGTCCGCCGTCGTGGCCCGCAATGGCGCTGGCAATCGTTTCCCGTCCTTGGAGTACCCCCTGAGCCCCCGACCCCGGATCGCCGTTCTGGGGCTCGCCGTGAGGCCAGAAACGGGTATCTACGTGCTTCCTGAATGGACGAGCGCCGATCTGATCGCCGCACGGCCCTGCGCCTTGGCGGGCTGGTTTCGGGAACTGGAGCAACTGGGCCGCCTCTGCCAGTCTGGCCGCCTCACGCTGGAACACCTGAGTTTCCCCTTGGTCGTCTTCTCGACTCCGGAAGACGGCCCGCTGAGTGAAGCGGATCACGACCGCCTCTGGAACTGGTTCCAACTGCCCGTGTTTGAGCAGATCCGCGCCCGCGACGGGCGGCTGATCGCCGTGGAATGTGACCGCAGAGCGGGCTTTCACGCATGCTACGAGGATGGTCACCCGAACGGAGTCGAACTGTGCACCTGTGGAGCGGCTCGCCAGTGGACGCCCAGCTATGAACGCACCATGGCAGCGGCCGCCGGCGATTGACGGCCAGGCCGCACGGGTAGCGCGGCGGCGATCCCACCTGCTAGACTTTTAGTCGTTCTCGCGGACGTGGCGGAACTGGCAGACGCACTGGATTTAGGTTCCAGCGGGGCGACCCATGGGAGTTCGACTCTCCCCGTCCGCACCACCCTCTCCCCTCACTGGCGCACGCCGCCCCCATCAATCGCGACGGTACAACTTCACCTTGATCGCACCGATGCGGCCCGCACGCAGCACCGGGCGGCCTTCATCTCCATTCAAGCGCCGGCCGGCTACCCAGTGGCCATTCTCGAAGGACCCTTCGTCAATCGAACCGATCTCCGCGATCTTTGGACCCGGCGAATCCGCACTGAAGGTGATCATCAGGCCGGAGCCGACGACAAGGAACTCGTCCGGTCCGCTCGAAATAACGAAGCCAAAGGGCCGCGTGTCAGGCGGCGGAGGGCCGAATCCCGGCGCGGGGGCCGGCCCCTGCTTGCGGGCCGCGTCCGGCGGAGCCTGGCCGGCATCCAGGCGGATCCGCGCTCGGGACGAGGTGATGCGCATCTTGTACCCGGCCATGCTCATCGTCGCGGATTCGTCGCCGTCGATCAACACGCCCAGGATCTTCTTCTCGGCCTGGGCCTTGGCGAGGATCGGCAGCATCGGTTTGAGGAAACCGTACGCCTCGGCCAATTGGTGATCTTCTTTCACGTCCTCGATGCCGAAAGGCGAGAAGCCCATCGCCGCATGCTGGCCCAGCGCCCAGAACAGGTTGCCGGCGATGGCCCGGGCCTCCGGGATGAACAGCGGATTCCCCGAGCGATTGTAGAGCGCGCACGTGCCTTTGAAGTCCTGCACGTAGATGTCGGGCGCCAGCAGGTCGATGGCTGGTCCAGCCGCCCGGTAGACATCCATTACGCGCGCCACCGGACCGCCGCTGGGGTATTGGCCCGGCATGTCCATCTGCGGCTGCGGCCCCAGCCAGGCATTCACGTACATCGGCAGCGCCAGTTCCGCCTTGCCGGCCTCCACCACGCGATTGATGTAGCGGCCCACATGCCAGGCCATGAACACCTCGTCGGCGAAGTTGTCGGTGCCGAATACCTCGGCCCATGTGCCGGATGTCTTGTAGCCCTTCACACCCCACACCTTCTGCATCTCGGGCAGCAGTGAGGCCTTGTTTTTGACGAGGTAGTCCATGAGACTCGCGGGCACCGGCTTGGCCCATGCAGCCTCCGCCAGCGGGGAACGGTCCCGGCTATCACCCAGCAGGCCGGACTCGTTCTCCACCTGCATCATCACGACCGTATGCTGCGGATCCACCTGCCGGATGTGGCGCATCAACGCCGCGAATGCCTTGGCGTCGGCCGCCGCACTCTCCTCGCCGAGGGGCGTCAGATTGGGCGCCGGCATGGTGGCGCCCATCAGCGACGCCAGATGCTGTGGCAGGTCGGGCCGCGGCTTCGTCACCATGCGTGGAAAACGGCGCGTATCCGTCTTGACCCACATCGGCACGTAGGTAGAGGTGGCGTTCTTCCACGACGCGAACCAGATGAGTACCAGGCGCATGTCGTGACGCCGGGCCTCCTGGATCTGCGCATCGACGAGTGTGAAATCGAACTTCCCTTCCTCGGGTTCGAGCAGCTCCCAATTCACGGTGCCAATCACCGTATTCAGATGCAGTGCCGCGAGCCTGCTCCAGATGGGCTGCATGTAGGTGACACTCGACGCGCTGGAGTTGTGTAGCTCTCCACCGAGCATGACGTAGGGCTGGCCGTCGACGAATAGCTGTTTCACCGCGCCATTCGTCCGGATCTCGGGCAGACGCGAACTCTGCGCGTGAGCAGGGATAGCCGCGGGCAGAAGGACCAAGAGACCGAGGGCAAGATACCGCATAGAAAGGCTCCTGACTGTCGCAGCCCCGGGGCCGGCGGCGCCGGGCGCAACGTGGCCACATCATATGTTGCTCCGGATGGCCGCGGCAAGCCCTCCGCGATCATGTAGGCTACTACCATGAACCGCCGGGAATTCCTGTCCACCAGCGCGGCGCAAGCCCTGGCGCCCAAGCGGCGTCCCAACGTCCTCTACCTGCACTCGCATGATACGGGCCGCTACGTGCAGCCCTACGGCCATCCCGTGCCGACGCCCAATCTGCAGAAGTTCGCCGAGCAGGGTGTCATCTTCCGGCGTGCCTTCAGCGGCGCCCCCACGTGCAGTCCCAGCCGGGCCGCGCTGCTCACCGGCCAGACGGCGCATGGCAGCGGCATGTTGGGACTGGCCCATCGCGGCTTCAGCCTCAGCCAGCCGGAACGCCACCTGGCGAACTTCCTGAAGTCACAGGGCTACGACACAACGCTCTGCAACGTCCAACATGAAACCAAGGCGGGCAACGTGCCGTCGCTCGGTTACCAGCGGATTCTGAAGACCCAGAGCAATCGCGGCCCGCACACCGCCGCGGCGGCCGTCGAATATCTGAACACCAAGCCCAAGGAGCCGTTCTTCCTCTCCTGTGGCTTCTTCGAGACACACCGCGAGTTCCCTGTTTCGGGCCCGAAGGAGGACCCCCGCTACACGCTGCCGCCGGCCGCCCTGCCCGACAACGCGGCTGTGCGACAGGACATGGCGAACTTCAAGGCGGCCGCCCGGGTGCTGGACGACTCGATGGGTTCGATCCTGGAGGCGCTGGCACGCAACGGTCTGGAAGAGAACACGCTGGTGGTGCTCACGACGGACCACGGCATCGCGTTTCCGGCCATGAAGTGCAATCTGACAGACCACGGCATGGGCGTGATGCTAATGCTGCGCGGACCGGGCGGATTCCTGGGCGGCAAGACCTGCGATGCGATGGTCTCGCATCTGGACGTCTATCCCACGCTCTGTGACGTTCTCGAACTGCCCAAGCCCGCCTGGCTCGAGGGCTACTCGATGACGCCGCTGATGAAAGGCTCGGCCACGGCCATTCGCGACCAGGTCTTCGCGGAAGTCTCCTATCACGCTGCATACGAACCCAAGCGCTGCGTGCGTACGGAGCGCTACAAGTACATCCGTAACTTCGGCGACCGTACGTCGCCCGTGCTGCCGAACTGTGATGACGGGCTCAGCAAGTCGGCCTGGCTGGAGTACGACTGGAAGCATCGTGCCGTGCCGCGCGAGGAGCTCTACGACCTGGTGTTCGATCCCAACGAAGCCAATAACCTCGCCACGCGCCGAGACTCGCCGCCCGATCTCGCGGACATGCGCACCCGGCTGGACCGTTGGATGAAGGAGACCGACGACCCGCTGCTGCGCGGCCCGGTGCAGGCTCCGCACGGGGCACAGGTGAACGATCCCGCGGGCTTGTCACCCAAGGAACCCGTCACCGTGCTGCCCTGAGCCACTCGCCCTTAGGAGTCGTCAGGCAATAACCATGCCGGTCGCGGCTCAGCAATACGTTGCGAACCGCGTACGTCAGTAAGCGGGCACCTGCTTCCGGTGCGCCTTTCAACGGACTCTAGCCATGGCCCTGCGGGCAGCGAAAGTGGATGAAAGTCCCCGTCGGCCGGCCCATACGGTAAGGCGGACCCTCGGTCCGCGGTCGACCCCCCGGTCGACCACTCGGAGGCGAATCGTCGTGCACCGGTGCGCCTTTCAACGGAGCGGTGTAGTGGTCATTCTCTAGCGAGCCCTCAACGTCCGATGGTTCGCTCCAACTCAGCCACGGCCAACCGCAAACCCAGACGCGCCTCCATCAACTGCGACTCGGCTTCCGCCAAGGCGGCGTCGGCTTGCGTCGCCGCCAACGCGGTGGCCAGACCCAACTCCACCTGATCCCCGCCGATGCGCCTGGCCTCACGTCGAACGGCGACCGCCTTCTCGGCGACACGGACCATGTCCTGAAGCCGTTCCACCTTACGGCGCGCCTTCTCCACATCGATGGCAACCCGGTTGCGCAGCCTCGTGGCATTGACCTCCGCCTGCTGCAAAAGCGTTTGCCGCTCTCCGACCACCGCGGCGCGTTTGCCGCCGTCGAAGAGATTCCAGCTCATCCTCGCGCCCACGGCCGCATTGTTTGATGGCAGAAACGGCACGCCGCTCTGAAAGGTGTGCATGGTGACGAAGCTGATATCGGGAATGAACTCGGCCCGCGCCGCCGCCACCGCGTGGCGGGCCTTCACAACGGTCTCCTGCGCCTCGCGCAGCTCGGGATTGCCGCTCTCGGCCTGCGTGGTCAGGGCAGCCAGAGGAGAGAGTTCAACGACCGGAGCCTCGGGTGGAGCGAGTTGCAACTCAGTGTCCAGGGCCAGACCCAGCAGGTCGTTCAGCTCGGTGCGCAGGTCGGCCGCCTGCGTCTCGGCGTTCAGCACCGCGTTCTTTTGCTGCAGCAGCAAGGCTTCGCTTTCCAGAGCCTTGACCTCCAGGGCGGCTCCGGTATCCACCGCGTCGCGCGCCTCCTTCCGGCCCTCTTCCGCCGCGGCGACGCGGGCACGGGCGGCTGCAATGCGATGCTCCAGAATCAGGATTCCGAAGTAGGCCTCCTGCGTCTTGAGCGCAATCTCGTTCTCGGCCTGCCTCCGTTTCTGCTCGGCGATGCGGATGTCCTGGTCGGCCACATGGGTACCGGCTCGGATCTTGACGATCTGCGTGAGCGGCTGGCCAATGGTTGTCATCATCAGGCCCAGCGTGTTGTCGCCCTGGAACAGTTGCAGATCGGAGGAAGGCAGCGCGCCCACACCCGGGATCGAACCCAGGAACCCGGCGGGAATGGCCAGATTCTGCAGTCCGCTGGTGTAGATCACGTTGGATTCGTTCGTGACCACCGGAAAGTAGTTAGCGCGTACCTGGTCGCGCTTCTTCCGGTTCTCCTTCACCTTCAGTTCGGCCAGTTTGACGATGGCATTCTGGCTGCGCGCCAGCGAAACAGCCTCTTCCAGGGTGATCTTGCGCGTCTCGGCTTTGACCGAACCCGCTCCCAGCAGACACAGGGCGAGCAGAGCGGCGACCGGGGCGCGGCCCGACGTCCGGCGCTCGCAGACCACATAGAGCACCGGAACCACCCCGAGCGTGAAGAACATCGAGCAGATAAGGCCGATGGCGATCACACTAGCCAGAGGAGACCAGAGACTGGAGCCCGACAGGATCATGGGTGTCACGCCAACAGCCGCCGCCGCGGTGGTGAGAAAGATGGGCCGCAGGCGGCGTTCGCCAGCTTCCAGGGCGGCAGCCTCCAGCTCGACGCCCGCCTTGCGGCGCTCGTTGATGTACTCCACCAGGATGATGGCATTGCGCACCACCACACCCGACAGGCTGATGACGCCCATGAACGCGGTGAAGCTGAAGGGATTGCCTGTCAGCAACAGGCCCAGCACCGCTCCGGGCATGGCCAGCGGAATCGACATCATGATGACCAGGGTTTGCACCGGTGAACGGAACTGAAACAGCAGGATCAGGAAGATGGCGGCTATGCTCAGCGCCATCACCAGTTTCATTTCGCCGAACGTCTCGCGCTGGCCTTCGATTTCGCCGCCATAGTCGATGCGGTATCCGGCCGGCAGCGCCAACGCCGCCAGCTTGGGCTGGGCCTGCTTCTGGATCTCCGAGGGCAAGTGGTGCTCCGCGGCAATCGCCATGGCGGTGAGGGTCCGCACGCCATTGCGGTGCAGAATGCGGTTGGCGCGCCATTCAGGCCGCAGCGTGGCCACGCTACGTAGCGGAACCCGCGCCCCTGTGATCGAACTGACCACGTACATGTCGGAGACGTCCTCGAACGAGCGCCGGTAGGATTCGTCGAGACGCAGCACCACGGGCACGTCGCGGTCGCCTTCCCAGAACGTGGTCACCGGCATGCCGCTGAAGGCGCCGGCGAGTTGCATGGAGATGCTGGCGTTGCTCAGCCCCAGACGGTTTGCCACTTCCTCATCCACCTGCACGCCCAGGTCGTAGGAGTCCTCGTGAAAGTCGTCGTAGACATACTCAGCGCCTGGCGATTGCCGCAGGATGGCCTGAGCCTTCAGCGAGATCGACTTCAGCTGCTGCAGATCTTCGGGGCCGTCGTCGGAACTGACGATGCGGACCTCCACGGGGGCCTGCATGGAGGTACCCTGCTCCAGTTCCCGCACGAGGATACGCGCCTCGGGAGCAACCCGCGCCAGCTCCTTTCTGAGGCGGAACACGAGGGCCGGCGTCTCGTCGGCGGTCTTCGTATTCACAAGTAACTGGGCATAGTTGGAGGCCGTGAATTCCGGCGAGACGTTGTAGTAGAAGCGCGGTGCGGACTCGCCCACAAACGTGGAGTAGTCGGCCACTTGCGGCTCCTGCTTCAGACGCCCTTCGATGTGCCGCACGGCCTCGTCCGTGGCCGCCAGGCGGGCGCCTTCGGGCAGCCACACGTGGATGACAAACTGGGCCCGCTCCGCCGTTGGGAAGAACCGCTCAGGCACGGCCGTGGCCAGCAACACCAGCGACAGCACGAAAGCCGCCGCGCCGCCGGCCAGCGTCAACGCCTTATGCCGCATCCCCAGGACGATGCCGCGGTTGTAGAGCCGCTGCATGAGATCCAGCAGATTGAAGCCCTTTCGACGTTCCGCCTGCGGATCGTGCAATCCCTGTTTGATGAAAAACTGGCACAGCCACGGCGTCAGCAGCATGGCCACCACAAACGAGCACGTCAACGCGACCGCCACCGCAATGGGCAGGGCGCGGATAAACTCACCCACCGCGCCGCTGATCAGCAGCATGGGCAGAAACGCCGCAATGATGGTCGCCGTGGCCGTGAGCACCGGCACCACCAGTTCCGTGGCGCAGCGGGCCGCCGCCTCGGCCCGGGCGACGCCCCGGTCCAGCAGTTCCACGTAGTTGTCCGCGATCACGATGGCGTCGTCCACCACCATGCCCAGCACCACGATCAAGGCGGCGATCGAGACCTGGTGCAGTTCCACGCCGATCATGTCCATGACGCCAAACGTGGCCGCCACGGTCACCGGAATCGCCAGAGACGCGATGAGCGCCACACGGAACGGCAGCAGCAGGATGGTGACCAGGATGACAGACCCTATGGCGATGCCGAACTCCCGGATGAAGTGGCTGATTCGCTCTTCGACGACGAGCGGCTGATCGGCCACGATGTCCACCTTCAGATCCGGCGGCAGGCTGGACTGGACGCGTTCGAGTTTGGTGCGGAGTTCGTGGCCGAAATCGACGATATTGTTGCCCTCCAGCATCTCGACGGAAATCAGCAGCGCGCGTTCCCCATTGAAGCGGCACAGTGTACGCGGATCGCCTTCCACGCGGTTTACGTTGGCCAGGTCGCCCAGGTAGACCGGTTGACCGGTGGGCGACATGTCGATCATCAGGCGGCGGATCTCGTCCTCGGTCTCGAAAAGCCCTGTGGTCTTCAGGGGCACCTCGCTGTTGAGCGTCTTGATGTCGCCACCCGACTGGATGACGTTGCGCCCACGCAGCGCCTGGATCACCTTCAGTGGGGACAGCGTGTATTGGGAGACGCGTTCGGTCGACGACGTGATGCGGATCTCATCCTTCTGCTCGCCGACACGCGCCAGTTTGGCCACCGCCCGCGTCGTGCGGAATTCGTCTTCAATGTGCCCGGCATAGTCTTTCAACTGCTGGTAGTCGTACCCGCCGCCATGCAGCGCCAGCAGCAGGGCGACGGTGTCACCGTAATCGTCCCGCACGATCGGTCCCTGCACGCCTTCCGGCAGTTGCGTCAGCTTCAGCTCGATCATGGCGTGGCGCAGCTTCGACCAGAAAACGTCCGGCTGGCGCACGTGATCTTCGAGTTCGACGTTGATGATGCTGACGCCCTGACGGCTGGTGGACCAGGTTTTCCCCTTGCGCACCTCTTCATACCGGAACAGCCGGTCTTCGAGCTTGCGGGTCACCTGCTTCTCCACTTGCTCGGCCGTGGCGCCAGGGTACAAGGCGATGACCAGACCGGTGCGGATCGTGATCTTGGGGTCCTCGCGGCGCGGCATGGTGACCAGCGCGTAGATCCCACTCAGAAACACGGCAGCCGTCAGCAGCAGCGTCACCTGCGGATAGTGCAGCGAGGCTTTGACGGGATTCATTGCGCCGCCCCCGCGAGTTGAACGAGGCCACCCTCGCGCACGTTCTGCTGGCCCGCCACGACGATGAGGTCCGACGCCGTCAATCCGCTGGCGATCTCAATCTCGGCGTTGTAGGCGCGGCCCACCTGCACGCGGCGGGCAAACACGCGCTGTTTCTCCGGGTAGTAGACATAGACCAGCGTGGCGCCCTGCGGATCCCGCACCACGGCTTCCCCCGGGATCGTGATGACCTTCACCCGCGTGTCGCTTTCGATCTCGGCTTCGGCAATCATGCCCGCGCGCAGGACGAGTTTGGGGTTCGGAACCAGAATGCGCACGGCAAAGGTACGCGACTGCGGCTCGGCCGCGTAGCCCACCAGCTCCACCTTGCCCGCGAAGTCCTGGCCGCCCATCGACGGGATCCTTACGACCGCCGGGCGGCCCGCCTGCACCTTGGTAATCTCGGCCTCCGGCACGCCCACATGGACGCGCACCGGATTCAGGTCCATCACGGCGAACACCGGCATCCCGGCCGCCACCATCTCGCCCGGATCAGTCAACCGGCGCGCCACGACGCCGTTCAGCGGAGCGAGCAGCCGCGTGTCGGCCAACCGCTTCGCGTTCAACTTCACGTTCGCCGCCGCCTGCCGAGCCTTGCCCTCGGCGGCGGAACGGTCTTCCACGCGGGCGCCCTCGCTCGCCTCGTTCAACTGCTGCTGCGCGACGCGCCACTTCGCCTCGATCTTCTTGAAATCGTTCGGGGCCAGGCTGTGACGATCGTAGAGCGCCTTCATGCGCTTGTACTCGTCGTCGGCCTGCTCAAAGGCGGCCCGCGCCTGCTCCAACTCCTGCTTGCGGGTCCCGGTCACCGCCTTGGCGGCCATCGCGGCGGCGGCGTCCGACTCACCGGCGGCGATGTCGACACCGAACTGGTAATCGCGGCCGTCCAGTTCCGCCAAAACCTGACCACGCCGCACGGATTGTCCTTCTTCGACGAACACGCGAGTCACGCGACCCGCCACCTGGAAACCGACTTCGGCGGACTCGCGAGCATCCACCGTCCCTCCAGCCCGGATCGCGGCCGGACGGTCAAGAGTGGCCGGCTTGCGCACCCTGATGGGAACTGGCGTCTCCCGCGCCGTAACCGGCGTCTTTGATCCACAACCACTGGAAAGGAAGGCGGCCGTAACCAGACAGACGGCCAACGCAGACCTGTGAAACATAGAGGCTCCTAAAAGGATGTCTAGATCCTATTTTAGGAGCCTTAAGAATTACGCAAGAGTAAAGATTGCCGCGCCGGGTTCTATTTTCGGCGGGGCGTGTAGTTGGCAGTGATGGTGGAGTACACCCCACCGCGCGGTGTAAACTCCCCGGAAACTACCATTTCCCGAGGCGCACAGGCCTTGACGCAGTCCGCCAGAATGCGGTTTACGGCGTTTTCCTGGAAGATACCCAGGTTGCGGTAGGCCAGCCAATACATCTTCAGGGACTTCAGCTCCAGACAGAGCTTGTCCGGGATGTAGCGGACCGTGATGGTACCCTGATCGGGCAGTCCGGTGCGCGGGCACACGCTGGCGAACTCGGGCGTCGTCACTTCGACCCAGTAGTCGTTGGAGGAGTATTGGTTGGGCCAGCATTCAATGGCCGGCAGCGCCACATCCAACCCGCTGGCTGCGTGCTCGTCGGTATAGAGCCGCTCGGCCGCGGCCGTCTTCATCGATTTCTTCTTTTTGTCAGCCATGCTTACTTTCCTTCCCCCAGATTCTTATCGAGCAACTCCAGAAACATCCCGACGTCGGTGACTACACCCAAAGCCTGGCCAGTACCACGGTCGCTTAACTTGGTGGCTACGGCCGGGTTAATGTCCACGCAAACGGTCTTCACCCAACTGGGCAGCATATTGCCGACCGCGATGGAATGCAACATCGACCCCAGGCACAGAACCAGACCCGCGCCGCGCAGATGCACCGCGTAGGCATCCTGAGCGGCATTCATGTCCGTGATGGTGTCGGGCAACGGGCCGTCGTCGCGCAGGCTGCCCGCCAGCACGAACGGCACGTTGCGGCTAACGCATTCAAAGAGAATGCCTTTCTTCAGCTTTCCGCTCTGCACCGCCCCAGCGATGGAGCCGGCGTGATAGATGGCATTGATCGCCCGCATGTGATTGCGGTGGCCGTGCTCTTCCTGTCGGCCGTCGCTCAGACGTACGCCCAGCGAGGTGCCGATCATGGCGGCTTCGGCGTCGTGGACACCCAGCGCATTGCCGGCCAGCACGGCGCTGACATAGCCCTTGCGGATGAGCCCGGCAATCGACTTGGCTCCACCGGTGTGAACGACGACGGGGCCGGCCACGATCACAATCTTCTGGCCCGCCTCCTTGGCCGCGCGCATCATGGCCGCGGTCTGCCGGACGGCCGTGTCCACCTGGCGTTCGCTGGAAATGCCGTTTGACATGAAGGCGAAAGCGAGACGGTCGCGTTCCTTCGATTCGGGGATGACCCGGATGCCGCGCATGCCCACTACGACCTCATCGCCAGCTTTGATGTCTCGCAACCGGCGGGCCCAGGGCTTGCCTTCGGCCCACACGATGAGTGCATCCATCCGTTGATTCTCCACCACTTGCCACTCGCCGTCGCGGCGCACCAGCGTGCGGTGGTTGGTCGTCGAATAGAAGTCCTCCGGAGCGCACCGGTCGCCCTCAACGGTCTGGAACACAGCGTCGCTGCCGTCGGCCGGTGTGCAGCCCAGCCCGATCAACTGGCCCAGCATCTTGTCCAGGTCGACCGGCGTAGGCGCCTCCACGCGCAGGCGCAAACGCGACGGGTCGGCATTGGTGCGGCCAATGTGGAAATGCTCCACCTCAAACCGGCCGTGGTATTCGACGACGGTGTCGAAAATCTGCTCCATGATGTGGGAGTCGATCAGGTGGCCTTCGGCCTCCACAACTTCCTGGAGCGAAGGCTTCACGTGTTTCTTGGTCATCGTTTGTGGATCAATTCGGGGAGTTCTACCAGGATACCAATACCTGCTGGCAGCAGCCCCAATGCGTCAGGTCGCCAGAAAAGCGCGCACGCGGTCACGTTCCCGGTCGAGTTGCTCCGGCGTGACGCCAAGTTGCTGCAAAATATAGACAGTCATGGCGAGAGCGACTTCCCCTTCGCCCGAGAAGACGTGCGTCGCGCCGGCCGACCGGATGCCTGCCGTTTCGCCGTGAAACGCGGACCGCGCCACCACCTGGATCGACGGGTTAATCTCCCGCGCAATGCGGATGATCTCGGTGAATTCCGCCGTAGCCGGTGGGGTGAGAATCAGGCTGACCGCATCCGACACTCCGGCGCTTTCCAGAATCTCCCGTTGACTCGCGTCGCCGTAAACCGCCGCGATGCCTTGGCCGCGCAACCGCCGGACGGTCTCAACGTTCAGTTCTATGACCGTGGGTTCGATTCCACGTTCCGCCAGCAGATGCGTAACCGTCTGGCCGATGGGTCCGTACCCGATGACCACCGCACGGTGGTCGGGTCTGGCCGGGCTGGGCGATCCACTGTCGTCCGCGGGCAGATCGCCCCGGTTCAACCGCTGCCACAGCGCGGGGCGGCGCCGCAGATAGGCCTCCATCGGGCCCACCAGGCGGTAGAGCAGTGGATTCAGGGCGATCGAGGCGATGGAGACGGCCACCAGGATGTTGGCGGCGTCTTCGGAAAGGATCTTCAGGCTCTTACCCACGGCTGCCAGAATGAACGAGAACTCACCGATCTGCGCCAGCGCCGCGGCCACGCCCAAGGCGACCTTGGATCCATGCCCCAACAGCGTGACGATCACAAACGCCGCCAGTGGCTTCCCCACAAGAACAATTGCGAAGGCCGCCGCGGCCGCCCAGCCCGTGTGGAGTAACTGCTTTGGATCAAACAACATACCAACGGAGACAAAGAACAGCACGGCGAACGCGTCGCGCATCGGCAGCGCCTCCGACGCGGCCCGCTGGCTGAACTCCGACTGGCCGACAACCATGCCCGCCAGGAAGGCGCCCAACGCCATGGAGGCTCCAAACCAGTAAGCGGACGCGACCGCGATGCCCAGGGCAATGGCCAGCACGGCCAACGTGAAGAGTTCGCGCGAATGCGTAGCCGCGATCCGGGCTAACAGGCGTGGAATCAGGCGTCCACCGACGACAAACGTAAAGACGGCGAGAACGGCAATCTTGAGCACGGCCATGCCCAGCGCCAGCGGTAATCCTGACTGGTTTTGCGCGCCAGGACCAAACAAAGCCGGCAGCAGGACCAGAACCAGCACGGTGAAGAGGTCCTCCACCACCAGCCAGCCAATGGAAATACGCCCGGTCCGAGTGTGCAGATCGCCGTTATCCGAGAGCACCCTCGTCAGGACGACAGTACTGGCAACCGACAGCGCCAGGCCGAAGACGATGCCGGACGGCCAACTCCAACCCAGCGCGTGGGCGGTGACCGCGCCGAGGGCGGTGGCCGCCAGACTCTGGCAGAGGGCGCCGGTCAAGGCCACTGTGCGCACCGCCAGCAGATCCTTAAGGTGAAAGTGCAGGCCGACGCCAAACATCAGCAGAATGACGCCAATCTCGGCCAATTGATCGGCCAGCGCCCGGTCGGCCACAAAGCCAGGCGTGTGCGGGCCCACCAGGAGGCCAGCCAGCAGATACCCGACAATGGGGGACAGTCCGACTCTCTGTGTGAGGTAGCCCAGCAACAGCGCGGCGGAAAGGCCGCCCGTGATGGTGAGAATCAGCTGCGTATCGTGAATGGGGACCTCCGAAGTTGAATTGGATTCCGCATCGCCCGGCTCGGAATGGCTCGCCGGGAGATCCGCATGAGACACTGCGCCTCAGCGAATCTCGGCTGGGGGCTAACTCCAGTCTAGCAGGCGGGTTGTAGGCATCCCTAAAAAACCCCGCCGGCGCTCGCGCAGCCATGGCCGAAGGCATCGGTGGCGAGCCATTGGCCGCCGGAAGACAGGCATCTCCCCCGCGCCGCGCGAAATGGGCTGAAACGAGCCCGCTCCTGACTGCACTAATGCGTATTGGTTGTACTTGACAAGGAGTGGACCGATGAAAGACGTGTCAAAAGTAAAAGACGTCAGCAACGCCGCCACGGATAGCGACTGTTGCCCTACGTTGTCCAAGGATCCTTGCTGTGACGTACTGGACTTCCGCTACCGGCTGCCACATCGCGTGACAGTCAATGAAGCGGGCGGCCGGCCGACTACGGTCACCGTGGAGGTTACTCTCCATGTCCGCCTCACGCGCTGCCCGGGGCCTCTTTTCCTGGGCGATCCCGTTCACACCATGACGCTGCTACCCGGCGAGCAGGTGAAACTATTCACCTCCGACCGGCGGTCGCGTTTCACGTTCGATAGCAGCACCAAAGTGAGTTACCGGAATGAACAATTATC
Organism: uncultured Paludibaculum sp.; assembly: GCF_963665245.1. Classification (NCBI taxonomy): domain Bacteria; kingdom Pseudomonadati; phylum Acidobacteriota; class Terriglobia; order Bryobacterales; family Bryobacteraceae; genus Paludibaculum; species uncultured Paludibaculum sp. The sequence goes on from NZ_OY762267.1 coordinate 468,336, forward strand.
GGAAGACCGGTATTTCATGGCGGCGATGCAAAACTCGATGTCCGACCTGTCCGTCACCGATTCGAGCCATGCCTCGAACTCGGAAAGCGGCAAGTGGGACTTCCATGGCGATGCCAGCGGCTCCATCGGCTTCTTCTCCGCCAGCGCGGATACGAACGCCAACGGGTCGCACAGCGGGCAGTCCACGTCGGACTTCCTGCGACAGCTCTCCACGCATGCCAGCGCGTCGGCCAACCAGTCCGTCCAGGCCACGCATGCAGCGTCGTCGCTGTCGATTGGCGAAGTGAACTCGCGCACGCACACCGAGGGGGAGTCGGAGGACCACTTCGAATCGTCGTCGCGCACGTTCTCCAACCCCAATCACTGCCACGCCATCACGTTCTTCTTCTACCGCCTCAACCGCAAACAGATCGTCAAACTGACGCTGGAGCGGATTGAACGGCGCGTCGATGACCCGGCCGCCCCCACGCGCGCCTCGCTGAATCCGCCCGTATCGCGCGGGCAGGTCTCCGTGGTGCCCACCAGCGTGCTGGCCACGCAAGCCGACCGGCTGAGCGTGGAAGCCATCGGCCGGCAAAGCGTCGCCGCCCAGGATGCCGGCGCTTCCGGCACCGCGCTCAGCGCCAACCGCGTCTCGCTGGCCGTGAATGCCGCCGTCCTTAACAGTCCCCCGCCGCTGTCGGCCGCTGTGCGCAAGGCAGCGCTCGATCAGGTGGAAAAGGACCTCGTTGCGAACGGCCTCATCGCCGCGCCCGGCGGGCCGGTCTCGCCTGAGGCGCAGAAGGTGTTCGAGGTAACCGTCGAATCCTGCCTGCCCACCCCTGGCCTCATCGTCAAAGGTTGCATAGACGACTGTGACGTATGCGAACCCGAAGTGCAGCGCAAGATTCAGTTGGATCTGGAAGAGCAGGAGCTGCGCAACAAGCTGCTCGCCCGCCAGATCGAGCTGCTGGACAAGGCTCAGGAATACCGCTGCTGCCCCGCCCCAGCACCGGTTCCTTAGTCCGTTTTATCCCCGCACGACAAACCGGGCCCGGACACCCACCAGTGTCCGGGCCCGGTTCCCAATCTGGCGTGAGTGTAAGATAAACTACACTGCGTCGCTAATGCTCGTGAACGGGAAATCCTTCACCAGCAGCGGAGGAGCGATCATGCCCTGCCCTTCTCCACCGCGCACGCGCACCGGCTTGCCCATGGCCAGCGTGTTCTGTAGCAGGCGCACCGGGCTCTCGTTGAACCGGAAGTTCACCACCGGAGCAGTCACCTGGCCCTTCTCGATCAGGAAGAGTCCGTCGCGCGTCAACCCGGTGAACTGAACCGTCTTCGGATTCAGGTTGCGGATGTACCAGAAGCGCGTCACCAGAAGCCCGCGCTCCACCGACGCGATGAGTTCCGCCAGAGTCTTGTCTCCACCTTCCAGCACCATCTGGAACGGGAACGGCGTCGCCGGCTTCCCCGCTTTGTCGGCCCAGTAACGGTCGTAGAACAGGTTCTTCACGACGCCCTTGTCGATCCAGGTCATCGGCGCCGAGGGCAGTCCGCCGCCGCTCCACGGGAGCCCGGAATAGAGCGGATTGAACGGGTCGGTCCGTAGCGAGATCGATTCCGGGAACAGTTTCTCACCCACCAGCGTGCCGCCGCCCGGTTTGCTGAGGAAGCTGCGCCCTTCCTCGGCCGAGCGCGCCTGGAAATTGAACCCCAGCAACTGAATCAGGTCGCCCACGGCCGTCGGCTCCAGAACCACTGTGTATTTGCCGGGATCCAGGCGCTTCGGATTCTTCCACCGCATGCACTTGTCGATGGCTGTCTTGCTGATCGCGGCTCCATCGATCTGCTCGATCCGCACCGCGGGCTGCGACGCCCAACCCGAACTCGATCCATCCGGCGTGCGCACGGTCGTAGAAAGGCTCGCGTCCGTCTGCCGCCCGAAGCCGAAGTTGCCCTGCTTTGTGCCCGTGGCCGCGGAGCTGGCTTCCCTCTCAAAAAATCCCGCCGCGACCAACCCCTTGGCCTTGGCCCCATCGATGATCGACTTCACATGCGGGATCATCACATCGTTCCGGGCCTTGGCCGTCGACTCGGCAAAGTTCTCATACGCGGCATACTTCTGCGGGCCCAGCGGCGGCACCCGCTCGGGATTCGGCGGCGCGATCAGAGCCAGTTGCTCAGTCCGTTTCACCGCCTCACGAATGGAGGCGTCATCGAACTCGTCGATGGACGTGGAGCCGCTCTGGCCGTCCTTCGACGAAGAGACCTGCATCGACTGCTCGATGGTGTAGCCCGAGGTCGTGATGCCGTTTAGCGCGAATCGAATCGACGCGCTCTCAGAGCTGTTCACGTTGATGTTGCATTCCGGGAACGTGGAAAACGACAGCGCCTTCTCGATGAGCTTCTTTGCCTGTTCTTTCGTCAGCATCGTGCGTGTCTCCTGGCCCTAATCGGTCACAATCACGTTGATCTGCCGGAAGCGCGCTGGGGAGCATCCGTGACTCACTGAGTTGATCTGCCCCGGCTCGCCCTTGCCATCGTTGGCCGCGCCCCACTGCTGCCAATAGCTGGGCCCTGCAATCAGGTCGCACGATTGCCAGAAGTCGGTCGTGCGCGACTGGTAGGCCACGCGCGACACCATGCCCTGCTTCTTCCCTCCCTTGATCGCCCAGAACGCGTCGCCACCGAACTGGAAGTTGTAGCGCTGTTGGTCGATGGAGAAGCTCCCATCGCCGTCGATCAGGATGCCGTCCTCGACACCGCCGATCAGGTCGTCAAGGGACGTGCCTTGTTTACCAGGTTCCAGCCATACGTTGGGCATCCGCTGGAACGGTACGCTCGACCAACTGTCGGCGTAGCAGCAGCCCCGCGATTCCTTCTCGCCAATCAGCGCCGCCTGGTCGCGGATGGTCTGGTAGTGCTTGAAAACGCCCTTCTCGATGATGGGGAACTTCGTCGTCTTCACGCCATCGTCGTCGTACGCCGTGGTTGCCAGACCGCGATCGTTCGTCCGGTCGCCCCAGATGTTGACGATTTCGCTGCCTATCCGCTCCTTGCCCAGCTTGTCCGGCGTCAGGAAGCTCGTTCCGGCGTAGTTGGCCTCATAGCCGAGCGCGCGGTCGAGTTCCGTCGAATGCCCCAGGCTTTCATGAATGGTCAGCCACAGGTGGCTCGGCAGCAGTACCAGATCCTTCTTGCCGGCCGTCACCGCCGGCGCGTTCAGGTGTTCGATCACCTCTTCCCTGACGCGTTGCGCGTTCTCCACCAGATTCATGATGGGGATGTATTCGTACCCGGCCGTAACCTGCGGCGGCTGATAGCGCCGTGTCCGCGAGAGGCCGCGCTTGGTGTCCACGGCCGTGCCGTTCACCTGCCCGTAGGTCTGCAGGTTGAGCTGCTGGATGGACGAGCCCTCGGACGAGGCGAAGTACTTGTCCTCGCTGCGGAACGAGAGGTTGCAGCCCGCAGCGAACACGCCTTTGCCCTTCTTCACTTCAGCCGCGGCCGAGCGGATCAATTCGAGCTTCTGCTCCAACGGCACCGCAAACGGGTCTTTCTCATGCGGCGTCTGCCAGCGGTCGTGATAGGAGCCCACTGGCGCCAGCACCAAGGGCCGCGACTGCAGTACCGAATTCGCCCTGGCGACGGTCACCGCCTCGCGCGTAATTCGTGCAATCTCTTCTTTGGTGACAATCGGCGAAGCCGCGAAACCCCAGGCTCCATTGGCGATCACGCGGACCCCAAAACCAAACGACCCCGTATCAGCGACGTTTGGAACCTCGAGAGTCTTGCCCGTACCGCGCTCGGGATTCAGCCGCACCGTCACAAACTGCCGGCGGTAGCGAATGATGCGGATGTCGCAGTAGGTGGCCTTCTGCTTCTTGGCTTCGTTCAGCGCCACAGCGCCCAACGATTCGAGTTCCGCATTCGGCTGATTCGAGCCCGCCGGAGCGGCAAACAGGCGTGTAGCCAGAGCCGTAGCCGCGGACGATTCTAGAAACGTACGCCTGGTAAGCATCGCGTGTCCCCTCGTGGATTCTCAGAGTATAGCGTGGACACCACTGTGAGGAGGGGCTGCGAGCAAGAGCGGTCAGCCATCAGCGGTCAGCGATCAGCTTTGAGCAATCAGCCGCGCGCCGTCCGTCAATGAACTAACTCAAGAGCTGAAAGCTGAAAGCTGAGAGCTGAGAGCTGACAGCTACAAGGCCCCAATTCCCGCGTCGTCCGCAACTACTGCAACACCGGTGCCGTCTGGCTCGCGTCCGTTACGCCCGGTTCGAGTTCCATGATCCGCAGATTCTTGAAGTGAATCTCGGCACCCTCCGACTCCATGCAGAGATAGCCCTTCTTCTGCGTCGACTTCGCGATGCCATTCACAAACGTGCCGTTCACTGCCAGCTTGATCACACCATCCACGCAGATCACCGTGTAGTGGTTCCACTGGCCCCGAGGCTTGCACAGATTCAGAATCGACTTGCTGCGCTCGCCGCGCGGATTGTCCGGCACGGTCTTCACGCCACCCACTCCGAACAGCTCTCCGTGGACATAGGCGATGGGCGGATCGAAGTCGGGCTTCTTGTTCAGCTTCACCCAGTCGAGCTCCAACATCTGGATCTCGACCCCGTTCGGCAGTCGGTTCGATCCCGGTACCGCATTGCTCCACGCGAAGATCCCGGAGTTCCCACCCGGCTCCACGTGCATCCAGTCCACTTCCAGGATGAAGTTCTCATACTGCCTGTCGCTGCGCATCACGCCGATCGGATGCCCGGTGCAGATCAGCTCGCCCTTCTCCACGCGCCACGTGTCCTTGTCCGTGTTCACATTCACCCAGCCGGTGAGATCCGTGCCAATCAGGTCGCGCCACTGCGGCGAGCGTTGCTGTGCGGCCAGCCACGGAGCGGCGGCGATCAACAAGAGGGAAGCGGAGCGTAGAGCAGTCATCGGAATGGTTACCTCCAGAACGAAATAGAGCGGGATTCGCCCATCCAGCATACAAGCCGGGGATAGACCCGCGCCGCTCCCTCGCTTGACGCCGGCGTACAAATCCTGGAGATTGGAGCAGCGGCCCAGCCTGGGCCAATCCCTGTCGAGAGAGGTGATCCCCATGAAGCGGTTCCTGATGACCTTGGCACTATCCGCGCTCGCGGCCTTCGCGGCGGACGTCAGCGGTAACTGGAAAGCGACGGCCGAAGGCCCCAACGGCGCGATGGAGCGCACGTTCTCCTTCAAGGTCGACGGCGACAAACTGACGGGCGAGACCGTCAGTTCAATGATGGGTAAGTCCGTCATTGAGAACGGCAAGGTGCAGGGCGACGAGATCTCGTTCACCATCAACATCAAGTTCCAGGACAACGAGATGAAGATGAACTACAAGGGCAAGCTCACGGGCGACACGATGAAGCTCACAGCCGAGCGCGCGGGCGGCGAAGCCGGCCAGGCCATTGAGTGGACCGCCAAACGCGGCTCCTAACTACCAGTCAGCGCGGGAATGCCCCAACGGAAGACGGCCAGGCCGAACAGCAGGAACGCTGCGCCCGCGCCAGGCAGCCAGAAGGATTCGCTGACAATCCCTGGCTCCAGCGCCGCCGTGTCCGGATCGTCGGGCTTGAAGGACACTTCAACGTCCTTGCCCATCGGATAGGCCGAGGCAATCTCGGCGGCCCACTCTTCACTCGATCCCGCGAGTTGGCCGAAGATCCGCACGTTGTTGAAGTGGGTCTCGCCGTTCACCTGATAGCGATAAATGACGCGGGTCGAGTAAGTGGTCGATGTCGTAGTCTCGCCCTCGTCGTCCTTGCTGGTCGACGTGCTGGAATCTTCCTTGTGATACAGGATCCGGCCCGGCACGACCGGCCACCTTTCGCTCGCCCTCGCGTTCCACAGATTGACTAGCCCGGGAATTAGGAGCGCCGCCCCAATCGCCATGAAGATGGCCGCGAAGAAGCCGAGCCCCACACCAAATAGGCTGTTATTCCGGTCCATGCCGAAATACAAAACGACGAACATGATTGCGGGGATGATGAAGGCCAAGGCCGCGCCAGGCAGCATCAGCGCCTCGCCGTGGAAGCCCGGACGAGCCGCCGCCACCCACGGCTGCTTCGGATCGTAGACCACCGACGTTTCGAACCCAACCGGAAACCGCAGACGCCGCAACTCCGCCTCCGACGCATCGCCCGAACCCAACGACTCGCCGAAGTGCAGAGTGTCCGTCGCGTAGACCTTTCCATCCACGGCGTAGCGCAACTGGATGTTGGCCGCGTACATGACGCTGCGATTCCGAGTGGAATGGTCCGTCGACACGGATTCGCTCGTGTCGGATGTCACCACCGTGGCCACCGCCTTGGGCCAGCGGGCACTGGCGATGCTGCGAGTCAGGTTCCGGATGCCCGGCACCAGCACCGCGAGGCCGATGAGCGCGAACACCGAGGCTCCGGCGATCACCGCATAGTCGAAGCCCTTGATTTTCATGACCGACTACTATACGACAATCCGTAGCGGGCGGGCTCCGATTCGGGGACTCAAGGAAATAGCCGGGACATCGTGCGCCGCGCGCAATGCAACTTTTTGGTTGCCTTTTCCCACCAGCCTCCATATACTGCAACCACGAGGTTGCATAATGACATTCACGGAAATGAGCAGGATCGACCGGTCCATTGAGATCAATGCGCCGCCTGAACGCGTCTGGCGTGCCCTGACGAAGCGCGAAGAGCTCTCCGCATGGTTCCAGATGGGGATCGAAGGCGAAATCGCGGAAGGCAGCGAAGTATGGATGACGACGACCCATCCGGACTACAAAGGCATGCGATTCCAAGTGAAGTTCCTGGAGATGCGGCCACCCACGTTGTTCGTCTGGGAGTGGCATCCAGGCGCCGTGGATCCGAATGTGGACTACACGAAGGAGCCTCGAACCAAGGTCACTTTCACGTTGCAGCCGAACGGCGCGGGCACCCACCTGACCGTTTCGGAAACCGGTTTCGATGCCATCACGCTGGAACGTCGCGCGAAGGTTTACAAGGACAACACGCAGGGCTGGGCGGAAGTCGTGGTCTGGCTGCGGGACTATGCCGAAAAAGCGCATTGAGCAGAAGTTGGCTGAGGCCGCGATGCTGTTCGCGGCACTGGGTGACCCGACACGGCTCGCCCTGCTGCGGCGTCTTTCGCAGGATGGCCCCTCCTCGATCTCCACCCTCGCCGAGAGCTTTGAGATGACGCGGCAGGGCGTCACCAAACACCTGCACGTTCTGGAGGTGGCCGGGCTCGTCGACGGCCGCCACAAAGGGCGCGAAAGCGTGTGGGCGATGAACACCGTCCAACTGGCGGAAGGGCGGCGCTGCCTCGACCTCATCGCCCGTGGGTGGGACGACGCGCTCAGCCGACTGAAGGCGCACATCGAAGACGTCTGAAACCGGTGGTGGGTGCCGTGGGCCCCTCGACGGCTCCGTATTCCCTGAGTACGGCCCAAGTCTGGATTCGATCAGTCTTGGCACGCGTTCCGTGCATCAAAACGTTTGTGCGGCTGCTCTTGGCGCCGCAAAAAGTAGAAGGAGAATCGTCACCGCTATGCAGGCTCTGCTCCTGGAGTCCTTTGGATCGCCGCTCCGCCTTGCCGAAGTCTCACGGCCCGCCCCCGGACCAGGCCAGGTTCTCGTAAAGGTCGGCGCCAGTGGAGTGAATCCGCTGGACCTGAAGATCATGGCCGGGGCCGCCGGCCACGCCCAGGCGGTGCTGCCCGCCATCCTCGGCCTGGATCTGGCCGGCACGGTCGAAGAAACCGGAGCCGGCGTCACCCAGTTCCAGCCCGGTGACCAGGTCTACGGGCTCACCGGTGGCGTCGGTGGGTTGCCTGGATCACTGGCCGAGTTCGCTGCCGTGGATGCCGATCTGTTGGCGCTCAAGCCCCGGAATCTCACCATGCGCGAGGCGGCGGCGATCCCGCTTGGCTTCATCACGGCCTGGGAGGGCTTGGTGGACCATGCCAAAGTTCATACCGGCCAACAGGTATTAATTCACGCAGGCGCCGGCGGCGTGGGCCAGATGGCCGTGCAGATTGCGCGCGCCTTAGGCGCGGAGGTCTTCGCCACGGTATCACCCCAGAAGCAGACCGTCGTCGAGGGGTACGGCGCCACTCCGATTGATTACCGGAGCAGTTCCGTGGAGCAGTACGTCCGGGAACACACGGGCGGCCAGGGCTTCGATGTCGTCTACGATACAGTCGGGGGCAAGACGCTCGATAACTCGTTCCTCGCCGTGAAGCCGTACACGGGCCATGTCGTCAGTTGCCTCGGGTGGGGTACTCATTCCCTGGCGCCGCTGTCATTTCGATCGGCCACCTATTCGGGCGTCTTCACGCTGACGCCCATGCTCACCGGGCGCGGTCGCCCGCATCATGGAGAAATTCTGCGGGAAGCGACGCGACTCGCCGAGGCCGGCAAGCTGAAGCCGCTGCTGGAGCCAAGCGAGTTCACGCTCGCCACGGCGCACCAGGCCCACGAATTGGCGGGTTCCGGACAGGCGGGCGGCAAAGTGGTGATCACAATCTGAACGCTCCTCCGAGACTCTGGCGAGCGGGCAGCCACCGTCACGCGGAGCGCTAGACTAATGGCAGAAGAGCCGAGGGGCTCTGTTTCTTCCTGGCGCCATGATCTTCCTGCAACGCATCCCGGCACCACCTCTCGATTCATCCATCGCCGCCATCTGGTACTGCGCCAGCGGGCCGAGACCGCACGCGCTGGAGCGGGTGCTGCCCACCGGATCCGCCCAACTGATCGTCAACCTGGCCGAAGATCAGACGCGCGCCTACATCCAGGACGCCGACGGCTTCCGTATGACCACCAGTTCAGGCACCGTCCTGGCGGGCGTACAATCACGGTTTTCGATCATCGATACCCTGGAGCAGCAGCACGTGCTCGGCGTATCGTTCAAGCCCGGCGGAACCGTGCCCTTCTTCCGGATCCCAGCCCATGAGACGTGCGATGCCGATCTGTCATTGGATCTCGTCTGGGGCCGCGGAGCCATGGAGCTGCGGGAACAGCTAATGGAAGCGGCCGACCCGGCTGCAAAGTTGGACACCATGGAGCGAGCCCTCCGGGCGAGGTGGCGTCCGAAGGCGATGCACGCCGCGGTTGAGTTTGCGATCGAGACCCTGACGCATCATGCGCAGGCAGTGCGGATCGCCGAGGTGGCCAACCGCGTGGGCCTCAGCCCGAAGCGCTTCATCGAGCACTTCAAGAATGCTGTAGGCGTTTCGCCCAAGCAATACTGCCGGATCCTCAGATTCCAAAGCGCCCTGGGCTTCGCGCAACGCGGCCAGCGCGTGGACTGGACGCGAATAGCCCTGGAGTGTGGCTACTTCGACCAATCCCACTTCATCCACGACTTCCGGTCCTTCTCCGGCATCACGCCCACTGGCTACCAGTCGGACCGGACGGAATTCCGCAACCACGTCAAATTTCTACAATTCTGAAGAGACAATTGCGTGCGATCATGCGCTCATGGCCGACACACTGGACACCTATCACACCGTCACACCTTACCTCGTAGTGCCCGACGCCGACGCCGAGTTGAAGTTCCTCGGGGCCGCCTTCGGAGCAACCGAAGTCAGTTGCGCCCGTAACCCCGACAACTCCGTCATGCACGCGGAGTTGAAGATCGGCGACTCCCTGATCATGATGGGCCAGGCCGGCGAGCAATGGAAGGCGCTCGCCGCGGCGCTGTACGTCTGGGTGCCCAACGTCGACGAAGTCTATGCCAGGGCGTTAGCCGCCGGCGCAACATCGCAGAACGCGCCGGAAGACAAGCCCTACGGGCACAGGAATGCCGGAGTCGTCGATCCCTGCGGCATCACGTGGTGGATCGGCTCGCCAATCGCCTAAGCCAGGCGTCCCATTCGCGGCAATTCCTATATCATGGACTCCAGGGATGCAGGACGACGCGGCCATCCGCGGCTGTCACACATTGCACGACGATCCGAAAACTGGGGCGCTCATGAAAAAAATACTGGCCATTCTGGCGGCATTACTGGTTGTGGTTCTCCTGTGGGCCACCACCCGGCCCGATCGATTCCAGGTGGAGCGGAGCGCGGACATGCAGGCTCCTCCCGAAAAGATCATCGCGTTCATTGAGGACTTTCACCAGTGGGGTGCCTGGTCGCCCTTTGAGAAGCTCGACCCGGAGATGAAGCGCACCTTCAGCGGCGCCGAGAAGGGCAAGGGCGCGGTCTACGAATGGGTGGGCAACAGCGAGGCCGGCACGGGTCGCATGGAGATCGCCGATATTGCGCCGGGCTCGAAGGTCACCATCCAGTTGGATTTCACCAAGCCATTCGAAGCGCACAATATCGCTGAATTCACGTTGGTGCCTGTGAATGGCACGACACGCGTAACCTGGAGCATGCGCGGACCGCAGCCCTACGTCGCCAAGCTGATCGGGTTGTTCATGAGCATGGACAGCATGGTGGGCAAGAACTTCGAAACGGGCCTCGTGAATCTGAAGAGCCTGGCCGAGAAGTAAAATTACCAACGACCGGATTTTAGAGCGGCTGGGGCGCGCGTCCCAGCCGCATGAATCACTGCTTCCCCGCGCGATCGCGCATCTGCTGGCGCATCTCCTCGCGCATCTTCTTCAACTCGTCCATCTGGGGCTTCGACAGCACCTTGCTGAGCTTGCCTTCGGTCTCCGACTGCACGCCGCGCATCTCGCGGGCCATTTTCATCTTGCCGCGGCGGTTCTGATCGCCACTGTGATTGTCCCTGATGGACTTCAATTGCTGAAGCTCATCCATCACAATCGGGCGCACCTGCTCCTCCTGCTCCGGGGTCAGCTTCAGCCTGTCTTTCATCTGTTGCAGGCGTTCCAGGGCACGCTCTTTCCGCTGCTCCTGCGTGGCGGCGTCCTGCTGCGCCGGTGAGGGGACCATCCAAATCGCCAGGGCCGTCGCGGCTATACACACTCGTAGTATCGTCATATCCTTCATTCCTCTCGTTCTTTAGTTATTCCGGCGAGTTGCCCCTGTCGGTCGATCCGAGGCTCCCAGTTTCGCCGCACTGCCCGTCCCTGTTCCTGTCCGTTCCGGCGCCGGCAACGGCCCTGAGGCCGATGCGCTCCGCGGCGATGGCGGAATCAGATTCTTCAGGATCTCCTTCAGCGGGAAGTAGTACTGCAAAAACCCTCTAAAACTCTCGGTTGCCACAACCACCTGCAAGTCGCGGCTCCGATCAATGAATGGTGTCCAACCGGTCAGCCCGGGACTACTATTCCAGGTCGTCCGGCCATTCTCGTCCAAATCTTCCAGCCAGTTGCCGATGCCGTAGCGATTTAGCGCGGCTTTTGGATCGTAAACCGACGCTCGTTGAAACGGGGACTCGACAATGGGTACCCCGCGTGTCTGATCGCTGAGCAAGGCATCCACAGCCTCAGAGGATAAAACCCGGCGGCCCTCAAAAAGTCCTCTCCCCGCGATCATTCGGAGAAATTTCATATAATCGCTGACCGTCGAACGCCCGCCGCCGGAAATACGCGGATTCTTAGTCCGCCCTTTGTACTCGTAGTCGGTCAATACCAGGCCCAATGGCTCCGCGACACGCTCGCGGAACAGCGTCTGCCAGTCCTTCCCCGAAGCCACTTCGGCCACGCGCCCCGCAATCTGCATGCCGGCGCCGGAGTAGATGAATCCGGTCCCCGCGGGGATCTTTAGCGGCACCTTGGCGATCGCCTGCGCGCACGCATCCAGAGTCGTGGATGCGTCGCCGATACACCGGTCAACAAGCGGAAACTCACCACCGAAACCCGAAGTGTGGCTCATCAGTTGCCGCACGGTAATGGTAGATTTCTCACCGGTCATATATGGCAAATAGTGGCTCGCCTTGTCATCCAGCGACAGCGTTCCGTCGTCCACCAAGGACATAATCACCGCACCGGAGAGCCACTTGCTCGACGAAGCAATGACGCCTTGGCGATTCTCGCGCCAGCGGCCGAACTCCTTGTGGTAGATCTCCTGGCCGTTGTGAACAATCGCGACTTCCAGACCAGCCGGCAGAGTCGCCGAGGCACGCCGAAGCAATTTGTCCAACTGGCTGAAGTCGTAGGACTGCCCCCAGGCCTCCGGAGCCGCCGCCAGCAGCAACATCGCCGAAAATAGCCAGGACCAAGCCTGAAAAGCACGCTTCATGAAACAAAGACTCCCATCGAATATCTCGGAGGCAGGCGAGACGGCGGTTCGCACAGTCCCGCCCGGTTTCGATCACAACACTCAGCTAGTTTCGAGTGCGGCTCGTGGTCCACAATTCGCCGTTTGGGCCGGTTACGGTCTTGGTCATACCGCTGTCAGTCCGCTGTACCGTCGAGGTCGCCGACTTTCCGTTCGCGCCGACGATACTCTTCGTGTCCGAATACACACCGTTGCCCCACGTCGCATTGTTCTGATAGGTGGCGCTACGCCCGCTTCCGGTCGCCACCGTGGTCTGACGCGACGCACTGCCCGGGGCCACCGACGCGGTCGTATTCGCCGTCGCGCTCCTGCCGTTGAAACCAGTGACGGAACGCCCACCGCTATACGAGCCATTGCCCCAGTTCGCATACCGGTTGTAGTTCGCGGTCTTTCCGTAAGCCCCGGTGGCCGTGGTGTTGCGCGAATAGTGGCCAGGGGACCGCATTCTCGTTGTATGCGCCGACTGCGCCGTGGCGCTGAGCGAAAATACCGCACTCAAGGCGGCCGCGGCCAGAATCAGGTGTGTGCAGGCTTTTTGTCTTTTCATTGTTTCGTCTTCCTTGTTGCGTTGCCCATGGAGACATTCACGGCTCCACGACTTCATATTCGGGCCGAAACAGACGCTGTTCCTGCAGGAAATGTCCATGCGCTGTAAAGATTTGTCGGTCGCGCCTTCGACCCTTCTTCGCGTTCGTTCAGAACACCGGATCCACGGCCAACGCGATGCGGAGCGCCAGTCCACCCGTTTCGCGATTACTCACGGTGACCGACCCGCCGTGCAGGCTCACCACCTGCTGCGTGATCGCCAACCCCAGTCCAGCGCCGCCGCTTTGCCGCTCCCGCGCCTGCTCTACACGGTAGAAAGGCTCGAAGATATGCGCCAGATCTTCGGGAGGCACCCCCGGACCTTCGTCCTCGACGATGATCGTCGCCACTCCGCTGCCGCTGGGCCGGGTCAGCCGGATCTGCACGACAGTGCCCGGGTTTGTGTACTTCAGCGCATTCCGCACGACATTCTCAATCGCGCTGCGCAATAGGTCCCGGGCGCCTGTCAGAGTGCAGGCGGCGCACTCCACCAGTCGCACCCCGCGATCGCTGCTGGTCGTCTCAAAGCCCGCATCGATGGCGATCTCCTGCACCAGCGCGGACAAATCGATGGGCTCCATGGGCGGCGGCTGATCCAGCGCCTCCAGGCGCGAAAGAGTGAGCAACTGCCCAATGAGAGTGTTCAACCGCTGCACCTCCCGCTCCATGCGAGCCATCGAAGTGGGGGAGACCGAATCACCCCGCCGCCGGATCAAACCCAGCGCCAGGCTCAATCGGGTCAGTGGCGATCTCAGCTCATGGGAAACATCGGCAATCAGACGCCGCTGCGCGTTGAGCAGCGTCTCGGTGCGGGCCGCCATTCTGTTGAAGTCCCGCGCCAACCCGCCCACTTCGTCCTTGCGATCCAGCAGGCTGGGCATCGTCACCCGGGCCGACAGGTCGCCACTGGAAAATCGCGACGTGAGCCCGCGAAGGTGCACTACGGGCGCCGTCAGATGCCGTGCCAGCAGGTAGCACAACAGCCCGCTGGTCAGCAGAAACGAAATCAGAAAGGTGCGCGACCACACACCCCTGAGCTCACGCCGCGGCATCACGGCCGTGAAACCGTAGGCCTTCCCTTGCGCGCCGGTCAGCCGGACGCCCGACACTCCGCGCAGCGGCTGAACGACAAGCTGCCCCATCGGGCCCGCCAGCAGCTCCGAGCCCGGCTTCCCGGTCGCCGGCAGGGCGCTGCCGGCCAGGACTCGCCCCGACTCGTCGTACAAAGCGACGCGTAGCCCTGTATCTCGTGCGAGCGTCTCGAAGTACCGGTCCACTTCCACCACGCCTCCGCGTTCGTAGCTGTCCACGGCCACGCGTCCGGCGGAAACAATGGCACCTTGCCCCAGACGCCACCACGGCGCGGCGGCCGCCGCTGCTGGCGAGTCCAGCACAAACCCGGTCCCCACCACCAGCAACAGCACAATGGACCCGCAACAGAACCAGAGGAATATTCTGAGGAAGAGGCTCTTCATGAGGTCCCCGAACCGGATTCGAGGTCGGGATAGACATAGCCCGCGTTGCGCACCGCGCGGATCCGGTCGCGGCCGTCGGGTCGCGGCCCCAACTTCCTGCGCAGGCTGCTCACGTGATTGTCGATACTGCGATCGAATACCGAGAACTCCCGGTCGAGCACTTCGCGAAACAGCTCCTCCCGGCTGATCACATGTCCAGCCGAGCGCAGAAATCGCCGCAGTAACTCGAACTCCGCGGCCGTCAGTTCGACATACTGGCCGCCGCGCCGCACCGTGCGGGCACGGCTGTCCAACGTCACATCCGCCAACGTGAGGACGTCTTCCTGTTCAGGAGTGCGCAGCGCCGACGGCGCCGTGCGTCGTAGAATCGCCTTCACCCGCGCGACAAATTCCTGCGGGTCAAATGGTTTGGGCAGGTAATCGTCAGCGCCGCCCTGCAGGCCCACCACCCGGTCGATGGCATCGCCGCGCGCTGTCAGCATGATGACGGGCACTTGCGACGAGCCCCTCAACCGCCTCAACACCTCGAATCCGTTCAGCCGGGGCAGCATTACATCCAGCACCACCAGGCGCCAGTGCGGCTGCAACGCGAGCTTCAAGCCCGTATCGCCGTCGTGGCACACCTCAATGGCGAAGCCTTCCGGCTCGAGGTATTCCCCAAGCATCTCTGTCATCTCGAAGTCGTCGTCAATGATGAGAATCGCCGGACGATCTGTGCGGGGCATCGGATCCTGAGCCATATCGGTTTCGACGAACGAAATCCGCTCGAAACACGGCGAAAGTCCACTCTGGCTCTTTCGATCTTCCCACTCGCTGAAATCGGGCCGCAACCGCTACTCCTTCCAACGTCCACGTGCCGGGCCGTGCAGCCCGCCACCACTCGGAGCAAGGTCAGGCGACTCCGGCTCAACGCCCCCATCGCCGTCGGGCATCGGCCAATCTCCTGCAGGGTAAGGCTTGGCCGGTCGCGGCCGTGCTGCTCTGACCCTTGCTCCGCGCCGGTGGTGCACCGACACACCCATGGTCGGGGACATTCGCATCGAGCCGCGAATGGAAATGTCGGCGGAACGTAAAGTATTGTCTGGATCCGCGGATCTGCGGTGACAGGCAGCCCAGTCGCGTCAGACCGCCGGCAGCAGCAATCCCTGCGTGGCCCTCATCACCAGCTCATCCCCGAATAGCGCAAGGACGTCGGAGATCTGCTCCTTCGTCTGGGCGCCAAAGCGCGCCGCCAGTTGTTTCGCTTCGAGCAGCTTCGTCGCGGCCGGCGACGGCGTTCCCGCCAGCCGGGCCGGTGAGTTGGCGATGCTGGCGAGAACCACCTCGCGTTCAACCTTGCCACCGCTGGGGCCCAGCAGCACACAGAGTTCGGCGATCAGCGCGCTCAGTTGCGCCACCAGCTTCTTCCCACCCTCCGGTCCGACACCCGCCGTCGTCGCATACTGGCGCAGCCTCGAAGCCTTCTGCCACACCCAGACCACGCCGCTGATGCTGATGTTGTCGGTCGTCGCCGCGCCCTCGCCGGCACTCATCGGAGCGAAAATCCCTTCGTTCGGTTGGGGCCGCGCCCAGAACTCGCCGTGCTTTCGCGAGATACCCGCGAACGAGTTCTGCACTTCCAGAAAGCGCGCTGCTTCCGCCAGCATGCACACCAGCAGCGACAGCGGCTTGCGGATCATGGCGAACCCCTGCGTCCCGTCATACAGGGCCAGTGACGAGCACTGCGCCAGATCGCCCAGCCCAAACGTATGGCCATCGGTGCCCAGCGCGTTGTGGTCCGAACCCAGCGCCAGCTTCCTGATCGGGATCTCCGCGGCAATGGCGCCGGATGCGCGCAGCGTCGCGGGGATGTCCTCCGTGGCATCCGCCAGGGCAAAGACCGGGTTGACGCCAAAGGCGACGATGTACATGTTCGAAGCCTTCATGTAGAGCGTCACCTTCTCCGCGTAAAGCAGCCGTACCCGCAAAACCAGCAGCATCGCCGCCGACCGCTCCCGCCCCAGCGTGATGGCCTGCCGCAGCACGCCCATCGAACTCATGTACGCCTTTGCGCTGCCTATGTCCAGATCCACCACTTGACTCGGCATAGTGAATTCCCCCTCCGTAGGCCCCTTCTCGCACCCACCGTTGGCCGCAGGATACCACGCCGGACCGCGCTACAGCCCTTCTGGCATCGCCTCGCGTTCCTGCCGCCTCATCCCCGCCAGCGCGTACAGGTTCTTGTGAATGGTCTCGCAGATATCACGCATCGGCAGATCGTTCGCGTCGTCGCCAAACGGTCCTTCGATCTCGACGCCAATCTCCTCAATCCCGAAGAACGTATAGGAGATCAGGAGCACATCCAAAAGGCTCATCCACCCGAATGTATCGACCAGCGCAAAGGGCAGTGTGAAGCAGTAGATCACCAGTGCGCGCCGCAGGTGCACGATGTAGGCGAACGGCAGCGGCGTCTTCCTGATCCGCTCGCAGCCCCCAAGATAATCGACCAGCAGTTGGACGTTCTGGTCGAGCGATGTGTAGACAATGTCGCTCACCAGCCCCCGACTGCGCATCTCCGCCAACAGCTCGCTCATGCGCGCTGAGACGTGCAGCGCCTGGTGCTGCGATGCGCGGATGCCCGAGACCTCTTCCGCCGTCAGTTCCGCGCCCAGTGAGCCCAGGTCAAACTCGTCGCGCAGGCAGTTCATCGTCGCCCACGGAAACAGGGCGGTCCAGCGCGCCAGCTTCTGCAACAGCCTGGGCTCCTCGTGAAGGTGCACCGCCGAGGCGCGAATGAGATTCCTGGTCTCATTTACGATCCCGCCCCACAGCTTGCGCCCCTCCCAATACCGGTCGTAGGAAGCATTCGTCCGGAACACCAGCAGCAACCCCAACGCGACCCCCACCAGCGAGTGCAGGATCGAGGGGATGTCCACGGGCCGGACGAACTTATGGAAGGACACCACCGCCGCCGCCCAGACGACGCAGACCAGGACGCGCAGCCCAATCTCCTTAACCAGCGATCCGCGCAGATCGAAGAAATGGTCCAGCCACTTGTGTGGATCGTAGTGAATCATGGGTATCGTTCGATTCTCGCGTGTCAGGCGCCGCAATGACAATACTCAGGGCCTCGGGTCGCCAATCTCCAGCCCCCGCTACACTGGAGAGGCAACCCGGCAATCAAACCCAAACATGGATGAACTCAAACCCAGCCGCACCGCGCTGCGAGTCGCCGTTCGACGCGCGGCCCATCAGCTTCTGGAACGTCCCCTCGTCTTCGCTGACCCGCTAGCCATCCCGATTCTCGGCCCGCAAGGCAAGACGTGGATCGAAGCCGAAATGGGCCGGGCGGACCATCCGGCCAGCCGCACTTTGCGCGCCTTCCTGGCCGCGCGCAGCCGCTATGCCGAGGACGAGTTGGCGCAAGCCGTGCTGGCCGGCGTCCGGCAGTACGTCATCCTGGGCGCGGGTCTCGACACCTTTTGCTGCCGCAATCCGCACGCCACCGTGGGCCTGCGCGTCTTTGAAGTGGACCACCCATCCACACAACATTGGAAGCGCGCGCTTCTGGAAGAAGCCCACGTCGCGCCGGCCGATGGAGTCCAGTTTGTCTCCGTGGATTTTGAGCGGCAAACCCTGCCCGAACAACTACGCGACGCCGGCTTCGACAGCGGGCAACCGGCCTTCTGTGCCTGCCTGGGCGTCGTGCCCTATCTCACTGAGGACGCGTTCACGGCAGCCATGGAGTTCGTCGCCTCCCTGCCCGACCAAAGTGGGATTGTCTTCGACTACGCCGTGGCGCGCCAAAGTCTGAATCTGCTGGAGCGGCTCGCCCTCGATGCCCTGTCCAAACGAGTAGCGGCGGCCGGAGAACCCTTCCGGCTCTTCTTTGAGCCAGAGTCACTGGCCCGCCGCCTGCGGCTGCTCGGCTTCACTCGGATAGAGGACCTGGGCCGCGACGAACTGAACAGTCGCTACTTCGCCGGACGGTCAGACGGCTTTCAAGTCCGGGGCGGCCTCGGACGCCTGGCCGGCGTCTGGCGGTAGCCCCATCAGCCACCGGACAATCGGTTCTACCTGGCCACCGCGGCACTCGACCGCAGCCGCGAAAACGCCGATCGGAAACCGCCCCACGCGCCCTTCCGGACTCGGCCCGGAACCGACGCGTCCACCCGGTTCCCCGTGAGAATCGCTTCGGTGAACTCCATCATCGCCCGGCCATACGGTGTATTCCGGCCCACTAGGCCGCCCGCAATCAGCGCGGTCTGCAGGCTCGAGAATGAGTTCGGCAGACTGCCCACCGGCTGAGTCCCCAGTACCGAGAGAACCGAACGGCGGCTCAAGCCAGTCGCCGCCGTGTCCCTGGTCATGAGAACGCCAACTTTCGGGCGGAGGTGCAGATCCTCGAACAGCTCCATGGCGCGCCGCGCCTGATGAACCGTGGAAAAGTCCGGAGAACAGACGCTGAAAATCTGTGCCGAGCGCTCCAGAACGTTAACCGAGTATCGTTCCAGGTTGCCGGAATGGTCGAAGACCGTCACCGGATAGCGCTGCTGCAGGTACGACAGCAGGTTGTCGAAGCGGATCGCGTCGATCCGGGTGTACAGCGATCGGTGCGTGGCCGGCAGCACATCCACCTGCCCGGCTTGCGTCACCAGCCGGTCCCAGATGGAGTCTTCCATCTGCCCGGCGTATTGGGCGGCTTGAACAATGGAAGCGTTGTGCTCGGAACGCGCCATCAGTCCCTGCACTCCGCAATTCATGTCCAAATCAACCAGCGCCACGCGGACGCCCATCAGCTCCGCTGCGAAGTGCGCGAAGTGAGCCGCGGCGGTTGAGGCTCCGGCGCCCGGCTTGGCAGGCACGAAACTAAGAAAGCAGCCGGCGGCGGGCTCATCCCGGCGAGGGTTGGCTGCCCCCTGGCTTTCCATGGAGAAGGTTTGGAGAATATCCTGCAGACGTTCTGCGTCCGCGGGCATCAAGACACACTCCCTGATGCCGTGACGCCGCAGTTCCAGGAACGCGGTGTTGTCGATCTGGTGATACACGGCCACCGTCCGGGACTGGCGGCCCATGCGGTGGATCTCGCCGGCGCAGTAGGCGGCGGTATCGGGATCGTCGGCCTGCATGAAGAGGACAAGCGGCTCACCGGCGCTGAGAAGACGCGCCATCTTCTCCATGTCCTGAGACGGATCGATCTGGACAACCGTCAGAAACGGGTTGAACACCTTGAGCGCCGCGCTGATCTCAGCGACACAGGCGGCGTCGCGGCTGATGATGATGGCTTGATCGGAATCCATTAAGCCTTCCAGTCCGGCACCTGCCGGAAACGGTGACAACTCTCTGGTTCCATTAAGCCACGTCAATTCGGAAGCACGAATAGCGGAATGGTCCCAAAGTGGATTGAACTGAGGTCCTGGTACTTTTCACACCCTCCGGCAGTACCATGCGCCGTACAAAATCCATGAGCCACTTGAGGAAGCTAGCGCCAACCTATTGACCCGGCTTTGCTTACCAGACCACCTACGGCCGGTCGGGCTTCAACACGGCGATGAAGTTGAGATTCCGGTACAGCTGCTTGTAGTCCAACCCACACCCGATTACGAAGCGGTCGGGGATCTCGAAGCAACGGAAGTCGATCTGCAACGGCACGATGCGGCGGGAACTCCGGTCCAGCATCGTGCACAACGCGATGGAGTTAGGCCCCCGGCCAGCCAGATTCTGCAGCAGGTACCGCGCGGTGAAGCCGGTGTCGACGATATCCTCCACCAGCAGGACATCCTCGCCCTCAATCGAATCGTCCAGGTCCTTCGCAATCCGCACCACACCGGGCGCGCTGGAATGATTGGAGAACGAAGAGATGGCCAGAAAGTCTACCTTCACCGGGATGGTGAGCACGCGTGCCAGCGCGGTCAGAAAGAACACCGATCCCTTCAGGACCCCAACCATGCGCAGGTTGCCGTTTTCGTAACGCTGCGAGATCTGCGCCGCGACCTCCTGAATGCGTTCACGGATCTGGTCCTCGGAGAACAGGACCTTGTCAATCATCGGCATGGCAGGGGTGCGCATAGTGGGCTATTTCGAGTCGGCCGTCTCCGGCAGAATGCCATACTTCAGCACCAGATCCTGGAGATCCTTCTGATAAAAAACCTGAATGTTGACGTGGGGATAGATCTCGCGCAGCAGGCGGATCTTGCGGTTCTTGCGCGTCACCAGGGACTGCTTCATCGTCGTGAGCTCGACGTACATGTCGGACTCGGGTAGAAAGAAATCGGGCGTGAAGCTCTCCAACACGCGCCCGCTAACGTCCCACGCGATGGGAAAGCTGCGCGGCTCGTACTCCCAGGCAATACGGTAGAAGTCGAGCAGGTTGGCGAAGATCTCTTCGCTCGGGTGACCGAACTGCACGTTCTTGAGACTGGCCCGAGCATGCGGCTGAATTCCATGCCGGGCCAGGCGCAACCGGATCTGGAACTGCAGTTGAGCCTCGGCCGCGTGCGAAAGGAACCCGTGCACCGTCAGGTCGCGAGCACGAACAGCCGCCTCAATGAGGGCCGCCATATGGGCTGCGTCCAGCGATTCGGCGTTGAGCGTGAGGTCAAACGTCTCCGGCGCGGCCGTGGCGCGGCCAAAACGGGCCCTGCGGGTCGCCCGCAACTCGGTCTCCCGCTTTCGCAGTTGAATGCGGGCCGTAGCCCGGTCCAACCGGTCGTCCAGCATCAAGTTGCCGATCCGCCGGTTCTCCGGCGCCACGACACGCACCCTCAACAATGCGGGGAAGTTCTTGAACAGCAACTCGGCGCCATCGACGCCGATCACCAGATGCGATTCCGTACCCAGCCGCAGCAGGATCGACGCGGCCATATCCGGCCAGGCCTTGCTATTCGATTCGATGATCGGGCCGAACTCCTCGCCCAGCATCGAGTCCACACGCTCCGCACTCAGGTGTGTGAACGCCAGCCGCTGTGCGGCCAGTTGAGCGACTTCACGCGTCCTGCAGCCAGGCTCGCCGGAAACAGTCACGACCGCCATGGGATGAGTGAGTGAGCCCCGATCTCAAGCTCATGATAGCGTAGGTACGAATCGATCATGCAGCAATCCAGAAGATCCTTCATTAAAACATTTTCTACTCTGAGTGTTATGGGCACGGCAGCCTGGGCGGCCGGCCGCGAAATCCGCTGCGACATCGCAGTCATCGGTGGTGGCACCGGCGGCTGCGCGGCCGCCCTGGCAGCCTGCCGCAACGGCTTCCGCGTGGTCATGACGGAAGAAACCGATTGGATCGGCGGCCAGCTCACGTCGCAAAGCGTCCCCCCGGATGAGCACCCCTGGATCGAAGGATTCGGCGGGACCCAGGCCTATCGCGCCTATCGAACGAGCGTGCGGCAGTACTACCGCGACCACTATCCCCTCACCGCCGAAGCCCGCCTGAATCCGAAGCTGAATCCCGGCGGCGGTGGCGTCTCGGTCATCACGCACGAACCCAAGGTTTCGCTCGCGGTCCTCGAAGCCATGCTGGCGCCCTACGTCAGCGCCGGCCTGCTTGTCATCCTGCTTGAGAACCGCCCGGTGGCGGCAGAAGCCACGGGCGACCGCGTCACGTCCGTGACCGTCGAAGGGAACGGCGCGCGCAAAGTCATTCAGGCGCCGTACTTCATCGACGCGACCGAGACCGGCGAGTTGCTCCCCCTCACCAAGACCGAATTCGTCATGGGCTTCGAGTCGAAGAAGCAGACCGGCGAACTGCACGCACCCGACCAGGCGCAGCCCAACAACCACCAAGCCTTCACCGTGTGCTTCTCGTTGGGGCATGATGCCGGCTCCAATCGCGTCATCGACAAACCCTCGGAGTACGCGTTCTGGCGCGACTACTTCCCCAAGCTGACGCCGGCCTGGCCCGACAAGCTGCTCTCGTGGTCGATGTCCGATCCCATCTCGTTGAAGAAGCGCGAAGTCTTCTTCGACCCCACTCTGCAGTCGAAACAAACCGGACTCAACCTCTGGCTCTACCGCCGCATCGTGAACAAAGCCAACTACCAGCCGGGCTTCTGCCAGAGTGACGTGACGCTCGTCAACTGGCCACAGAACGACTACTGGCTCGGTAATCTCTATGGAGGTACGGACCAGGAGGCCAAACACCACCTCGCCCGCGGCCGCCAGTTGAGCCTGTCGCTCGTCTATTGGATGCAGACTGAGGCTCCGCGCCCCGACGGCGGCGCCGGCTGGCCCGGCCTGTATCTGCGCCCCGACATCACCGGCAGTGAAGACGGTCTGGCCAAATACCCCTACATCCGCGAATCGCGCCGCATTCAAGCCGAGTTCACCGTGCTCGAACACCACGTCGGCACGGACGCGCGCATGAAGGTCACCGGCAAGCCTGCCTCCGAAGTCACGGCCGAAGTCTTCTCGGACTCCGTCGGCGTCGGAAGCTATCGCATCGACCTTCACCCCTCCAGCGGGGCGGACAACTACATCGACGTCAGTTCCCTGCCCTTCCAGATCCCGCTTGGGGCGCTCATCCCCAAACGCATCGAGAACCTCTTTCCGGCCTCCAAGAACCTGGGTGTCACGCACATCACCAACGGCTGCTACCGGCTCCATCCCGTCGAATGGAATATCGGCGAAAGCGCCGGCGCGCTGGCGGCTCATTGCCTGAAACACAAGCTGGCCGCCCGCCAGATCCGCAACGACGAAAAGCGCCTGCATGAGTTCCAGGCCAGCCTGACCGCCCAGGGCATCGAGATCGAGTGGCCCCGCCTGCGCCCCAGGTAACGCCCCGTTGCGAACCGCGAGTGGCCACGAGCCGGCGCCCGTCAACCAACGGCCAGCCGCCCTGCCGGGGAACCGAGCCGCGATCGTGAGAAAGCGGAAGCGCGTCCCGCGCGGGCTCTTCCACAAGCCGACGGCGCGTCCGCCCGTCAAAACCGGAACTGGTAGCTCAGTTTCACAAAGGCCTGCCGGCCCGTGTTGAAATCCGGATAGTTCGTGTACCGCAAATACGGTGGCCGCGAAGGATCCAGCGCCAGGTTCTGGTAGATGTCCGTATAGCCCGCATACAGCGCCGTGCCCGGATGCAGCAGATAGGTAAACAGCAGGTCGTATCCGGCCCGGCGCGTGGGGTCCAGCGAGACCAGCGTCGTATTGGGCAGCACCGTGTTGTAATCCACAATCGCCCGGAACGAGAACTCCCGCGTGAACTGGTAGTTCAGCTTCGATCGCGCGATGTGGTTGTTGTAGACACTCACCGGAGCCGGCGCCGCAGCCCATCCGGCCCTGGTCCGCAGTTGGCTGTAGATGTAGGTCTCGTCCAGGCGCAACCGGTTCGTGGGCCGTAGCGTCAGGCTGGCCGTAGCGTTCTGGCTATCACCCAACTCTGGAGCCAGGCCCGCCGCCGGGTAGTAGTTCACGCCAGCGCCGTTCGTATACGACCCGCTCCACGCCAGCCACTTCCACCATTCCGTTTCGAAGGCCAGCAGATTCGAACTCTTGCGGAACTCGCGGCCTAGGTACAGCTCCATCAATTCCGAGCGAGTGGCCGTCACCGAGGTGAGCCGCTTGAACTGCATGCTCCACTCCAGATCGACTTCCCAATCCTGCGTCTGGCCAAGCCGGTTCCAGTTCCCGAGAACCACCAGAGAGGGGCCGAAGTTCACCAGCGCCCCACCCTCGCGCCACCACTTGTAGCCGATGTAGTTCTTCACTTCGCGGATGTCCGTGCGCGGAATATAGCCGAGCTCCGCGCGAAAGTGCGGGCTCCGATCCGTGTATGTCGTGTAGTACTGCAGCTTCCGGTCCTGCCGGTTGAGCTTCGCATAGTAGGTGTTCCCGGACTGCTGCTGCCCGTTCAGCAATTGCGTCCGCGACGTGGCCGCCTGGGCCGTCAGAAACCACTTGCTCGATAGGTGCATTCGCGAGTCGAGCGCCGCCACACGATTGAAGCCGCCGGCAAACTCGCGATCCGTCACGAACAGCCGCACATGCGAGTCGTGGAAGAGGTCCCGCTGTAAGCTGAGCACCGCGTCGGTCGCGCGTTTGCCGTGCAGTGGATCGGTCGCCGCAACGCTCTTCCCCGGAGCGCGATCATCCGCCGCCAGCACACCAATGCCCCACCGCCCCAGCTTGCCCGTGAGCCGGATGCCATACTCCGGATCGACAATGCGGCGCGAGAAGAACAGCGTTTGCGGCGTATTGAAATACGACGCGTTCTCCATAAAGAAAGGGCGCTTTTCCGGATAGACGACCTCGAACCGTTGATTCACGGTCACCTGCGGCTCATCGGACTCCACCTGACTGAAATCTGGATTCAGGGTCAGATCCAGAGTCAGTGCATCCTTGATGACCATCTTCGCGTCCAGGCCGGCGCGCGGATCCGTCGTGCGCGCCATCGCCGGAGGCCCCGCCACGGTCTGATCCAGATACCGCGACTTGGATAACAGCCCATACGGCGTGAAGTACAAATTGCGCCCCGGAGAGATGCCGCGTAGTCCTTCCATGTGCCCAAACTGCGCCACGAACTGAGGCAGCTTGCGGCGCGTAATGAACGGCCACATGGAGAACTCGTTGTTGCGGTTGATGAACCGCCCCAGCATCACACCCCACGTCTGCGACTCGGCATCCGGGAATCGCAGCGTCTTGAACGGGATGGTGACCAGGACGATGTAGCCATCGGAGACGATCTTGCCTTCCGTGTGCCAGAGCCCTTCCCAACTGAAGTCGTCCCCGTAACCGTCGGTGGTCACGCCGTCAAACTGGATCGCATAGGGATTCACATCGAACCAGTAAGCGTGCAGATGGTCGTGAAACGTATCGATGTTGATGGTGATGCGGTCGTCGGTAAGGATCTGCTTCCGCTTGGCCACGCGAGCGCGGATCAGCTTCGGATCGTCCTTCGCAATGAATGCCGCATACAGGTTCTTGTCGTCGTAGGAAAGGAACGCCGTGGTCGGCTGCGAAACCGGCGTTCCGTCGCCAGGATCCATCTGACGGAAGTCGGTGACAACGCACTCCGCCTCGCGCGGTATGCCTTCGATGAAATCAGTCAGCTTGGGCGCTCGGCTCACCTTCGGGATGTGAATCGACGGCACGCCGGCTGGCTGCTCCTGGGCGAGCAGAGGTGTCCATACTAGGAATAACAGGACCGAATATCGCGACACGAAGTCATTCGATCATGTCAATCGCCCACCGGCTCCGTCAAGAGGTTATTCGTCGCGCAAGGCAGCCGTGGGATTCGCCGTCACCAGCCAGATCACCGCCCCCCTACGCGGTTTGCAGGATCTTCTCGATGGCCCCATTCACGCGCCGGTATTGCGCCAGTTCGGCCTCCAGTTGCTGGCGGCCGAGCTTCGTCAGTTGGTAGTAGCGCGCCCGGCGGTTGCCCGACGTCACGCCCCACTCGGCCTCCACCCAGCCCTTCAGCAGCATGCGCTGTAGCGCCGGATACAGCGAGCCCTCCTCCACCTGCAGGACTTCTTCCGATAGCCGC
The DNA here is from genome assembly GCF_963665245.1 of uncultured Paludibaculum sp. NCBI lineage: Bacteria > Pseudomonadati > Acidobacteriota > Terriglobia > Bryobacterales > Bryobacteraceae > Paludibaculum > uncultured Paludibaculum sp. Next base: position 494,050 of record NZ_OY762267.1, read on the forward strand.
TGGATGGCATTGGCGATCTCGTAGCCATGCATCTCACCGCCGCGCGCCAGGGTGCGCAGGATCAGCATGTACAAAGTGCCGGGTGGAATCTCGTCGCGTTTCTGCTGCTCTGCCATAGTTAAACTATGGCAATTATTACGAGACTCGTTCGGGCCGTCAAGTAAACAAATACACGGCTAAAGAGCTTGTGCGACCTTCGGCGACCCGCGCAAGGGCATGCCGCGGGTGCTCAGCGATTCCACCAGTTGTTCGTGGATGTGCTCCGCCAGCAGGTAATACTGCTTGCCGTCTTCTTCATTGAGGCTGGCCGCCCCCTTTGCCGCCAGAAGCAGGCACAGTTGCCTTTCACCGGCCGTGAGGGTCGAGACATCCACTCGCGGCAGACCGCCCGGGCCGGGTTCCAGCTTCCGCAGCAGATCGCGGACAAACACCTGGTTGTCGCTGCCGTCCACCGCGGCGGATCCGGCATACCAGCGCTGCTCCGGCGAGCCGTGGAAGTAAGGCCCCGAAGCGAAGGCAAGGAAGAACACGATGAGATCGATAAACGCCGCCAGCAGGAAGGCAAAGAGATGCCGTCCGGTGGGCGCCGTGAACAGTTCAGTGAACGCCAGCAGCATGTCTTCCTGGTTGGTGGCCGTCCGATCGAGATTGTCGTTCAGAGTCGGCACGGAGGGGCGCTCGATGCGCGCCATGTGGGTCTGCGTCTCGACATCGGTCCAGGGGATCGCGTCATAGACTTCGCGATACTTCCTGATCTGCTGTTCCGACGGATCGAGCGGTTTCAACTGCGCCCGGAAATCCGCCAAGGCGCGCTGTGACGACTGGAGCTGCTCCAGCGACCGGCGGGCCAACTTGGTGTAGCGGTCAAAGGCACTGTACCTTGGACCGTCGCCCGCCCCTTCTTTGAAAGCCCCGCCCAGACTCGACGCCTCGCGGGCCACGGCTTCCCGGACCCCGGCCAGGTAGGGATCGGCGTCCTGCGCCCGGGCGATGTAGCCGTGCGTCTTCTCCGCAGCCGTCATCTCGTCCAGCGCCACCACATGCTTTTGCGCCTCAGCCACCGCGTTGGAGACAAGCTGCGATGCCTTGCCGGAAGAGTCCTGGATCGTGTCGTAGAGGTGGCGCTCCACTAGGGCGGGGCGCTCCTTCTCTGAGAACCATGTGTACAGGCTGACGTACGAGAACCCCACCGAAACGACGGCCGTCATGGCGTAGACCGCGATCAGAAGACCACGCCGCGCCGGAGTGAATCCGATCAGCCAGGCAACCAACACGAGCGCCGATTGCACGCCCAGCGAGGCCAGGAATGCAAACCACGGCGCCAGATAGAGCGCCATGCCCTGCTGGGTCGTATACCAGGAGACGATCGACAACAGACAGGTGGAAACGAACAGGGCAATCACCATCGGCCGGCTCGCCGCGGACGGCGAACCAGAATCGGACGGCACATAGGGCATGTGGGCACACCTCGACTCTCAGTACTACGAGGATGACCCTATGAATGTTCCGCTAGGTGGTGAATAGGGTCTTCATCAGCTCCGGGCAGGCCTCCACCACCGGGTGGTCCACGGCGATCGGTGTTGAGAGCAGCGTCTCGGCGGTCGCGGCGGCATCCGGCTTCTCCGGCGACCATGCAAGCTCGAATTGGAACTCCATGACGCCGTGGCTGTTAGCCACGAAGTTGGTATGCCAGAAGCTGTCGAACAGCATGGTCCAGAGGCGCTCCGGATCGGCCGGTTTGTCCTTGATCCGTTGCCAGGTGTGCGGGCCACCCACGGAGACCAGCGGAGCGTCGCGGGTCACCCACAGCCAGTGGCCGGCGGGTGACTCGTAGTGCGCCCACGAATCAATGGCGAAGTAGTCGCGGCATGACCCCGGGAGCTGATCAGTGAACGGCGTATAGGGCACGCCGCCCGTCGAGAAGCGCGGCAGAGCGCCCTTCGCGGGGAACTCCGTCAACATATAGAGGACTTCCGCCGCAGGATTCGACCGGCGGTCGAACTGAATGGTCAACGTGGCCCGAGGTTGGGTCCGAAAGAGCTCCAGACGCCGCGACGCCGAAGCGAATGACGGGTGGACGATCGGCTGCGTGTACGCGACGGTGTAGACGGTTTGTTCTTCCTTTGCCTGGCCATAGGTGGCTGCGAGCCGGCCCAACCGCTCCGGATGCATCGACGACGACCGTTTGAACTCCGGCTTGATGAACACCGTCAGAATGTCCCCCAACCCGGCCGAGAACAGGGATTCCTTCATCCCCGGCCAGCGAACGGACACAGGCCAGCCGTTCGGGTCCTTCTCCAACTGGGTCCTCTCAGGAAGGTTCAGGATTTCAGTGGCTTTCCGGTTCACCGCCGGACCCGGCCCCAGCAATGTGGCCGAACGCGCCGGCAGTGCATTTACCCATTGGGGCGCCTTGTCGATTCCCGGGAACTTCACCCAGCCCGTGTAGGGCTGCGGGGCCGTGTTGACCACGTACATGCCGGCGGGCTTGCGGCAGAAGTGGGTACGGGCGCGCTGGCCGAGCAGCCATTCGGCATGGCCCATGGGCTTGTAGGCTAGCAGCGCCTTCTCGCAGAACTGCGCGTGGGTGTCCAGGGCGTCTGGCTGGGAGACCGAGATGTTCGCACCCCAGGTGTGCTCGTCGAACAGGCACAGGTCCTTGTACATCTCGGCCGAGCGCTGCAGAATCCGCTTGGTCGGCTCACCCCATACTGGGGACAGCGCGGCGTCCAGATGGCGTTTGGCTAGTCGCGAGGCCGCGACTTCTCGGGGTCCCGAGGCGTCGCCGTTGGCCCACCAGTCGGTCCACTCCCCTTCGTGCGTTGGAACGCTCGAACTCACCGCGGCTTCCATATCGTGGACGGCCTGGGTTGCGGTGGTCAGCCGGAGGGTGGGCTGCAGGCCCAGCTTGTTCCAGGCGTCGACGAACGGCGCCAACGGCGGGAACGGCGGATCGTTGTCGTAGCGCCATTGGTTTGTATAGGACAGCAGCAGCCGAGGATAGGAGTACCCTTCCCCGGTGAGTTTTTCGAGCCGCTTGGTGAGCTGCGCGTGAGCCGCCCGGAGCGAAGCCTCGTCGGTCCGCAACATGTCGCCATTGGAGGGAGGCCGCAGCGTCGTCGTCGCGCCCTTGGCCTGCCCATGCTGCCAGTTTTTGGGTTCGAAATAGGAATAGGCGGTGCCATAGTGGTCGCCCAGCCAGACGAACATACGCCGCCCGTCGGGCATCTTCCAGAAGAACGCCGAAGGCCGGCGGAACGGCGGGCCACCCATATCGGCATTGATGCCCATCAACAGATGGTGGATGCCGCGGTCGAGCAGGAGCAGAGCCCCGGCGCGGGGCATGCCGTTGACATCGTTCTGCATGGCGATGCTGATCTTCAGGTCGCGCTGCACCTGCGTGGGCAGCCAGTCGAGCGCCTGTTTCCACTGGGCCGCGTTCATGAACGGCGTCTGGTTGAACGGCATGGCGCAGACGTCCATCTGACCGGACTGCACCACTTTGACAAGCTGCGCCCGGCGCGCCGGAGCGGCTCCGCGCCACCAGTCGTCCACGGTCAGAGTGGCTTCGGCCGTCCAGTGGAAATTCGGGTTACGCATGCAGGTTTCCAGAGCGGCGTCGAGAAACCTTACCTGCAAATCCCGGCATACCGAAGGCATATCGGTGTAGCCGACGTCTGTGTGCGAATGGTGAATGATGTCAATGTGCTGGATGCCGGCCGCGGGCGCGGCAACGGCGGGGATGGCAGTCAGCAATGAGGACTTTAGTAAATCTCTGCGGGTAGGCATGGAATTATCGCTCTTCTGCAATGATGAGGTCCCAGGCGGGTAGGGTCACCGATTGGGCCTTGGCCACGGCTTTGCCTGTCAGCAAGTCGGTGGCGTTGGAGTAAGGATAGGAAAAGCTCTGCGGGGAGCCGGAGTAATTGAAGTAGTAATGAATCGCATGGCCGCTGTTGCCGGCGCCATGTTTGACGTGGACGGCAGCGGGCAACTGACGGTCGGGGCTGTCGAGACCGGCCTGTTTGAGGACGGAGTCCAGGACCTTCTTCTGCAGTTCGTCCGATAGCACGGTGCCTTCGAAGGTCACGGAGCCTTTGCCGAACTCGTTGCGGGTGATGGCCGGATAGCGGCTGAAGAAGGGGTGGTCGTAGGTCGCGAGCGCCTTGGCCGTATCCAGTTCGATCATCTCCACCCAAGTGGAGACCTGGTTGCCGGCGCCGGCCTGGAACGGATCGCCCTTCAGGGCCAACGGCTGCTTCAGCGAGGAGAACTCCTGGTAGTGGAAGCCGGCCGCCTCGCGCAACGGTCCGGGCGCCATGACGGGCCGCACAGTGTCGTATTCGTCGGTGAAGCCGCTCTTGAAGGTCAATACCAGGTGACCGCCATTGCGGGCATAGTCAGCCAAGCGGTTCAGCACGGTATCGGAAGCGACGTACAGCGGCGGTACGACGATGACCTTGTAGCGCTGCAGGTCCTTGGTCTCCGGAGTGATGAAGTCCACACCGACGTTCAACTGATAGAGCGACCGGTGGAGCTGCTGCAGGATGGTCATGTAGTCGGTCTTGTCGGAGAACGGCATGGAGCGGATGCCGTGGTAGGAGTCGGCCGAAAACAGGATGGCGATGTCCTGGGTCTTCTTGAGATTCACCAGCTTCGGGCCGATCTTCTGGAGTTCGTGGCCTACGCGGGAGAACTCCTTATAAATCCGGTTCGGCTGCAGGTCGTGCGAGAGGACGCCCTTCCAGTAGGTCTCCTGGCCGTAGTGCAGCGAGTGCCAGTGCCAGTATTCGACCATGTTGGCGCCGTCGGCCAGATGCCCGTAGACGTTCATACGCAGTTGGCCGTCGTAGGGCGGGAACTGGCCCTTGGAGTCCCAACCGATGGTCTGGGCGTTCGTTTCGGTCACCAGGAAGTTCGTGTCCTTGACGGACCGGGCGATGTCGTCGGACAGCGTCGCGGTCTGGAAGTCGAGCTCGTCCTGAACGCTGTAGTAAGGATTGGTCGCCGCGATGTCGAGGCTGCGAGCAATGGCCCACTGGTCGATGTCGGTGTGGACGCCGCCGCTGAAGTCCTGGGTCACGAACTGGCCGGGCCGCTTGTACTCGTTGACGATGCGCGCCTGCCAGTCGAGGAAATCGGTGACACGGGTTCGCTGGTAGCGCTCAAACTCCACCTTGTAGCCGGGGTTCAGGATGCCGTCGCGGGCCGGCAGTTCATCCCAACCCTGGACGAGCTGGCCCCAGTACACCAAGCCCCAAACCTTGTTCAGTTCCTGGGTGGATCCGAACTTCTTCTTGAGGTACTCAACAAAGCCCTTCTGCACGACGGGCCCGGCCGACTGGTAGTAGGACGTCTCGTTGTCCACCTGGTAGCCGATGATGGCCGGATGGTCCTTGTAGTGGGCCATGATCTGGCGAATCACGCGCTCAGAGTAATACCGGTAAGTGGGGTGGGTGATGTCGAAGTTCTGGCGGATGCCGTAGGCGGATTTGGACCCGTCCATGTGGACGGCCATGATCTCGGGGTGTTTGTAGAACAGCCACGGCGGAATCGAGTAAGTGGGCGTGCCCATGATCACTTTGATGCCGGCTTTGTGGAGGGCGTCGAGAATCCGGTCCATCCAGGCGAACTCGAACTGTCCATCCTTCGGCTCCCAACTGGTCCAGGTGGACTCGCCCAGGCGGACGACGGTGAGTCCGGCCTGCTTCATCAGCTCGATGTCCTTGTCGAGCCGGTCTGAGGGCATGTACTCCTCATAGAAGGCGGCCCCGTAGAGCACAGTCGGCATCTTGGGCGGCTGCGCGAGCGCGATCGTCGCGAAGGCGAGAAGGAGGGCAATTTGCTTCACGCAGGGGATTTTAACACCATGGAGTCCGGATTCGAAGCCCAAGCGTTCTGGGGGGTGCAGGGGGTTGTGCATGGCTTTGATCCGTCATGGGCGAGGGATTTGGGTTCGCGAATGGCTTTGATCCGCCATGGGCGGGGGATTTGCCGTTGTGAATGGCTTTGATCCGTCGCAGGTGAGGGATTTGGAGCCGCGAATGGCTTTGATCCGCCATGGGCGAGGGAATTGCCGTTGTGAATGGCTTTGATCCGTCACCCTTGGGGACTTTCGGAGGGGCCGCGAGAGACAAGGCTCGGCGAAGCTGGCGTCCAGTTGGGGTCCGCCGGGTTCGGGTTGGGTTCGGGTTGGGTTCGGGCGAAGTGTCCTTTTTGTTGATTGGAAAGGACATTTCGGTTCGTTTCGTAATTTCACCTTTTCCCGATCCTGGCCAGCGCGGGCATCGACCGGAAGTCCGAAGTCCGTCTGGCCAAGTATGCGAGAACACACGTAGAGGGCGAGAGCCGAGCATAGAGGATGCAAATGTCAAAGAACCATGGCGGTCGAGGGCCGGAGCCGTGTGACACGCCAAGGCGGGTGTGCATGCACCCCCACCAAGTCAAGATGATGGCACCGGTGCCAAAGGGAATTTTTGTATGTAGAAGAAACTAGGTGAGATGGGGTGTTTCGGCCGGAGTGCGTACTTCGAGAATGTCTGCGTCTTCGTTGAAGCTGCGACTCGCGCCGATGTCCATCGTGCCGTCACGGCATGCAGAGCCGGCATTCCGTTGACGATCGCGACTTCCGATCCTCGTCCCACGATCGGTATTCTCTGGTGGCCGTGGAGTCTCTTCCCTCGGCGTTCGGTCCATACCAATGCACCGTCGACCCAACGCAGATGCCGTTCATTCCGTCGGCAGTGATCTTCGCGACTGCGATGGAGACGAATGGGTGAACACAAGCCGACTTATGGGTACCTATTTGGCCCAATGTCAGGGTAGAAGATGGGTCACGGGGGAATCGAGCCAGTCAACGACAACATGTCTAGTTCCGTTCGCAAAGTCTATAGACATACAGGGAATCCTCCTTGCGCCGCGGAATCACGGGGAGAATCCCAAAAGAATGCCGGGCGCGATTAGCAAATCGCGGAGGTGTCTGGCATTCTCATCGCATAAGCGTACACGGCGACGGGTGCTGGACGGTCTTGGCCAGCGCTACAACTGATGAGGACAGGCTTGGCAAGTATGGATGCCGCGACGATATACGCCCGCGTGATTGGGACCATGAACGCAACGCCTGGCGGCAAGAGGCAGTGGCAGCTCGTCCCAATCGCCTGCTTCGCGGAATCCGACATAGACGAGTGTCGGAGTTGCTTCGATGACAGATCTGCTGAGTTTATCAATAAAATCAAGCCTTTGGGTTTTGTCCGCAAGGGAGCGCGGTCACTGTTTCGGGACACCCGGCCAGTCTGCCGGTATTAACTTCTCAGTCTCTAGCAGGCGATCGCCGACAGCGCGGACGAAGCGTTCATCGTCTGCGAAGTATGCATGCTCAAGTACGATGATCTGGAGATCCTGTTGGGTATCAACCTCTTTGAAGATGGCGTCGAAATATTTCCTTAGTTCGCCGCGTTCGGCGTCCGAATTTGTCGTGACAACGTTTGGCATCTTGTCGGGTGGATAAAATGGGCGGCTAAGCTGGTCGAAGACCACAAAGCCCGGAACAGGGCGCTCATGGATTTTAAAGTAACGCTGCAGGCCCAGAGATACAGCGACGTGCAACGATAAGTAATTCTCGTCCGAACCAATATCGCGCATCGAAATCCGGCGCTGCGCTGTAAGAATCCCCGCCGAGAGGTCCCTGGTGTTCAAGTAGACATTGCGCTGAGGGTAGAGGGCGGCAAATGGGAGACCGTCGAGAATATCGTTCGCCGCCAGGGCCACCTGTTGCTGGGCATCCTGAAGTCGATCCATCTTGTTGCTGTTATCGAGTTCCTCGGTTAGCTGCGCTATTCTGGCCTCCATCAACCTCAAGCCGTCGGTCTTGGCTGGGGCCTCTGCTTCTTCAGCGATTTCAAGGAAGTAAGAAATGCGCCCGGCCACACGCATCCTTCGCTGCACGAGATCAAGCTGCTCCTGTATTGCCGTCGATTCTTTGCGCACGGCAAGGAGCTGAGCCTTAACAACCGCAAGACGGTTGGATAAACCGTCAATGCGGTCCTGAAGCGTCGCGATGTATGCGTCGATCTGCGGCCTCTCCCGTTCTGCGGACTGGAGCTGGCTCTGCAGCTCGCGATACGCGGCACGCACCGAAGTAAGCGTTTCGGTGCGCTGCATGATCCGGTTTGCACAGAGCGGACATATCTCGTTTGGCTTGTCACCACTGCTGAAGAGGTCGACGACTTGCAGGCGCCGCTGTTGCCGCTCAGTAGTGGTCACGAATGTGGCGGCTTCATCGCGCGCCTCTCGCACCGCCTCCATTTCCGAAAGGAGATGTGCGCGCTGCGTCATGAGTCTGCGCTCTTGATTGGTGCGGTTGATCAGGCGGTCGCCTTCCTGATCAAGCTCCTGCTCTGGAACGTAATTTGCGGCAGAACCGAGGCCACGCCGAAGGGTTTCTATGCTGGCATCGTCGATTGATATGTCTTCGAACAATCCCACCTGCTTGGCCTCTGCGGCGATCCCCCGCAGGCCAAGGGCTGTAGTATCGCGGTTCCTCTCAAGGGACGTGATGCGGCGCTGCTCTGCTGCGTATTGCGCGTTCAATCGGCGAAGTTCTTGCTCCTTGGCTATCAGGCTTTCGTCTACAGTACCCAGAAAATAGGGAAACGTGTCGATGATGCTCTGCCTTCGGTCGTCCTGCGCGCCTCGCAAAAGGACCGTTTTATTGATAATGACATCGTCGTCCTGGAGAAGGAACGGAGTGATGTTGCGGGCGGTTACTCTTTTGGGGGCCCGAGGCGCACCAAAGACCTCGGTGTGTACATTTCCGATTCCGAGAATTTGCTCAAGCCTTTGAAGCATCGTCCCGACATTGGTGGTTCCTGTCAGATTGCCGGAAGATTTCGGTATTTCCAAATGGCTGCCGAAGGCGAGAAACGTCTCTTCGGCCGACAATTTATCAGCCTCGGGAATGCGCCTAGCAATGAAGGCCTGCGTTGAATCATTGACCAGGAGAATCGCAACCCAACTGGTGGCATCTCTTACGACTCCAGGTACGTGGCAGTGCGTGGCACCAAGGCAGTAGTCGATCACCTCGCAAATCGCGGACTTGCCAGACCCAGAACGGCCGGTGATGATGTTCACCGCATTGAGGTCGAATAGCAAATCCCGCCTGCGGGAATCGTGACTATATAGGAAGATACCCCGCAATTGCCAGCGGCTCATGGAGTCATCCCCAGCGAGTAGAAGACGGTGGCTTCCGGCAATTTTTGGGTCCATTCCCCGAGATGGCTGGCGATCCGTAGCATGCGGACCCGCTCATCCTGGCCTGAGCGCTGCTTCGATACGGAAATTGCCCTATCGTTAACGATTAATGTCCCTTCGCGCGCAATGGTAAAGAGCCGATATGCCACCCCGAAGCGCAGGGCATCCCCGGTAAGTTCGCGTGCGGCGCTGACCTGCGCTGGCAAATGAAGCGTAAGCTCAGGGTGCCTCATTAGCCATGTCAGAAAGCCCGTCCGAACATTCGTGCCGTCGAAACTCTCGATTGTTCGGCGCGACATGACGATAGGCAGGACAATAAAACACAGCGAAAGTGAAGGGCCGGATGCGCTGTTTTTCGTGTAGGATTTGGCAAATTGCCACAGCAGAACGCTTGTAAGGGCCGGGTTGCTCATCGCAAAGGTGTCGATTCCAATCGCTTTCACTTTTTGTCTCCTGGGTCCGGCAGGAGTTTCTTAAAGTCCGGGTGCCAGCCGACAAGGAGTCGGTTCGCTAAGTCCTGGTACGTTCCTTGCGTGACGAATGGAGGAATAAGGCCGCGGCCAAAAGTGAAGGGCCATTGCGGCGCGTCGTTGTGGCTCCAGTCGAGTATTTCGCAACCGTGCTTCTGCTTTTCCGTCTCCGTCGCAGAACAGGTGTCATCGCACATGGGGCCGTGACGATCGGTCCAGGTATTCACCAGTTTCTGGTCGTATTCATTCAATCGAGACGCCATGGAAACGTCGTCTTCAAGCCACTTCTGCCTTTGGTTTCGGCTCTTCCAGTGCGAACGCTTGGACCTCTCTATTCGGCTTCCGCCGCCGTTAACCAATTCAATCTGACGTCGCATGATGTCAGGAGCTGGCATACCGGCCGGTGGCGCGAGCGTATCGAAGTCATCCGGGAGACCATTTCCCGCCAACTCGTTTGCAAGATCCTCCAAGCATTGAAGCAACTCGCTCTTCCTGATAAATTTTGGCATCTGTCCCGTGAGCGAAAGGCAAGCGCGATTCATCCAGTAGCCCCGGAGCCGCTGAATCATCTTTTTGCGCTTTTCGGGACGGCCAACATTGCGCAGTTGCTCGTCGAGCATGGAATCGATCGCAAGAATATTCGGAGAGTCGACACAGAGCACGATCTGACTGAGAAGCCGCATCCGGTCCCCCGGCGGCAGGGCCATGAAGGCTTTACAGCCTTCGATACGATCTGTGTGCGCGTGGATCTTCTTTGTAACTTCCTCAACTACTCGAGTAGCCTCCTTCTCTAGCGCTGCCTGAACGGCGGCACGGTCAGCGGTGGGCAAGGTGAGCGGCTGGAGTTCCGCGTGGACGGTGGCACAGGTTAGGAGAAAATATCGCTCCTTTGGGTCGTACTCAGATGCCCAAATCCGCAGCGTCTTCCAAAGCTTCGTGGTCGTTACCTTGATCTCGGGAAGAGATGCCTTGAGGCTATGTGAGACCTGAAAACGGGTGCTATCGATGGAGTCAGGAGCGATTGCCGTGTGATGAAGTGTGATGTCGTCCGTCAGTTCGATGGTTACGGACTCGTCGTCCCCGGCCTGGAGCAGGACTACGAGCGCATGGAGGGTCTGGAAATTATAGCCTAGCGTGCTGTCGACGGCATTGTAGTCAGCAGGCATCCCAGATAAACTCTTGAGAGTCCAGTCATTAAGACGTGAAGGACTGAATTGTATCAAAAATGACACCCGCCAGGTGACCCCAATCGATGCAGTAGAAATGGCGCTGGTCATTGCCCAAGAAGCTCCCGCACTCGCTGTCGCTTCGTAGTGCCTGCCGGTCCTCCCTTGGTGCTTGGTTCCGACCATGTGATGACCTGCTGCAGTCGAATCCTGTGCTCGGTGGGATTGCGGAGAACGGTGACGGTGAATTCCGTCATGGCGGCGGGAGCGAATTTAATTGGCGGGTCTTTCCGGAAGTCGGCGACTGTGAGCGCCACCGCCTCATAAAGAGAATCGGCCTCGACCTCGACGGCACGCACCGTCTTCTCGGAATCGGTGAAGGACACGCGGCAGCGGGCCATGGGGCAAGTATATCGCTTTTGTCGTTTGTTCGCCCTGCTACCGGACAGGCCCTGTACGAGTCTCCATAGTCGCGGGCGAGCGCAGATGAACGATCGGTTTACCTTCCAAGAACCGGCCATTGAGAGGACTTTGGGGCAGAAGCTGCTGATTTGCTTGGATCTGCATGCACACCGATGAGCGCCGTAACTCTTTATTCTCGATCGACGCGAGCATTCCCAAGCTGGACGTCAGCCCGGTTGAGGAGAATCTGGCCGGACCCGTACCCATAAACGCCCTACGGTGGAACGACGCCCAGCGCCGACGTCCAGCCCAGGATCACTCCCCCTTTCCGGCGACTTGCCGGGAATAGTCCTCCGCTGTGGCGAGCCGTTCCTTGTCATCCCCACTCAGTAGTGATATCGGGCCTGAAGGAAATCGATCGTCTCGTCGGCAACGCGGTACACGAGCCGGTGCTCCTGAGTGACGCGCCGCGACCAACAGCCGGCGAGGACATGTTTCAGCGGTTCAGGCTTTCCAGGCCCCTCGAATGGATCCCGCATGACCGCCTCAACCAGATCGAGGATTCGGACGGCAACTCCGCGTTCGCTCTTCACCCAGTATCGAAGGTCCTGAACGAACTCGGGTTGAAATGTGGCGACCCGCTTAGGTTGCCTCTTCACTGAGCATCTCTTTTCGCAGGGTACTTGGCGGGCTAGCCTTGACCCGCCCTGCCTTGGCCCGGCGAAGCGCCGTCATTAGGCGGCGCGCGTTCCGGGGGGAACGAAGCAGATGCGCGGTCTCCATGAGCCCGGCGAGCTCGGCAGCCGGAATGAGGGCGACATCAGGTGCCCCTCGCCGTCGAATGATTACAGTATCCTGCTGATCAATAACCTGGTCGAGCACGGTGGCCAGATTCTCGCGGAGGCTGGTATAGGTCGTTTCGCTCGGCATGGATCCTCGAATACATTGTACAGGATTCCTGTACGTTCCCGTTGTACCAATTGCGCGAAGCGCCGGCACGTCCGATCGGGAACGGACCGCCTGCCGTCACCGGTTGCTGGCTGGCCTATCGTTCCCTTCGGCGACAGGGTGGGACCTTCGTGCGGCACGCTGTGGCGTCACGCGGTCCAGTGGCGCGCACGAAACGACCGTGCTGGAACGTGAACACCGCGTCATAGTGGTCGCCCCGCATCCGCGAGCCCTGGCCCAGCGGCGCCCTTTCTACCGTGATGCTCATGTCCCGGTACAGCAGGCGTTTGAGGAAGACCAGAAAGTACTCGTCCTTGGCGAACGAATCACCTACGAACAGCACCCGTGCGCCGTGGGGGAGGCTGAGCCGCAGAACAATCAATTCCTCAGCGAGCTGCCGCGAAGGTGGCTGTTCGCTTTCGAAGGTACTGAGCATCTTCACGCTCTCCCGCCGATGGCGGGGGGGGGCAAGGAACGCCGCGAGCAGGATGGGCAGCGCCACTACGGATGCGATCTGCAGCCGCTCCGCCTGGATGCCTCTTGCCCTTGCCAGGCGGAGAAGCCGACTCGCGAGAAGTCTTCGTACCATGACCAGCAGCAGGGCCGCGTAGAGTGACCAGCCGACCATCGGGAGGTACAGAAAGGACGCCGCGTAGTGGGCGATGAAGGCCACAGGCAGCAGGATTACGAGCAGAAAGCACCAGGCAAACAACGAAGGCCGGCTGCGCTTCCATAGGGCGAGCGCCAGCATCCCCAATAGAAGTTGTATCGTATTTGGGTCGCTGGAGCCGTCAACAACTAAAGAAAGCAAGATACTGGAATCCGCAGTGACGAACTGCTCGGAGTATAATTCATAGTAATGGACCTGAACGTCCCTAATTTCGACCGCACCGCCATGGGAATCGTGAATGTCGCAGTACGGGTGCTCGCATTGATGAAATACTCCGAGCAGTTCTTCGTGCAGGGTGAGCACCCATGACTAGGCGAGCCCTTTGGATCACGGTCGCGATACCTGTGTCGATGATTGTCCTATTCCTGTTCCATTTTCGCTACGAATTCATGGATGATGCGATCGAGCCCGCGATCAGGAAGGGCACGGTGTACTGCTCTCAGACGAAGTTGCAGCCAGTCAGGAAGGGCGAGCCGCTACGGGTAAGTTTCTGGAGGGCGAATGAAACCTTCCGAGTGGGCCGCGACCGAGGTGGCCAAGAGTGGATTTTCGGGATGGAAGGCGAGCACGTTGAGTTCACTGGCGATGAAGGTCGGCGTGTGCCTGTCTACTATTGGTTTCGAGTCACTTCCGATAGAGTCGCCAAGGTACTGTTTGACGGCGAGGGAACCGATCGAACAATCGAAGAGACACACCCTCATGATCCATTTCGAGACAATGGAGAGGACATCATCGGAAAGATCCGCAGCGAGCCACGTTGGCACCCGCTCCACTGGTTGGACCCATCGTTCAAGCGAGAGGCACTGTATCTGGATCTTGACGGGCGCACGTATCATTCCGACCAGAGTGGCGGCTGGGGATGGCCTCGCTATTCGCCTGACAAGAGTTTCATGTACATCACTGGCGGTTTTGGCAGCGCACCTGGGTATGATGGCGGCGAAGGGCGGACTACCGTGGAGGTCTTCCGCACCCGAGACCAACAACGAATCGTCTACATCGATATCCTGCGCCGGCACGCTACGGGTGGGTTTGCGTTGCCCGTGATGAGATGGCTCTCGGACACTGACGTTCTTTTGCTATCGGGGTTGGTTGCCAATGAGTGCCTATTCTGCCGGCTCGAAAAGTGAGGTGGGTACGACCAAGGGACGTCCTGCCCGACGATTGCTTGCCCTGGCTCCTCGGGTGTCTTGCTCTCGAGAACCCTGCTGGGACAACGGCTCAGTCAATTGGGGTTGAGTTCACCTTCAGGATGCCGTCGGGCTGAATCAGGTACTCGGTGATGACGTGGAACGGAGCCTTCAGCGTCCGATAGTAGCGGTCGGGGTCGAGCCGATGAATCTTGATCGCTGAGCCCGTCACTGACACGTCGGCGCCATCGAGGACGTCCTCCAGTTCATCGTCTGGCCTCCAAACTGTGCGGAAGTGGCCTCCTCCAAAAGCATAGATGCGCACCCGGCGCCGGTGCGGTCCATTGCCCGCCTGATACCCGTAGCAGAGGAACCACGACTCCCCACTGACCGGAGCCGGAATATCAAGAACAAAGAGGCTGAACCCATCCAAGTCCTCGCCAGTGGCCGCTACGAGGCTGAGCGTGTCATCGACATTCGCGTATGCTCGCAGCGCTACTGCCGGGTCATCCAGCGCCTGATTGCCTCGTTTTAGCGCATAAGCCACAAAGAGCCGCTGTTCGACCGTCCCTGTTCCCTCGACCTTAACGAAGGGAGGCCCACCATAGCCCTTTTCGAACCGATGATTCAGAAGAAGATCGTCCAGCGCGGTCCGGACTGCCGGAGCGTCCGGCCGTGGTCCCGAGAAAGCAACCTGGAGGTATTGATCGATCGCTCCTTGCAGTTGGCGAGTTAGTTCTTGCCGTTTTGCCGTGCCCGAGTTACTCAGCCACTGCCCGGTCCTCAAGGCGGTCGATAGCCGGCGAATGTGCGCCGCCGAGGCCTGCCTGCGGTGGTTGTCAATCTGGGGCTGTCCCGCCACTGCAATGACGGCGCCGCAGAGAAAGAATACCAGCGCCTCTTTCGTCATGACGTACCTCTCTACGGGATCTCGATGACTGCCGGGGCCGCGCGATGCGCCGGGGCGGGTGTGCGTGCTCCCACCAAGTCAAGATGATGACACAGGGTCCCGGGGGAATTTCGGTATGTCGAAGAAATCACGCCGTTCTCAATTTGGGGTGACTTCCGACGATCCACCCGAAGCGGCGACCCGGGCACATCCGCGACTAGGGCGTCAGAACCTAGCGTTATTCGACCGGAGTAATCAGCGTCACTTCTGGAACGCGGTTTTCGGCGACTTTGTCCCGATGTCCGGGTTACCGCTGGTGTCTACACCTCTGAGTACACTATCCCGCTCCTGCGCGCGCCGCAGTGGACGGTACCGCGAACTGCTCTTTCGCGTCCCAGTCTGATGATCAGAACCGCTAGATCAAACCGGCCTCGCGCCGGTAGTGTTTCCGGGCCTTATTTCGGTTGCCGCAGTCAGCCATGCTGCACCACCGTCTGCTGCGGGCGTTGGAACGGTCTAAGAACAGCCAGCCGCAGCCTGCATCTTCGCATTGACGGACCAAACTGCACGAAACAGAGGTGAGAAGATCGGTTGCTGCCGTGAGGACGGGATAAAGCAAATAATCCGTTCGCCGCGCACCGGGGCGCCAGGCCCAGCGAACCTCCGCTCCCTCAATGGACAAACATCGCTTGGCGCTACAATCGTGCAACGCATCGCCAACTTGGGCCAGTGTGTCCGCCGGAATCGGGTCATCGGCTGCCACTGCACGAAACACCGCAAACAGTTGCTCGCGGATTGCGCGGATGCGCCGCAGCGACGCGGTCCCCACCAGGCGGCCGGAGTTGATTGCACCCCAGTCCGGCAGCTGAGCCTGGCTAGCCCACCGATGCACATCCTCGGCATGTTGCAGATGGTCCTTCTTCTTCCCGGGATCCGCTCGAAATGCGACCGTGTTGACGAAATCGAGCGCGAGGTTTCCGGCGACAAATTGATACCTGTACTCCCTGTTGTCCATGGCGGCGGTCCAGTATAACCTTATGATCGTATTCTAAGAGGTTATGATAGTCTAACGGTATCGCGGCACTTCATATGGTTACAACGGCAGCGACATCGATCGACGCGACACAACGCAAACTAATCGCCGGCATCGTGATCACGACGCTGCTGACCTTCGCTATCGTGATTGCCGACCTCGCGATGGGCGGCCGCCCCGATCCGCCGACGCTACGCGCCGCAGCTACCTTGCTCGATGGCGCCTGGCGATTTCATACCGGCGATGACCCGCACTGGGCGGCCCCCGATACAGACGATAACGATTGGGAGACCATCGATATGACCGCCTTGCCGGGCAGCCATGACGGCGATGTGGGTCTGCCCGACTACGTCGGCGGGTGGATGGCGCATGGTCATTCCGGCTATCGGGGCTATGCCTGGTATCGACGCGCGTTGGCTGTGCCAGCCGGACACGCGTCGTGGGACATCCTCGGGCCGACCCTCGTCGAGAACGGCTACGAACTCTATTGGAACGGTCAGTTGTTAGGCGGTTCTGGCCGGCTTGGCGCGGCTCCGCGCGTCGTCGGCACGCGACCGCTGCGATTTGCACTGCCCGCCGATGCCGCGGGAACTCGTGGCGTGCTCGCCGTCCGTGCCTACATGCTTCCTGGTTCAGGGGCCAGTGCAGACGGTGGCGGCATGCACAGCGCACCGATACTGGCTCCGCGGCCGATCAGCGATGGGCTCCACCGCGCGCAGTGGGCGCGAACGATCGCGGGCTACATCGTCGACGCGATCGAGCCGATCGCGATGTTGGCGCTCATGGGCTTGGCGCTCGCGTATCGGTCTCGCAGCAACCACAAGGGTTTCCTGATCTTTGCCAGCATCGCGCTTGCGCTCACGGCATCCAGGCGCCTCAACAATGCGATTGTCGCGTGGACTGATCTGCAAGATCTGACTACTTATGCATGGCTAGCGTCAGTGATGTGGGTGCCGGCAGTGGCCGCGTGGGCTTTGGCCTGGAACCGTTGGTGCCCGCAGCCGTGGCGAGGCATCGATGTGTCGGCTGCGGTGCTGGCCGTCGCAGCGACTATCGGCGCCGTGACCCATGCGGCGAGCCTGACACGGGGCAGCCGGCTGGGGTCTATCGGGTTGTTTGTCGTGATAGGCGCGCGCATTGTCCACAGCGGACCAATGCGAACCCTGTCGCTCGTCACGTTAGCCTCGATTTTGGCCGCATTATTCGGCGGCGAGTTACTGGACACGATCGGCGTGCCGGGCATCTGGTTTCCGTTCGGCATCGGCGTGTCGCGGACGCAGTACATTTACGCGATGGCCGTCCCGCTGCTGGCCTTTTTGATCGTACTGGCCTTGCCTTCAAAAGAGAACACATCGAAAGGCGATGCGGCGATGTTACGCAGTTGACCTCGCGATATCGTGGTGCCCGGTGAGCACAATGGGCATTGAGGCGGCTGCCTCGCCGTCGCGTCTGTTGTCCGCTTCTGCCGCTGGCCAGCGGCACGCGTGAAGCATTGAGTGGCTCGGCCTTGGCTCTCGTTTCAGGAGTGCGATAACGAGAATCACGGCTAGTGTGAAGGGTCGCCGTCGACCGTCGCCTACAAAGTTTCGGTCCGCTGGCCGGGCCTTCACCCTTCCGACGAAGTCAGTTTCAGAGGAAAAAAGAATACTTCTTTCCGGTGATGCCCGCCACGCCCTCGTTTTGAACATGGGCCGGTACTCGCCGGCTACTCGGAAGCAATCCACATGGCCATATAGTCGCCCATGCTGAGACGGGCCTGATACGGCGCTTTCGGAAGCTTGACCGTGGACAGGCGCCGCGCCGACTACTCCGTTGCCACCCCGCCTTCGCTTACGCTGGCCAGGAATCGCAGGAACGCGAGCCGCCGCTGGCAGTTCCGGCAGTATTTGTCCTTGCTCGCCTGCGCGTTGAGTACGTCACGGACGAACGTCATACCCTTTCCAGGGTGAACCCGATGACTCTGTCCGAAATAGCCTGGAGTATACGAGCCGAAGTCCACCCTGCAGAAATCGCAGAGAATGATCGCCGTATCGAAAACCAGAAACTCCGCGTACTTGTGCCGCCCCTCGGCCAGATGGACCAATTCGATGGGATCGGCTCCGCAATCCCAGCACGGGGCAACGTCTTGGGCTTCCAGAGGGGCGTAGCAGATCGGGCCATTGGTTTCACGCATGGAGGACTACTGCTCAGGGTACGCCCGAGGATAACGGCGGGTAAACGGGGTTGTTGCAGACGGGCCGGTCGCCGCGACATACAGTCGCCATCTTGCTGATCGGTCCGCGTGCTCCGAGTGATGCGGCCGGAACATGCGCAACCCGGAGGTTGGACGGACATAAGCCGGCTTCTCAGGAGTAATCCAGGCCCGCCTTTCTCCGAGTGGGCGACCATACGCCCGGAACGGCAGACCACATCTGCGAATAGGGCAAGATAACCGTCAACTTGATCAGCATCGCTAGGTTGGGAATGTGACACCGAAGGGTCACGACGCGCTAGTATATTCGCCAAGAGGCCTTCTGAATGACGTCCTGGCAGTTTTTTGTCCTCATCCTCCTCACCCCGCTCGCTCACGCACAGCCCCCCGCCTCCGACGCCGCCTTACGCGAGTACTACCAGCGTCGCGACGCCGAAGCCACCGCGCTCTACGGCCAGAAACAGTACGCCCAAGCCGCCGCCATCCACGAGGAACTGCGCGCCAATCCGGCGCTCACCCGCATGGACGACGCCATCGCGCACGTGCTCTACAACTTGGCCTGCGAGTATTCGCTCGCAGGCGAAAAACAAAAGGCCGTCAACACCCTGCGTGACGCCATCGCAGGCGGCACCGTGTCCGCCCAGACTATCCGCCAGGACAGTGACTTCGACCCCATACGCAACGATCCCGGCTATCAGAGGCTGCTTGCCGATCTCGACGCCACGGAGCGCCCCGCCCGTTTGCTATTCAACAGCCCCGCACTGCGCACGCCTTACCGCGAAGACCTCCCTGAGGACGAAAAGATCGCCGGCCTCTCTCGTATCTGGTCCGAGGCCAAGTTCAACTTCGTCTACTTCTTCCGCCTCGATGGGATCGATTGGGACGGTCTTTACCTCTCGTACCTCCCCAAAGTGCGCGCCACGAGGAGCACGATGGAGTATTACCAGTTGCTCGCCGAATTCACCGCCCGACTCAAGGACGGCCACACGGGCGTCAGCTATCCGCGCCAGCTCGGTCAGAAGCTCGGCTGGCCGCTGATCAACACCGCGCTGGTGGAAGGCCGCGTGTTTATCGCCAACGTGCGCGATCCTTCGCTTGCCGCGGACGGTATCGCGCGCGGCGTCGAGATCACTGCCGTCAACGGCGTGCCCGTGAAGCAGTACGGGGCCGAGCGGGTCGCCCCCTATCGAGGCGCCTCCACGCCGCAGAGTCTCGACATCGGAGTTTTCGAATCCTCGCTGCTGGGCGGGCCGCTCGATCAGAACGTGGAACTTACGCTCACCGATGCCGACGGCAAGACCTACGCGCGCTCGCTGCGCCGCACCACCGGCGCCGAGGCCGACAAATTCCCGCACGAGCCTTTCCGCGCCTTCGAATACAAGCTCCTGCCTGGCGACATCGCCTACGTGGCGCTGCGCAGCTTCGGCGACGACACCTGCTCCAAGCAATTTGCGACGCAGTTCGCCGAAATCCGCAAGTCCAGCGCCATCATCTTCGATGTGCGCGAAAACGGCGGCGGATCTAGCAGCGTCGGATGGGACATCCTTGGCTACCTCACCGACAAGTCGTTCCTGAGCACGCAATGGCGTACCCGGGAATACCGCCCAGCCGAGCGCGCCTGGGGCCAGATGGAGCGCTGGTATGGCGACTCCGGGCACCCGCTCCCTTCGCACACCGCCAACCCGTACCGCGGCCCCGTCGTGGTGCTCACCAGCCCGCGCACGTTCTCCGCCGCGGAGGATTTCGCCGCCGTCTTCGACGCCATGAAGCGCGGCACCATCGTCGGCGAGCGTACCGGCGGTTCGACCGGGCAGCCGCTCATCGTCCCACTGCCCGGCGGTGGCTCCGTCCGCATCTGCACCAAGCACGACCGCTACCCCGACGGCAAGGAGTTTGTCGGCGTCGGCATACAGCCCGGCGTCGCCGCCGCTCCAACCGTGGACGCCTTCCGTGCCGGCCGCGACACCGTCCTGGAAGTCGCGCTGAAGCTCCTGCAAGAGTGAAATCGCAGACACGCCCTCTTGATGGTTGAAGATTCGTGAGTTCAGATGATCGAGAACTCGCCTATACGACGAAGTGCCTTGGCAGCGATCTCGGGCTCTGGACGGTTTACGCGCAACCCGGAGGTTGGGCGGACATAAGCCGACTCCCCGGTACTAATCGCGTGGGTGAGCGCATTGGCGATTTCTCACAAATCGTTTTGGAGAGCAGCCTACCGCTCGAGTGAACGCAGTACTGAAGGCGCTCGAAGACTGAAAACCCACGGACAGAGCAATCTCTCCGATGGTCTTTGTTCCGCGGGAAAGCTCGTCTTTCGCCAAGGCGATTCTCCAGTTCGCCAGGTATTCAATAGGACCGAGCCCCATCACCGCCCGAAACCGAGTCGCAAACGTTGATCGCGAGACACCGGAGAGTCGTGCAAGCTCCGCCACCGTCCATGTGCGAGCGCCTTCGTGATGCATCGCTGATAGCGATTTCGCTATGACTGGATCTGCAAGACCGGAGAGTATACCTTTTGTTCCCGGTTTCAGCCGCAGCAGCTCGCTACGCAGCAGTTCCAGGAGGGTCAGTTCCATCAGCCGGCTGACGACGAGATCGCTGCCAGGTCCTGGATGCTGGCCTTCGGCATCGTTCATGCTGAGTAAGGAACGCAGGCGCCATGAGATCTGCTGGTCAGCCGCGATATGAATGAGAGAGGGAAGGAAGCTCCACAGCAGAGCTTCGTTTGTCGTGCCGAATACGAAACGACCACAGCGGAGCGTGGCACAGCGCCCCGTTGTCTCGCCAAGCACAAGCTCGGTGCTTCCTGTCGCTGCGACGATTGCCTCGCTGTCCTCCGGCTCAAGCCCTGAATCGGATGCCAGACAGAACGGCGACGAGGTCCGAATGAAAGCGAAGTCTCCGGTTCTCAGAAGAACCGAATCGTTATCGGAGCGTGTCAGCCGGCATTCCCCAGCTTCCACCCAGCAGAACAGAAGGTCATCCCGCTTGCGAAAGGAAACAGCCCATCTGCCGGTGCCCTTGATGCGTCCCCATAGCGTGGCCCGCGGTCTTAACAAACCGACCAGGTCGGCGAAAGGGTCCATACAGAATTGGACGCAAGATAAACGAATTCGGTGCAACGCTTATCGACGGTGTGAGTTGGACCCGATATTCTGAACCAGAGGGGAAAGCCGGCACTGTGCAGTGCCTGGCTCGCAAGTCTGCGAATCGCTCGGTTGAGGACGCGTTCGCAACCGGTGCCCGCTTACTGACGTGCGCGGTTCGCAACGGGCGGGGAACCGGGGCCCGCTTACTGACGTGCGCGGTTCGCAACGGGCGGGGAACCGGGACCCGCTTACTGACGTGCGCGGTTCGCAACGGGCGGGGAACCGGGGCCCGCTTACTGACGTGCGCGGTTCGCAACGGGCGGGGACCACTCCCTCACGGTCGTGGTTCGTAGCGGCTTCATCCGCTTTGGCGGCCCGCAGGGCCATGGTTGACTCCTCAATAAGAACATCAGTCAGGAGAAAAAGGGTATGCCATCGAAAGCAGTGGACCTCTACAAGCAGTACGCTAAAGCCTGGTCCGCGATCTCAGATCAAGAGCGTCGCAGTATCCTGGACCCCGTCCTGGAGACAGATATCATCTACCGCATTCCCAGGATGGAAGGAACAGGCCATCAGATCGTGATCAACGACATAAACGAATTTCAGGCGAAGTTCCCCGGAGGGCAGTTTGCCCTGCACAGCGTCTCTGAACACCACGACGTGGCACTGATGGAGTGGCAACTGATTCTTCCAGATGGGACGCCGGGCGTGCGGGGACACGATGCCATCCGCGTTACACCTGAAGGCAAGTTGGGACAGATCGTCACGTTCGCACCGTCCACGCTGGAGCCGCAGGCCTCATAGGTCAGACTCCGACGAACAGTCTCCACGCCAGCGGCCTCCGTTGAGAGGCCGCTGGCAACGTGCAGATGTGCCACATGGCGCTCGGCGAGCTCGGCTCCAGCATTCCCAACTAGATTGGGACCGACAAGGCCGGCCACTCGGAAGCAATCCGTCCAGGCGTTCTCAAGTGACGAGAACAGGCCAATGCGCCCTTGGAACGCGGCCTGTGTCCACTTGAATCATTGGTCCTGATAAGCGCGCCTAGAGCCTGCGCAACAATAACCACGCAGTTTCGGGAGCTTCGAAGAGGTGGGGCTGAAGCCCGACGCAGACTGAAGTCCGCCCCACAATGGGCTGTGGATGTGAAGTTATTGCTGAGCCGGCCCTTAGGGTGGAACGATGCCCAGCGCCCAGGGCCAGCCCAGGACCACTCCCCCCCCTCTGGCGACAGGGTGGGACTTTCGTGCGTCCGCCGAAGCAACTCCGGCACACTTCTGGCGTCACGCGGTCCAGGGGTGCACACCAGACGACCATGCTGGAACGTGAACACGGCGTCATAGTGGCCGCCCCGCATCCGCGCGCCGTGGGGGAGGCTGGGCCGCAGAACAATCAATTCCTCAGCGAGCTGCCGCGAGCGTGGCTGCGCGCTTTCGAAGGTACGGAGCGTCTTCATACTTTCCCTCCGATGGTGGGGGGCAAGGAACGCCGCGAGCAGGATGGGCAGCGCCACTGCGGATGCGATCCACAGCCGCTCTGCCGGGATGCCGCTTGCCCTTGCCAGGCGGAGAAGCAGACTCTCCAGAAGTCCTCGTGCGGTGACCAGCAGCACGGCCGCGTAGAGTGACCAGCCAGTTTCCCGTCCAACTAACCTAAAACAGGGTTCTGACTGCGGAATCGCGACACCGATCCAATCCATGATTCTGTCGACTACTCGACCGCCGTGCTATATTCTCTTGTGGGAATCCCAACAGAGCGCACCGGCATGAGAGAAAAGAACGAAGTCTGGCAGGGCACGCTGGCAATCATGGTGCTCAAGACGCTCGATGTCCTGGGGCCGCAGCACGGATACGGCATCGCCCGGCGCATCGATCAGATCAGCGGCAACCTGCTCTCGGTGAATCATGGAACGTTGTATCCGATTCTGCTGAAGCTGGAGCAGGAGGGATCAATTACCTCGGAGTGGGGTGTTTCCGAGAACAACCGTAAGGCCAAGTTCTACAGGTTGTCCAAGGCAGGCAAGAAGGCATTGCAGTCGGAGAAGCGCCAGTGGGAACAGACGACGGAGATCGTAGCTCGCTTCTTCGCACTAGAAGGGGAAGAAGAATGAAACCGCTACGCCGCGCCTGGAACCGGCTCGCCGGCAGTCTTGCCGGCAGGCGTCGTGAGGCCGAACTGGCCGACGAGCTACAGTCGCATATCGACATGTTGACGGAGGAGAACCTGCGCCGCGGCCTATCTGCCGTGGAGGCCCGGCGGGCGGCCCTGCTTACTTTCGGCGGTATGGAGGCGGCGAAGGAAAACTACCGCGATCAGCGAGGGTTTCCGGCGATCGATTCACTCGAGCAAGACATTCGTTACGCGCTGCGAGGCATGCGAAGGAATCCGACCTTTACCGTTATAGCGGTAGCTTGTCTCGCGTTGGGCATCGGTGCGAACACTGCGATCTTCAGCTTGTTCAACGCGGTGATGCTACGATCTCTGCCGGTGAGTCATCCCGCGCAGTTGGTCTTCTTTGGGTACTCCCAAGCGGCGGGCGATATGAGCCCAGTGCGGCGGCTCACCTCCGGACTCGGCGGGGCATCGCTGCCCTACGCCACGTTCGAGGCATTACGAGACCACGCCAGCAATCTGGCCGGTGTATTTATGTACGCCCCGGTGGGAGGGGAGAGCAACAACGGTCTGACGTTGGACGTCTCCGGCCGGCCGTTTACCACGGATGGAGAAATGGTGAGTGGAGGCTATTTCGCCGTGCTCGGAGTATCGCCGGTTCTCGGCCGGACGATCGTCGAAAGCGACCTGAGCCCCGGCGCTCCCGGCGTAATCGTGATCAGCCACAAACTGTGGCTGCGCGAGTTCGCAGGGCGAAGTTCCGCGGCCGGACAGAGCATTCGCGTGAACAACTCCCCGTTTACGGTCGTTGGCGTGGCCCCGCCCGGATTTACAGGGTTGAGCGGCAATGTGTCAGACCTGTGGCTTCCGCTGCTTCCGTCACCCGTGTTGAGGCCTTGGGGCTCGCGGTCCTCTTCCATGGGGACATACTTTGCCGATCGCCGCTGGTGGTGGTGTATTATCGGCGGCCGCCGGAAGCCGGGGACAACACTGGCACGGGTTCAGGGTGAAGGGGAATACCTCTATCGGCAGAGCATCACGGCGGGAGTCAGCAACATCCCGGCGGGCCTGCCTGCGCTCACTGTCTCGAGCGTCAGCCCTACGTTCCAAGCCGTACGTCGCAGGCTCTCTACTCCGTTGGGCATTCTCGTCGTGACGGCGGCGTTGATGCTGCTCATGGCCTGCGTCAATGTGGCGGCCCTGCTAATATCGCGGGGCAAAGCGCGCCAGCGAGAGATTGGAGTTCGCCTGGCAATCGGCGCCTCGCGGGCTCGGGTGATGCGGCAACTGCTGACGGAGAGCACATTGCTGTCCGTCTGCGGCGGCATCCTTGGCCTGCTGTTGGCGTACTGGGGTGCGCCCACGCTGCTAAGCCTGATTGCCGGATACCGCCAGACGACTCAGCTCGACGTCGGCCCCGATGGCGCCGTTCTGGCGTTCGCCGCGGTGGTCTCGCTCGCAACCGGCATTCTCTTCGGAATCGCGCCGGCCGTTCGCGCCGCCCGACAGGATCTGGCGCATCATTTGAAAGAGGCCACGGCGTCCACCACGCAACGCGGCGGCCTCACGCGGGCACTGGTGGGGACACAGATTGGGGTGTCGGTGGTGTTGCTCTTCGGTGCATGCCTGTTCGTGCGCTCTCTTCGGAACCTCGATGGGCAGCATCTCGGATTCGACCGCGACAATCTGCTGTTGTTCGACATCGATCCCGAACGCAGCGGTTACACCGGGCAGCGCGGTATGGCGCTGCACAACCAGTTGGTGGAACGGATCTGCCGGCTTCCCGGCGTGCAGTCGGCAACCTACGTCCAGGAGGCACTGCTTTCCGGAACCCACAACAGCACGTCAACCACGACCGATGGTCCGCCGATGCCGGCCGGACGGACGATTGAAGACTACTACAACCGGGTGGGCCCGGGGTTCTTCGACACGATGGGCATGCGAGTGCTGCTCGGCCGAGGTATCGGACCGCGCGACACGGATGGAGGGCATCCGGCGGCCGTCGTGAACGAGTCCTGGGCGCGGGCGCACTTTCCCAACGAGAATCCGGTGGGCCACCACCTCAGGGCAGGCGGAGAAACATTCGACCCGCGGTACGCATACGAGATCGTCGGAGTGGCCGTGGATGCCAAGTACAACCGCATGCGCGAAGCTCCTCCACCGACGGTCTATCTCGCCTACGGAGAGAAGTGGGGCCGGACACGCCGCATGTGTTTTGTGGTGCGCTCCGCCGGCGTTGCTCCGACCGAGCTGATGGCATCGGTTACCGAAGCGGTTCATAGTGTGGACCCCGCACTGCCGTTGTACAACGCACGAACCCAGCGCCAGCAGATCGAAGAGGCGACGGGCACGGAGAGAATGCTTGCCCGCGTGTCGATCTTCTTCGGAGCGCTGGCGCTACTGCTGGTGGCTATCGGCGTGTATGGGACGCTGTCCTACGCGGTGACCAGGCGAACCGGCGAGATCGGTATCCGGATGGCGCTGGGCGCTCGCCGCGCGGCGGTGGTATGGCTGATCTTGCGCGAATCGCTGGTGGTCGCCGGCATCGGTCTGGCTGTTGGTTTGCCTGCCGCGCTCGCGCTGTCGCGCTTCGTCGAAGACGCGTTGTTCGGCGTCGACGCTCATGATGGCGTGACGGTCGCCGCGACGGTGCTGATCCTATCCGCAATAGCAGCGACATCCGGATTCTTCCCTGCGAACCGCGCGGCGCGGATCGACCCGATCCGGGCTCTACGCCACGAGTAGAGCCGTCTTCGGCTGTGAATTACGCATGTTCAGTCCTGGGCTCGATGCCGATTCGGTCATTGACCGCATTCTGGAGGCGTTGTTTGCAGCCCAGATACCTCTCGGTCGTCTGAACGGAGACGTGACCCAGTAGAAATTGGATCTGTTCCAGTTCCCCGCCGGCATCGCGGCACAGCCGTGCACGGGTCCGGTGGAGGTCATGCGGAGCTAAATTGCCAATGGCGGCTTTTTGAGCGCACTCCTTGACGACACGCCATACGACCCGCTCCGTTACGCCGTTTCCCCCTTTCCTTCCTGCGCCAAACGCACCGGAAGACACGGCCTTCGCTTTGGGCTTTGGCTGAGGGGCTACAGCGTTTGGCGCTTGTTGCTCATCAACTCGAAGACCTGCCGATGGGCAGAGGGGTTCCGCGTCCCGAAGCCTTGCCTCAGATACAGCGGCCCCACCAACAGGCAACCGACACACTGCCGGAAGCCGAAGATGTCAGTCCAGGGGAGCGACCCGGGCAGTGCGATTTCCTGTTCGCTGACTCTTTGCCCCTGGCCCCATTGATGGTCACTGGTGAGGTGGAACCCGCCTCGCACCAGCGTCACATAGATCCAGCCCCCTTTCGCCTTCGTGAAGTTCTTGGCGACGCCGACATCCTTGCTGGTGGAGATGTAGTTCTTCAGGATTTCCGAACTCATCATCCTGGCAATGTGATGGGACTCGATGTCGACCAGTGCCCGCCATGCGAAGAAGGTCTTCATCGCCATCTGATCCTTGGGGAAGGTGACGGTCTGATGGTAAATCCGGTGGAACTGATCGATGGGAATCTCCATGCCGAAGCGGCGCTTCATGTAACCGTTGAACATCGGGTAAACAACGGTCTCGACATATGCCTTATCGGTTCTGGAAACGGGAGGATGAAAGCCGCCATCGGCTTCAACGGCTCTTGGATTCCTGCTGTCCCCTCGGAATGTGTAGGCGTTCACGCGTTCGAGCTGTTCAGTCAGCTTCCAATCCTGCGCGATAGTCTTATAGGCGTTAACAGGCGATACCTCTTTCACATACCGGCCGTTTTCCTTGATGCGGTTGGCAGCGATGATATCGGCCGGCTTCCAACTGTTCTGAGCCTGCTGGAGCGCATTCACCCTACCCATCCCCATCTGCACATGGCTGCGCGGCGCGGCCTGCGAGACTGAGCCCAGCTTCCAGCAGTGATCGATGAGCTCTTTCAGTTTGGCGGGAATGTCCACGAAGGGCAGATCACCTTCGGCCTGGATGTAGGGCAGCATTCTGTTGTCGCCGGTGGCGGACCCGGACCAGCCTCGTCCGTAGGAATGGGTTGCGTCATCCGCCTGGAGGCAGTCGAATCCGGCATACGATTCCGGGGCCTGCCGGGCAGGACGGGTGGGCGGCAATCCAGGGGGCATGGCCGAGACCGGGTGGGCCGGCGCTTTCGCCGCACTTGATGCTTTGGGCCACATATTGAAGAACTCCTCGAATTGGGATTCGGAAACGAGCCGACAATTCTCAAGGCGAGAGCACAAGAACATATCCTGCAACTCAAGCCGCACTTTTCTCGTTGCGGGGCGTCTGCCAGCGGCTGGTGGAAGAGGCCATGCGCATCCATGAGTTGGTTGGACTGCCGGCCGTGCCGGCTCTTCGCGCCGTGTGTTCGCCGGCCCTGGCCGCGCGGCTTGCCGGGGTTCCGCCACGGACTGCTATCATCTTGTGTATTCCAGATGGACACCGCGCCCGATACTGTTGCCCAACTGATGGCGGAATTCCGCAAGGGCGACAGAGCGGCGGCCAATCGTTTGGTTGAACTGCTATATCCCGAATTGCGCAGGATGGCCGCGGCGAAGATGAAGGGCGAGCGAGCCGGACATACCTGGCAGCCCACACTCCTGGTGAATGAGTTGTACCTGGCCCTGGTGAAGATCAAGGCACTGAGCGGCGGCAGCGAAACGGGGAGCGGGCAGGAGAAGGCAGCGTTCCTGGGCCTGGCCGGTCACGTGATGAAACGGCTGCTGATCGACCACTCGCGGCCGCTGTACCGGCGGGCTGAGAAGGTGGCGTGCGAAGATGCGTTGCATCTGGCTTCCAGGGGCGCGGAGGATCTGCAATGGGTGGAGCAGGCGCTTTCCAGGTTGGCGGCCATCGATCCCAAGTTCCGAAGCGTGATTGAGATGAGGGTATTCGAAGGACTCACGGTGGATGAAGCGGCGCGGCAACTCGGGTGCTCGCCGCGATCTGTAGCCACCTACTGGACATTCGCCAAACGCTGGCTCGAGAAAGAACTGACGACGCAGGCATCCGTGCCGAGAACCCATGGATGACCAGCAATGGCAGAGAGCATGGGAAATCTATCGCGCGGCCAGAGAGGTCAGTGACGCGGAACGCCCGGCGCTCCTCGCTTCGGTGGAGGCCGATGCCGAGGTCCTGGCCGAGGTGCATGCGATGCTCGACGAACCGGCCGAGCCGCCGCCAGAGCTGGCATCCAAAATCGGTACCCACTTCGGCCGCTATGAGATCAACGGGTTGCTGGGCCGGGGCGGCATGGGACAGGTCTACTCGGCGCGCGACCCTGAACTGGACCGGATCGTAGCGCTCAAATTTCTACCTCCAGGCCCAAGGGCCAGCGGAGCGGAGTTCGATCAGCTGGTGCGGGAGGCGAAGGCGGCCTCGTCGCTGAACCATCCGAACATCGTCACAGTGCATGAAGTGATCCGCGCTGGGGACGAGGTGGCGATCGCCATGGAATTCGTCGGGGGCGAGCCGCTAAGGCGGTATTGCGTCGAGCCGCAGCCGATGGCTCGAGTGGGGCAGTGGGGTTCGCAGATTGCGCAGGCGTTGGCGGCCGCGCACCAGCGCAGGATTGTCCATCGCGACATCAAGCCCGAGAACATCATGGTGCGCGAAGACGGCATCCTGAAGATACTCGACTTCGGCCTCTCAGCCCGAACGGATCTGGAGAGTCCGGCCATGCCGGCCGTGTTGCCGTTGGGGACCCTCAACTACATAGCGCCGGAACAGACGCGAGGGGAGACCGCCACCGCGGCCAGCGACATATTTTCGCTTGGGATCGTGTTGTATGAGTTGGCGACTGGACGGCATCCGTTCGGCGAGGATTCGCCCCTGGATGTCGCAGAGGCAATCGGGGCGGCGGAACCGAGACCACCCTCGACTTTCAATCCGCGCATCTCCTCAAGCCTGAACGTGCTGCTGCTGCGGATGCTGGCGAAGGATCCCGCCAGGCGGCCGAGCGCGGCCGAGGTGGGGGCGGCCCTTGTCGCACTCGCCGCGCCACCTCGGCATTTCTCACCCCGGGGCATTGCCATCGCGGTCGCGGTTCTGGTTGTCATCATTGCGCCAGTGGGCTGGTGGGCCTCAAAGGCGCTGCGCAGGACCCCGCCCGAGACTCCGCTCAACCTGACGCCGCTCACGAGCTTCGCGGGCTCGAAGGATTGCCCCGCTATTTCGCTGGACGGCACAATGATCGCCTTTGCCTGGGATGGCGGCAAGCAGGGGACGAGACGAAACATCTACGTGATGAAGGCCGGCGGAACCGAAGCGCGGCGCTTGAGTGTTTCCAAGTACGACGATGCCTGGCCCGCGTGGTCACCGGACGGCCTGACCATCGCGTTTGTTCGTAGACTGTCCGGCACTGAAACATTCGTCTATGTCATCCCGGCCTCGGGCGGCGTGGAACGGAGAGTGTGGGAAGGCGGATCCGCGGTCTCGTGGGCGCCTGACGGGAAGTCGCTGCTGGTCTCCAGGCCCAGGGCGTCGAAGGGATCCGGCGGAATCGTTCTACTCTCGCTCGAAACCGGCGAGCGGCGCCAACTGACCACGGCCCCTGGGGCATTTGATGAATTTGCGTCGTTCTCTCCCAATGGCGAATGGATTGGATTTGCGCGAATCGCCCGTAGTCTGGAGGTCTTCGTGCTGCCGGCGCGCGGAGGAACGCCGAAGCAATTGACGTTCGACAGGCGACCGAAGACTGGACGGCTTGCCTGGACTGGCGATAGTCGCGAGATCGTCTACTCCACGGAGCGGGAATTCGGAGGAGCGGGCCTTTGGCGCGTGCCGATTGCAGGGGGTGCCCCGCGTCGCATCACGGGTCTGCTGCAGTTTGCGGGGAACCCAACCATCTCGAGGAATGGCAATCTTCTCGTCTACACTGAGACCTGGCTCGACTCGAACATCTACCGTTCGGAAGGGGCCGGGTTCTCGAGCTCGGGAGTACTGGGCCGCTTTGGCCGACCGGAAAGAGTGATTGCCTCGTCCCGTGAGGATCACAGCCCGAGCTACTCTCCCGACGGGAGCCAGATTGCGTTCATATCGAACCGGACCAGCCAATCGGAACTGTGGACGGCGCGCCGCGATGGCAGTGGCGAGAGGCAACTGACGCACTTCAATGGGTTCGCGGGGACTCCGCGCTGGTCGCCTGACGGGCAATCGATTGCGTTTGACCTGAGATCGGACCAGTTGAACATCTGGGTGATTCGCGCACAAGGAGGCGCTCCACGGCAGTTGACCACGGACTCGTCCAACCACATGACGCCCAGTTGGTCGCCGGACGGTGCCTGGATCTATTTCGCCTCGAACAAGTCCGGGCAAATGCAGATCTGGAAGATGACAGCGGATGGCCGAAACGCGACCCAGCTTACCCGGACCGGAGGTGAGGAGCCGCTGCCGTCCGCCAATGGAGAGACGATCTACTACACCAGGAAACGCGTCGAGTCGGACCTCTGGGAGATCCCCGCGGCGGGAGGAACGGAGCGGCCCGTGCGTGGCATGGAGTCGTTCACTCGAATTGGACGGTCGTGGGGCGTGATCCCACAGGGCATTTACTTCGTGTCCGGCGAGGAAGAAGGGCGCGAGGATGCCGTGCGCTTCTTCAGCTTCGCGACGCGGCGCGTGACGGCGCTGGGTGTATCGCAGGCGCGATCGTTTGTCGGCCCCATCTCGTTGTCGCGCAATGGCCGCGAGTTACTCACCGTGAGGATGGATCAGCGGGTGAACGATCTGATGCTCATCGACAACTTCCGGTGAGCGGTGTGCTGATCCGCACCTGTGTCTACTTGTCCTGCCATGACGATGTGGCGAAAAATCCGGAACTGGGTTGCAGGGTTTACTGTATTCCTCTCGCCTATGGTTGAGAGGTCACGACACATGTTCCCCAAAGGCACGTCGATTGTCACTCCACCGGGACGCCCCTCGGGCGGCGCACCTGCGGGGTTCAGGACCCCGCCGCGTCCCGCGCAACTGGCTCCGCTGGCGGTGGCCGGCTTCGACTGCATCGCGGCAGATCCTTCGCTGAACGACCCATCCGCCGCAGGCCAGCAGTGGGCTGCCCGGGAAGACGCGAGATTCATCCCGGCGGAAGGCAACCTGCCGTTCGTCAATCTCCCCGCCAAGTTGATTGAACTGATGAATCACTGCTGGAACCAGGCGTCCGTCTCGGCGGGCACACAGCGGAGCCACGTTCAGCTCGCCAGTACGCGCGCCAATACGAGCTGGAAACCGGCGGATATCTTCGCGGCGCGGGCGTTGCAGCAGAAGTCGGTCTATGTCAAGCAAGTGGAACCGCTGTCAGGCCACGTGCCGAAAGACCTGATGGCCGCCCATCCACACCTGCAGGGTGTCGCGCAGGATTGGAAGGTGATCCAACATTTCGAGCGCGTGAATGCCTACACGTTTCGTGGGGATCAACGTGGTCCGCAGGCGATCGCGGCGGCGGACGGGTTCAATTCGCCACTCTCCAGAACCGACCAACACTACGTGGATACCGTGATCTATCCACAATTCCAGAGCTATCTGCAGCGCCGCTTCCAGATTCAACTGACGCGCGACCAGTTCGATCGGGTCTACAACCAGCAATTGGCGATTCCCGGCGATCGCGAGGTAATGAACAACTTTCTATCATGGCGTGCGCTAATCGACACGGAATCAAATCACGTGGGGCGGATGCTGGCATCGCAGACATTGAAGAACTACATCTCCACGAGCAAGGTTGTTAGCAAGGCCAAGGCTTTCGCGAAGCCGAACGGCTGGGTCTATGTGACGCTGGTGCGCGGAGGTTTCCACATTCCCGCCAGCCACCCCTGGGCCCAGGTCTGGCAACCCGAGCAGGAGATTGCCGTTCCGGGCTCTATCCCGTGGGGGGAGATCTTTGGGTTTCGCAAGCTGGATCCGCGGCTCGCGTTCGAGGGTCCGGTATATTTGCGCCAGGGATTTGAGAGCCGGAACCCTGCCGCCTGCCGGCAGGTGTTCGAGTTGCTCTGCGGCAAGAACCAAACGATGTAGCGGTACTCAGTACCCGAAGTCGAAGTGGGTGGAGAAACAGGACGTCCTGGCGAGTCACTGCCGCGCTATCGTGCCCCACGAGGTGCCGGTGCTGGCCGAAGAGTTGGAGCATGTGCACGGGCGATACGTGCAATGTTGGCCCTCGGGAGGAGCGTTGCAGTGCTGAGAGCCAGACCAGGAACGGGGCGAATCCATTGGGAGCGGCGGTGGCCTCTCAGGATGGAATATTGGAGTGGATTGTCCGGTAAAAGATGGAGATAGAGTGGAAGTGGCAGACCAGGGTTTCCCGTTTTTGCTCGCTCCGTTTCGGTATGGCATGTCGACGACTGGGACGCCTGCTGGCCAGTAGCTAATGTACGCTATTACCAGATGCGAGTACCTCGGCGCTCTCCGCGCTCTCGGCTATTCCTCGCCGTTTGCGCAATTTCACTGCTTGTCCTGGTCCGCACCAAGGGCCAAGTGCCATCTGCGCCGAAAGACATCTTCCGCTCCTTTGACCGGGTACATCTGGTGGAGGAGAAGGGCGAAACCTCGGCCGGTGTGAACGTAGGCGACCTGAATGGTGACGGTCTCCTCGACATCGTATTGGGTAAGGGTCGTCACTGGCCGCTCTTCAACCGCGTTCTGTTGAACGACGGGAAGAACGGCTTCAACGCAAGCAATCTAGGAATCGCCCCGGACCGCACGTATTCCGCGGCTTTAGCGGATCTCGACCACGATGGCAGTTTGGACATCGTCGTCAGCAACGACGCGCCCGATCGCAAACTCGTGTACCTGAATGACAGCAAGGGGCACTTTACCGAGGCCGGCACTTTCGGCAGCCCTACCTGGAGTACGCGCTATGTGACCCTAGCGGATTTGAATGGCGATGGTTATCCCGATATTGTCGCCGCCAACCGTGGCGAGGGTCCGCAATCTCCCGCCCCGAGCTTCCTTTGCCTCAACGACCGCAAAGGTCATTTCCCCGCGTGCGACCGGCTGCCCACCGAGTCGGCTACCTCCATCGTGGCCGCCGACTTCGATGGTGATGGCGCGTCTGATCTGTTTGTCCCCCATCGCGACGGCGGCCAGAGTATCGTGTTGTGGAACGATGGGAAAGGCCACTTCCCGACATCCACGAAATTGGGGCTGGCGGCTACCTGGATTCGGATGGGCGCTGCCGGCGACTTCGATCGGGACGGCCGCCTCGATGTGGCGATTATCGAGGAGCGGAAGCGGGCAGCTTTCGTCATGTTCAATCGCGGGCAACGCCGGTTTGGCGATCTGGAGCAACTTCCCGGCCAACCGCGTCCGCCCTATGCGCTGGCCGTGGCCGATCTGAATCGCGACGGCCGCCCGGACATCGTGGTCGGTCATGTCGAGATGCCGGGCTCGGTCTATTTCAACACCGGACAGGGTCACACATTCCATGAAGTCCCGTGGAACGACGGCAAGGGCACTGTGTACGGGCTGGCCTTCGCGGATTTTGATGGAGACGGTTGGCCGGACATCGTCGCGGCACGTTCCGACGCGCCCAATGCCATATGGTTCAGCACCAAACCAAAGTCGGGCCGGTAGGCGAATTCCGCGCGATTGGATGGGCGGCAAGGTGGAAAGCAATCCCTCGCGGCACTATTGCCATCCTGTGGAATGACGTCGGGACCGCCCGAGAGAGTGCCCGGAATTCCGTTGAAAGTAAGTGATCCTCGGAACTCATAGACTACGCGGCAGGCACGCTTTCGACGGTCCACGCGGGGCGGCCATGTCCTCTGCCTCGCTTCCTCTTACACGTTCCGCACGCCGCTTCACTCTTAGGCGTTCACGTCAGTCGAATATGCCAGCTCCTTCTGAGCTTCCAGGTTGGCGAGCCGTTCCGTCAGCGCTGCGTGGACCAGCGCATAGGCGTCGCTGCCCAGCGTCAGGCGCTTTGGCGCGGGAGTTTGCTCGGCCGATGCAATGATCGCCTTTGCAACCTTGCGGGGATCTCCAGGGAACATAGCCAACCCTGCCGTCGCTGCCGCGCGGCGGAACTCACCAGCCGGAGTCTCGTCATATACGTCGAGGGGTTGCCCGACGTCCGCGCTCGAGGAGGCGAAGTTTGTGCGCGATGCACCGGGCTCAACCAGAGTCACTTCGATGCCGAACGGCGCTATCTCGGGAATCGTGCCC
The DNA here is from genome assembly GCF_963665245.1 of uncultured Paludibaculum sp. NCBI lineage: Bacteria > Pseudomonadati > Acidobacteriota > Terriglobia > Bryobacterales > Bryobacteraceae > Paludibaculum > uncultured Paludibaculum sp. The sequence continues at coordinate 528,587 of NZ_OY762267.1, forward strand.
TCGTAGAACCCTTCGATCCCCCATTTTGTAGCGGCGTAGACGCCCATCGTTGGATAAGCAGCCTGACCCACCGACGAAGATATCTGAATGATTCGTCCGCCTCCCTGCCTCCGCAGGTGGGGGATTGCTGCCCGCGCAACGTGTATCGAGCCAAGCAGGTTCGTGTTGAGTTGGCGCTCGATCTGCTCGTCTCTCACCTCTTCCGCCGCGCCAAAGAGCGCATATCCGGCATTGCTGACTACCACATCGATCCGTTTCAGTTGGGCGAAAGCGCGGTCTATCGCTTCACGCACCGTCGTGCTGTTCGTCACATCGAGAATCGCAATCCAAATGCGGTCCCCGTATTGCGCTGCCAGATCAGCAAGTGCGTCCGGCTTCCGGACCGTCGCTGCAACCCGGTCACCCCGTTGCAGCAAAAGCCCAGTCAGTTCGCGCCCAAATCCACTGCTGGCTCCCGTGATCAACCATGTCTTTACCATAGAGTTCCGTTCCGCCCAATGGTTCGCCCCCTCACGCATCACGCGAACGCGCCGCGATATTTCGCGACGAACTCCGGAACGGAAAGAGCGCGAGCCCCGGTAATCTTCTCCACGTTGTCGTTCACGCCGGCGAAGATGCCTTTTCGGTAGTCTTGGGCTACTTCGACGAGGTGTTGAACGAGAAATGGGTTAAACCGGTACAGGTTCTCCATCTTGTCCTTAAACTCCTCGATTGACATCGGCGCATACTCGATTCGCATTCCGAGCACCTCACTCATCGCTGCCGCAATCTGCGAGTGATTCATCTCCACTGGACCATGGAGGGTGTAGGTCTGGCCCATGTGGCCTTCGGGACTGGCGAGCAGATGCGCGATGACACGTCCCTGATCGTCGGTCGCAATAGGCGCATGACGACCATCGCCAAATGGGAACTCGATCTTCTTCTTTGCCCAGATTTCCTTAGCGAAGTGCGGGTAAACGAGCCAGTCGGCAAAGAATGTCGGGCGAAGGTGTACCGCCGCAACTCCTGACCAATCGAAAACACGCTCGGAAATCCAGTGATCCTGTGCCGCATGGCTTGCCGACTCCCTGCGCGCGGAAATCTGCGACATGTTCACGATGACCGCCACACCGGCTTCCTTCGCCGCCTGCGCAAAGTAGGCGGCGGCGCTGATAATTCCGGGGGCGATCGGATGAAGAAAATAGACGGATCGAACGCCATCCATCGCGGCGCGAATCGTATCGATGTTGGTGAAGTCTCCAACCGCGATATCGACGCCGCGCTTTCTCAAAGCGGCAGCCCGTTCGTCATCGGTGCGTACATAAGCACGCACACTCTTCCCCATCTTTAAGAGTTCCTCGACAGCGCTCCCGCCCGTCCTGCCGGTGGCACCGCTCACTAGGATCTCCGCCTGATTCATCGTCCGTTTCCTCCCGTGGCAGTTGCATATGCCTGCCGAACCCATTGACCAGCGCCGGCCCCATCAGCGTTGCCTCCGGCCGAAGCGATTTCGAAAATCCTGAGGGGAGGTACCATAGGTTTTGACAAAGGCGCGGCGCATCCTCTCGTCATCGCCAAAACCCGTTCGGCTCGCGACGACCTTGACCGGATCATCAGTAGACTCGAGAAGACGTACAGCCGCTTCAATGCGGATCTTCTCAACCGCCCGCGCCGGTCTCTCCCCTGTTTCGCGAAGATAGACACGAGCGAAGTTTCGTGGACTCATTCGAACTGCGGCTGCCAGTTCCGGGACAGCAAGGTTCGCATCAAGATTGGCTCGAATCCAGTTATGGAGGTCGTCGAACTGGCCACGCCCGTCGTGTACCTGTCGTCGCAACTCAACGCTGAACTGAGATTGACCTCCCGGCCGTTTGAGAAAAAGAACCATTCCACGGGCCACATCTAGCGCTGCCAGGTGCCCCAGATCGTCCTCGATCATCGCAAGCGCCATATCAATTCCCGCAGATACGCCAGCCGAAGTCCAAATGCGTCCCGAGATCATGAAAATGGCATCGGGCTTCACGATGACTGCTGGGAACTCGCGCTCGAGCTGTGTGCAGAAGGCCCAATGTGTTGTCGCCTCATGACCGTCCAGGACTCCGAGTTCGGCAAGGACAAATGCGCCGGTGCAAACCGAACCAAGCCGGCGTGGCCGATCAAGACATCGCGCCAGCCGGGCTCGCAAGGATTCCGTACCGATGAGCGCGGCAGGCAACTCACTGCCCGCAATCAGGAGCGTGTCGATATCGCGAAGTACGTTCCGGTGGAGCGGTACGGTTTCAAGCCTTACCCCGGTGTCACTCATGATGAGCCCGCCCGATTCCGAAGCCAGAGCTACCCGATAGGCCGGGCACCCGTCGCTGAAGCGCGCATCTCGGAAAGCCTGTAACGGGCCGGCCGCATCCATCAGCTTGACGCCCTCGTAGACCACCACCACAACCTTACGAGGACTCCGCTGGTCCGCTTTGCGGTTCGTCAGACCCATTGCTTCATAGTACGCGCGAGGCCGGTTCTAGTCCGGCAGAGAACCTCACCCGGCTGTTGCTACCTGCGCGGGGACATCCTGCGCGATCTCAATCAGCTTCCCGGAGTTGATCTCGTAGAAGAACCCGTACAGCTTGATGTGCTTTGGCACCGCTGGGCTCGCCCGCAACAACTCAAGGTCATACTTGACAGATTCCTCAAAATGCGGGATCGACAGGCTGTCGTGATCGAACATGTTCGAAATGTCGGCGTGATGCTGGTCGCGAAACCTGTCGATGAGAACCTCAGGCGTGAGCGCCGTGGCGCCGCAGAACGAGTGGTGGACGACAACAACCTTCTCATAGGCGAATAAATAGTCCATGGTGGCGATGGATTGCAGCGCACCGAGAGCGCGCCCGCCCGCGTTGGTCAGCACGAAGAGTGTCCGGGTGGAACCGACTCGATTGCCGGCCTGGTCGAGAATGTTTTCGCCTGGGTAGACTTCATCGCCAAAATACTTGGCGACCGCCTGTGGGATTTCCGTCGCGCGGGGATCAAAGCAATGGATCACGATGGTTTTCATTGGGATGACGCTATTGAATCCCTGGAACTTCGTCTGGTCGAACCATGGTTGTTTTCTGAATTCGAATTCATTGAATTTTGCCATGAAGAGTCCCTTTGTCAAAGCCGATTGAGGAGAGTCGTATCCGAGTCTGTCGCTAACACAAATACTAGCCCCGATTTGTCCTGACGCCTATGCCATCGGCCCCTCGTTTTCGGCCAACAATTGAATCCCGCCAAGAATCAAGAGTGGTGAAGCGAACTGCGCCTGTCGGTGAGGTTCAACCGGGGCTTGCCGTGAGCACCGAGACCCGCTGACATGTCAACGTGGCGGAAAGTAAGGTGTGAATGTCATTGCTGCCATCGAGGGCGCCCCCCTATGATCGGCGGTGTGGGTGCAACATACCTTCGCGAGGAGAGTGTGATGATCGCAGAAATCAAAGCCCCGGGCAGCAAGATCGCCCGCCAGGCCGAACAGCTTGCATGCTCTGTTTCGAGCAAAACATTGTTCAACCACGTCATGCGGTGTTACTGGTTTGGTGAGCTCTTTGCGCAACAGGAGGACACAAAGATCGATAGTGAGATGATGTTCCTCTCATCTGTTCTGCACGATCTCGGCCTCACAACGCATGCGCCGGGCTCACACCGCTTCGAAGTCGAAGGCGCAACTGCGGCGCGGACCTTTCTGGTGGAGCACGGGGTCTCGCCGGATCGGGCACAACAGGTGTGGGATAACATCGCGTTGCATACCCTGGACGTGAACCCGTTCCGCGGCGGTACCAGTCGCCTCATGCAACTCGGCTTGGCCTACGATGTTTCCGGTGTGCCGGGTATGGAGTTGGACCGGGCCGATGTGGCAGAAGTTCTACGGCGTTATCCGAGATTGAATTTCAAGCGCTCATTCAACGAATCGCTCAATCATGAACTCGATAGCAAGCAGCCATACCACCACTGGTTCCACATCTGCACTCGCATCGCACACAATCGGGCGCCGCTCACTATTGAGGATGCACCCATGGTTCTGAATTGGGCGCCGTTCGACGAGTAAGCTCCTGAGTCGAACGTGGAATATGGCCTCGGGAAACGCCCTCAGGACCCCCAATCCACTTGGCCGGGAAGTCGCCGTTCCTTCAATTGACAGGCGCCTGGGTGCACGGAGCGGTGTCGGGCGTTTCGGTCAACCTCTTTTCTCCCGCTCCGGATGGCGCGTCGTCCAGGACTTCGTTGCGTCCGCGTCCTCGATTCCATTCCGGCAAACCGAGCTGCGTCGTCTTTTTCGCTGGACGATTCCAGACTGCTTACTTCGTTGAAGACGCTCCCGGACCGGTGCCCGCTTACTGACGTGCGCGGTTCGCTACGCGGCCAGGACCACTCCCTCACGGTCGTGGTTCGTAGTGGCTTCATCTGCTTTGGCGGCCCGGAGGGCCATGGTTGACTCCATTGAAGACGCGTTCGCAACCGGTGCCCGCTCCTTCCCAGTCGCGGTTCGCAGCGGTCCGAGTGCGTCTTCCTGCCGACTGGCGGCCCTCAGAGCCATCCGGGACTTCATTGCGGACCGACGAGGCGCGGTTTGCCAACCTGCTTAGTGCTCGCGCAATAACAACTGCGCAGTCTCGGGCGCTCAGAAGATGCGTGGCTGAAGCCCCACGCCGGCTGAAGCCGGCCCCCCGTTGGTTCCGGATGTGAAGCTGTTGTTGCGCGAGCGCTTGGCAGCCCTTGGCGGAAGTCGCGCCCCGTTCGCGCCGTCTGCAGTGAATCTGTGGCTGACCGGGGCCTTGAATCCGTTTCAACGAAGCGGAGTCCTGGCAGACTGTGAAGCGGCGGCGGAGCGAACCCAACGGGTGCGCCACGCCGGGGCAACGGGACTCAGTCGTCGTGGTTCTTCCAACTCGTCCAGCCTCCCGCGTCGGTCCAGGTCATTTGCGCCAAGCCGTACGCGTGGCCGCGCACGAACACGTCGATGCGGTTGTCGCCCCAACTCACGGCCCCTGGCCCGGAAGTGAGGCGGCCTCCAAGATCGTCCCAATCGCCCCATTCCTTGTCCGCGCTCCAACGTTTGTGGGCCAGGCCGCCCTCATGACCGCGTACAAATACGTCGAGGCGCTTGGGTCCCCAGGAAGCCACGGCCGGCGCGGAAGTGAGCCGGCCACCGAGATCGTTCCAATCACCCCAGCCGACCTTGTCGCTCCAGCGCTTGTGCGCCAGTTGCCCATCGTGACCGCGCACGAGTACGTCGATTCGATTCTCACCCCAACTGACGGCAGCAGGGGCCGAGGTGAGGCGGCCGCCGAGATCGCGCCAGTCGCTCCAATCGTCTTTCTCGGTCCAACGCTTGTGTGCCAGTTGCCCCTCGTGGCCCCGCACGAAGACGTCGAGGCGGCCTGGTCCCCAAGAGGCTACTGCGGGCGCGGAGGTGAGGCGGCCGCCGAGGTCGCGCCACTCACTCCAACCAACACCGTCCGCCCAGCGCTTATGCGCCAACTGCCCCTCGTAGCCGCGCACGAAGACGTCCAGACGGCCCGGGCCCCAACTCACCGCGGCCGGTGAGGACGTCAGGCGGCCGGCGCCCAGATCCTCCCAACGGCTCCACTCGCTACCGTTCCATTTGTAGATCCACAGATGACCGTTCTCGCCGCGCACGAAGACGTCGAGGCGGTTGGGTGCGCGGGACGCGACGGCGGGCGCGACATCGAACGGGTCGCCGCCGGTGCCGAAGGGGCTGTAGGGATAGCGCGCGATCACATCCCCGGCCATAGGGACTGCGAGCGGCACTTTGGTCCAGGTCTTGCCGTCGTTCTTCGACTGGTAGTAGTTCACCAGTCCGACCGGCTGTCCCAGTTCGGCACCTGCAAAGGTGTCTCCCTTTTGTGTCGAAATCGCGAAGTGCAGATGCGGGCCCATGTCCAATGGGTCAGCAACATTGGCGAGCCTGTCCTGTGCGGCGAACAGCGGCTGCTGGGCGACCGGAAGGCTCTCCGGATTGACGTTGAGCGCGGGGAAGTTCTGGTGCACCGATCCAGTTTTCAGGTGCATGTACACGGCGCGCTCTTCTACGGCGTGGTAGACGGAGATGGAGTTGCTGCCGTGTTCGGCGTGTTGATCCTCGGCATCGTACTCGTCCGCGTAGTACAGCCTGCCTGGGGCGGCCGCGATGATGCCGGCACCGGGAGTATCGCCGTTGATGCGCGTGATGTCCCAAGAGAAAGTGGCGAAGCCGTTGTGCGAGCCGTTGGGGTCATCGTGACCCTGTGCGATGCGCCACCACTCGCCGGCGCAGAAGGGCAGCGTCGCATTGACTTTCGACGGGCGCAGGTCGAACTGCTTTCTATCCGCCACGCTGTCGCGATTGGGAGAGACGGCGACGTAGTAGACCGGCACTGGCTTGGCGGCGGACGGCGTTACATAGTCGGGGATGTCCTGCGCCGTGGGGAGGGTGACGGACCGGTTCAGGGGTGGCGAGACCGGCTCGCTGTCGAACCGGAAACCCGCGAGCAGCCCGGATTCGCCGCCGGTCAACGCCGTGGCAGCCGCGCCGGCAATTTCGGCGGCGCTGAGCGCACGCGTATAGATCGCCACTTCGTCGATCAGGCCGTAGAACTGATCGCGGTCGCGCCGGCCCACGCGCAGCTTCGTGCCATCGGCCGGAAGGCCGGTGTTGGGAAAGGACTCGTTGCCGCTGAACAGGGTCAGTTTGACGCCATTGAGATAGGTCCGGAATGCGGTTCCCTGGCGAACCAGTGCGAGGTGCTGCCAGGCACCGCGATAGCCGACCGGGCCACCATCCTGGTCGACAAAGCCAGTGACCAGGTAAATCGCCGCAGAGCCACCGATCTGCACGCGCAGCACGGAGGAGCCGAGCTTCTTGTCGCCGCCCGTGCCCTCGCGATAATCACCCTGCCCGAGGCAATAGGCGTTCGCGCCACCGGAGTCGGCCAATAGCGCACCGCGGTAGCCGTATGGGTACTGCGGCATAAACCGCAACGTCACCGTGTGATCGGAATGAACGAACTCGCCCAGCGTAACGCCGAGTTCGGCGTATCCTCCAAAGCCAAAGGTCAGTGCTCGCTTCGCCATCATTTCCTCCGTTTGTGTTGAATACACCCGTGAAAAATCCAGACGGTGCCGCTCACTGCCGCGGAGGCAGTACGCGCAGCCGAGCCGGACCAGCCCCTTTAGCCCGGAATGATCGTTCTGGATACTTAACGGCAGATTGCGTGGGTTGTCTACGGGCGGATTCGGGAGCTCGGCAGGGTTATGTTCTAAGAGTTCTGCAAAAGCAAAGAGGGCCATGGTAAGCCTTTCTGATCCGTATCGCAGCGGAAGGAAGGAAAGGACCAATGACCCGAAAGAAGGATACCGCGAACCGGGTGGACTGGAAAGCGGTGATGGCGGAAGACTCCGATTTCATGAAGGCGCTGGTGCAGAGCGTCGTGCAGCAGGTACTGGATGCCGAGATGGAGGAAACGCTCTGTGCGGCGCGGTCGGAGCGCACCCCGATGCGCACCGGCTATCGCAGCGGCTCCTATGTCCGTGGGCTGGTGACGCGGGTCGGCCGCATTGAGCTGCGCGTGCCGCAGGACCGGCAAGGGCGCTTCCGGACCGAGGTCTTTGAGCGCTATCAGCGCAGCGAAAAGGCGCTGGTCGGGGCGCTGGCCGAGATGTACGTGCAGGGCGTGTCGACGCGCAAGGTGAAGGCGATCACCGAGGAACTATGTGGGCATGAGTTTTCGGCCTCGACGATCAGCCGGATCAACCAGACGATGGACGAGGAACTGGAGAAGTTCGCGACGCGGCCGCTGGAGGAGGACTATCCGTTTCTGATCCTGGACGCGCGCTACGAAAAGGTGCGCGAGGACGGCGTGATCCGGAGCCGGGCGGTGCAGGTGGCGATCGGGGTGAACTGGGACGGGCGGCGCTGCATCCTGGCCGTGGAACTGGCCAACCGGGAGAGCGCGTCGAGCTGGCGCGAGTTTCTGGTGAAGCTGCGGCAGCGGGGGCTGCGCGGAGTGGAACTGGTTGTCAGCGACGATCACGCGGGCCTGAAGCGTGCGATTGCCGAGGTCGTGCCGGAGGCCGCCTGGCAACGGTGCTACGTGCACTTCCTGCGCAATGCGCTGGACCATCTGCCGCGCAAGGCCGACGACGATTGTCTGACCGAGTTGCGCTGGATCTACGACCGCCGCAACCTGGCCGAGGCGCGGCAGGATCTGGCGGCATGGCTGAAGAAGTGGGAATCGCGCTACGCCAGATTGTGCCAGTGGGTGGAGGAGCAGATCGAGGAGACGCTGACGTTTTACCGTCTGCCGCAGGCGCACCACAAGCATCTGAAGTCGACGAACATGCTGGAGCGACTGAACGAGGAGCTCAAACGCCGGACCCTGGTGGTGAGGATCTTCCCGAACGCGGCGAGCTGCCTGCGGCTGGTGCGAGCGCTGGCGGTGGAGATCCACGAGGACTGGGTGGAAGCGACGCGCTATCTGAACATGGAGGAGCTGAAAGAGCACAAGAAGCAGCTACTGCGCGATATACAGCCCGCCGCCTGAAGGCGGCCGGGGGTGACTACAGGGTTGAGTGGAGGCGGGGACTCGCTGCCCCCGCCTCCACACCTCCACCCCCGCTCAACCAGAAGGCTCCATGAAGCTCAGTGCTTTTGCAGAACTTGACAGACACAACTCTCGGCAGATGCGGGACTGAAGCCCCGCGCAGGCTAAAGCCTACCCCACCCTGGGCCTTGGATGTGTGGCTGAAGCCTACTCCACGCTGGGCTTGGGATGTGAGGTTGTTGTTACACGAGCGCTTAGTCGTGCCGCAGAGCCACCAGCGGATCGATGCGGGACGCTCGCCTGGCCGGCGCATAGCCGGCGAGAAGCGCAGCGCTGAGGAGGACTACACCCGCCAGGGCCATGGTTCCCGGATCGTTGGGCTGGGTACCGAACAGAAGCGATTTGACAAACCTGGTTGCCGCCAACGTGACAGGCACGCTGATTGCGAGCCCCACCGCTGCCAGGACCAGCACGCGGCGTAACACCATCCAGACCATGGTGCCGCGTTGCGCGCCGAGAGCCATGCGGATTCCCATTTCGCTGAACTGACGGGCGACGTTGTAAGACATCGTTCCGTACAGCCCCACGCATGCGGTGAGCAGAGCGAGGATCGCGAAGCCCGTGCAAAGTCTTGCAAACATGACTTCCCGGCTGATCGTCCGATCGATTTCCGCAGCTTGTGTGACTACGTTGGTGACGGGTATGGAGGAATCCGCCTGGCGCGCGATCTCATGAACACTCTTGACGTAGCTCAGAGGATCGCCAGAGGTGCGCAACGCGTAGGTCATGCCGTCCGGAGAGTACTGGCTGGCCGCTATGAACACGGTCATTGCAGTCGAATCTCCAGTCTTCAGACCGCCGTTCCGCAGGTTGCCCGAGACGCCGACGATTTCGACATCGCGGTTGTCGTCCACCAATGTGATGCGCCGGCCCACGGGGTTTTCGTTCTCGAAATAGGTTCGCGCCAGACGCTCGCTAATAACGGCAACCGGTGTTGAGCCCGGTTGGTCGCGGTCGTCGATCTCACGCCCGGTGAGACTCGGAATCCGCATCGTCGTGAGGAAACGCGGTCCGACGACCATGACGCTTGCGCCGTCGACGGCCACGGAGCCGATCTTCAGGGCTCCCCTATATGTCTTTCCGGCATGACCGGCGGCGATGATCGAAGACTGCGAAAGCGAGGCGCTGCTGACGCCGGGGATCGTTTCAAAGCGCTTGCGCAGGTCCTCATAGAACGTCGCGATCTCCGGGTCGCGATGGCCGGCCTGGCGCGCATTCAATGAGAACAGAAGAATGTTCTCGCGGGCGTATCCCAGCTGGACGGAGTGCAGTTTGTTGAGTGTCTGGACAAACAGGCCCGCGGCCACCAGGATAAGAAACGACATCGCGATTTGGGCGACCACCAGAACGTGCTGCGTGCGGTGGCGTGAACCGCCTCCACGGCCATCCTTCAGCGCGGGTATGACGTCTGGACGCGTCGACTGGATAGCGGGCACGAGGCCAAAAATCAGGCCGCAGAGCACCGACAGCGCCGCTGTCACGCCCAGGACCTGCCAGTTCAATTCCGCGTGCAGTGTGAAGTTGTCCTGCCCCTTGGAGAACAGGAACGTCAGCCATCGCATGCCCCAGATTGCGAACAGGACCCCTAAGGCTCCGCCCAGCGACGCCAGCATCACACACTCGGTCAGCAACTGCCGCACGACGCGGAGCCGCCCAGCGCCCAAGCTGAGCCGGATGGCCATTTCGCGGCGTCGCGCGGCGGCCCTTGCCAGCAGCAGATTGGCGATGTTCACGCAGGTGATCGCCAGAATCAAGCCCACCATCGCGAGCAGCACGTACAGAGGCTTTGAATACTCGCGGCGTAGCTTACCCAGACCGGCGGCGCCGGGATTCAGAATCAGCGCGGGCAGTCTGGCGAGCTCCCCGTCACTCTTCGCCGTGGTGGCCACCCATTGACGGAACCGTGGCGCCAGCACTGCCTGGGCCTGGGCCATGCTGACACCGGGACGCAGGCGGCCCATCATCTCGATCCAGTAGAAGTTCTCGTCGCCAAACACGTGTGCCGCCTTCGGGCCCTCGACCAACAGAGTTGTACGCATCGGAAGGTAGAGGTCCGGCGCCGCTGCCGGGTCGACGCCGAAGAATTCCGGCGGCGTAACGCCGATCACTGTAAAAGGCACGTTGTCGACGAGAATCGCCTGTCCAATCGCACTCGGCGGTCCTCCAAAGCGATTCTGGCTCGCGGCGAAACTGATGACGGCCACCGGCGCTGCGTCCGGACGGTCGTCTTCGGATTCGATCAGGCGGCCCGCGGCCGGCGACACACCCAGGCCACGAAAATACTCGCCGGTGACATACTCGGTGCCGGCGCTCATGGCCTGCCCGCGGATGGCCAGGTTATGCTTGTGTCCGTCGAAGTACCCGAAGACCGTGGAAAAGACGGGATTCTCCTCCCGTAACGTCTCGTACGCGCGGTACGGGAAGATTCCGGTGACGAGCGCGCCTCTGTCGCCCGGCCAGAACATCCCCTGTATTCCGTGTACGACGTGGACCCATTGTTTGCTGGCATTCTGAGGCGGCTGGCTCGTCCAGTTCAACATCACCAGCGCCTCGGGATCGGCCACGGGCAGCGAGCGCATCAGAATCGACTCCATCAGGCTGTAGATGGCGGTGTTGGCTCCGATGCCGAGCGCCAACGACAGGATCGCCAGGGCGCTGAACGCCTTGTTGGAGGTCATGGTGCGCCAGCCATAGCGGATATCCTGGCCCAGTTCCGACAAAAAGCGTGTCATCCAGATCTCCCGTGATTCTTCCTGCTTCAGTGTGGCGTTGCCAAATCGACGGCACGCTTCCGCCCGGGCGCGCTCCGCCGTCATGCCGCCCGCTTGTAGTTCCGCTGCCTTTTCCGCGAGGTGGAGTTCCATCTCCTCACGTAGCGCCTCATCGCGCCTGGCACTTCCCATCCAATACCTGACCCGCCGAAACACGTGCGTCATTCCATTCCCATCACGTGCGCGATTGCCAACGTGAGTTTGGCGTACTGCCGGGTTTCCACGGCGAGTTGTTTGCGGCCAGCCGCCGTGATCTTGTAGATCCTCGCCCGCCGATTGTTCGACGTCACGCCCCAGTCCCCGTCGATCCAGCCGTTCAGCTCCAACCGCTGGAGAGCGGGGTACAGCGAACCTTCTTCGATGAGGAGCTCATTGCCGGAGGATTGTTGAATGAACTGAACTATGCCGTAGCCATGGAGGTCGCGCAACGACAGCGTGCGCAAGATCAACATGTCCAGTGAACCGGGCAAGGAGTCGTTCTTTTTCGGCTTGCGTCCCATACTAAGAATTCTTAGCTTACGGCGACGAGATGACGCGAGTCAAGCTCAAATTGGCCGCATTCACTTCCGGCCCGATGACTTCGAACGCGGTCCAATGGGGGCAGCGAACTGATTGTGGGGCGTGAGGAGACTGGCGTACGATCTTCTCAGCGCGCGGATTCCCTGTGAGGTGCGGTCGAGCGTAGCCATCTTCACACCCACGTCCTGCTCTCGGGTGAAGCGCGATGCTGTCAGCAGTTTCCGGCTCTCGCCATCGTAGAAACGAACGGCCATTTGGACGGCGGGCTCTGTGCCGTTTATCACTAGCAGATGTCCAAACGGAATGACGACCCGGACCATATCTCCGACTCTGTCGAGATTGGAAGCAAAGGTCTCCCCGGCCTTGCGCGCAAACCTGGGGCGGTCGCTGATATAGCAGACGACGTTGAGTGGGATCCGAGCGTCTTTCGCAGCGTCCCGGATCAGGGCCGGCACTGGATCACAGTCGCACTTCGGATCGAGAACGCTATACGCAGCAGGTGGCTCAGAAGCAGCAAGTGACGTGAAAGCGATCGCGAAAAACGCCGAGCGTTTCGCCAGTTTTGGTCTGCAGGTCGAGTTCCCACACTTCCGGGGTTCCCCGGCCAGTTGTTCGCGGCCAGCCGGCGTGATCCTGTAGATCCGCGCCCGTCGGTTTTTCGACGTCATGCGCCAGACGCCGTCGATCCAGCCGTTGAGCTCCAACCGCTGGAGAACCGGGTAGAGCGAGCCCTCCTCGATGAGGAGTTCGTGGCCGGGCGATTGTTGAATGAACTGGGCTATGCCGTATCCATGGAGGTCGCGCGGCGACAGCGTCCGCAGGATCAACGTGGCCAGTGAACCGGGCAACGAATCGTTCTTCCGCGCTTTGGGCTTCATACCAAGAATTCTTAGCTTACGGCGGCGAAATGACGCGAGTCAAGTTCAGACGGTTTTGCCACCCCGCGTTCACATACGCCGGCCAGGAATCGCAGGAACGCGAGCCGCCGCCCGCAGTTCCCGCAGTATTAGTCTTTGCTCGCCTGCAGTAATAGTTGGCCATCTCCCTTTGCACTTCGACAAGGCCTGTTCTATGCTGGTTCTTGTCGAAGCGAAAGGGGAGAAAATGGGCGAGGAACGACTGGAGTTGCCGCAGGGCACGCTGGATCCGCGAAGGAGTTGACCATGCTCAGCGATCCGATTCACCGCCTGCGGTCCCTATTCTGCAGGAACAGGGTCGAACAGGAACTGGACGACGAGTTGCAATTCCACCTGGAGTGCGAGACGGAGAAGCTGGTTCAACGGGGCCTGAGCCACGCCGAAGCCACACGCCGTGCACGCCTCTCCCTTGGCGGTGCCGAACAAGTGAAGGAACACGTCCGTGAGGCTCGGGGCACACGCTGGTTGGAGGACCTCGCACAGGACCTCCGTTACGCGGTACGGACTTCGGCGAAGAGCCCTGCATTCACGCTGACGGTGGTCGCCACGCTGGCGCTCGGCATCGGAGCTACGACGGCGCTGTTCAGTGTCGCGCATGCGGTTCTGTTGCGCTGGCTGCCGGTGGCCCATCCGCAGGAACTGGTGGTTCTTGCCCGGGACCCGAACCAGCCCTATGTGCCACACGGCCGCGCGGATTACCTCCGACTGCGGGACTACGCCGGTCAATCCTTTCAAGGCGTGGCGGCGGCGCACGAAAGCGGCACGGCAGGGTTCAGCATGGAACAGGCGGGCCACAGCGGAGCCCCCATCATCGTGAACCTCGCGTACGTATCCGGCACCTACTTTGGCGTGCTGGGCGTACAACCCACGGCAGGCCGGATGCTGGTGAAGGAGGATGAGGCCGCGCCCGGCGCGAACCGCTATGTGGTGCTCGACCACGGCTTCTGGCAACGGCAACTGGGCGGCGACCTGACCGTCCTGGGACGCACTGTGCGCCTGAATAGCGTGCTCTGCACCGTGGTCGGCATCGCGAGCCCAGGTTTCCACGGCACCCAAGTCGGCAACACGCCAGACGTCTATGTGCCGCTCACCTTATACCCGAGCCTGGTGCCGACCATGCGGAATAACTGGGACCGGCGGTGGCGCCAATGGCTCACCATCACCGCCCGGTTGCGGCCCGGTGTGACGATGGCGCAAGCCGAGGCTCAGGTCACCTCCCTGCTGGGCGATCGCGCGGCGGAGTCTTCCCGGCTGGGGGTGACCTGGGGGCCGGGTGATGGCGCGGACCGTAGCTGGAGGCCTACGCTGCTTCCGGGTGCGCAGGGGCAGTCTCCCCTGCGGACACTGTATGGCAAGCCACTCGTCGTGCTGCTAGCGGCAGCCGGACTGCTGCTGGTGCTCTCGTGCGCCAATGTCGCCGGCCTGATACTGACGCGGGCGGGCTCCCGCCAACGCGAAATCGCGATGCGGCTGGCCGTGGGTGCGAGCCGCGGCCGGGTGGTTCGACAACTACTGACGGAGAATCTGCTGCTGGCCGCGCTCGGCGGCATGGTAGGGGTTGCGTTGGGGGTGGGCGGGTCCAAGGCCCTGGTCAACCTTTTGTCGATGCAGATGGCTGATGTAACGCTGGATGTCTCCCCCGATCCATCGGTGTTGGCAGTCTCGTTCGTGGCAACCGTGCTGGCAGGGCTGCTTTTTGGTTTGGCCCCGGCACTTCGCTCCTCGCGGCAGGACCTCACGGAAGCACTCAAGCGGTCCCCGAGTGTGTTTGGCCGAGTGCAGAGGCGTTTGTCAGCGCGGGAGATCCTGGTAGTCGCGCAAGTGTCCCTCTGCCTGGTGCTGCTGGTGGGCGTTGCGCTGTTGGCCCGCAGCTTCGCCCATCTCCAGACGATCGATCCCGGTTTCGCGCGTGATGGCGTCCTCCTGGTGCAAGTGCAACCAAGCCAATACGGCTACCAGGGTGCCCGTGCCCGCGCCTTCTACGAGCGGTTGCGAGAGCGGGTCGCGGCCCTGCCCGGCGTGCGGGCTGTCGGGCTGTCCGAGGAGACTCCCTTGGGCGGCGGCAACTCCGGCGGTACGGCGTCGGCGCCCGGCCGGTTCGGCGTGGGGGCCGTGGAAGCCTATGGTGTCAGCGCTGGTTACCTGGCCGCCATGGGCATTCCCCTGGTTTCTGGCCGTTATTTCTCGGTAGACGACGAGGTGCCTGGCGCGCCTCGGGTCGGCCTTGTCACCGAGAGCCTCGCCAGGCGTCTATTTCCCGGCGAGAATCCGATTGGCCGCCGGCTCTCCCGGGAAGAGCAGTACGACGCCCGGCAGTCGTTCGAGATTGTGGGCGTGGTAGGCGATGCCCGCTACTTTGGACTCCGTACTCCGCCTGTGCCCACTGTGTACGTTCCGCTCGAGCCCGCGGTGAGGAGCTTAGCCTTGAGTGTGCGGACGGAGGGTCCGCCAGAGTCCCTGATCCCGGCGGTGCGCCGCGAGACGGCCGCGCTCGACCCCGCCGTGCCGGTTCTGATGGCCCACACGATCAGGCACCGGCTCGATCGGGAGGTGGCCCAGGAGCGGCTGCTTTCCATCCTGGTGAGCGGCTTCGGCACGCTGGCGCTGGTGCTGGTGGCCGTAGGGCTTTACGGCGTGCTCGCGCAGTTGGTGACAAGCCGAACGAAAGAGTTCGGCATTCGTGTGGCGCTCGGCGCCCGTCGCTCGAACATCATCGGCCCTGTGTTGGGCGACATGGTACGGCTGGTCGGGGGCGGAGCCGCGATTGGCCTGCTCGGCGCGCTTGCTTCGGTGCGCCTGCTGGCGCGGTTCCTGTATGGGGTACCACCGTTCGATGTGCCGTCGTTCCTGATGGCGTTCGGCGTCCTCAGCGTGGTTGCCCTGGTGGCGAGCGGGGTGCCGGCGCGGCGGGCGGCCCAGGTTAACCCTGTGGTGGCACTGCGGAACGACTAGCGCTTCAGGGATCTCCTGTCCTGTCTGTCCTGGGTCCCGCGATAGCAGAATGCGCACGAGACTGACTCCGTTCGATGCGGGAGCGGCCAGCATTGGTCGTTCCCACTGCGACCGCCACCCGCGCCCATCTCGTCCCGCTCCCCGATCCTTGCGGCCGCGTCGCTCTCCCGGCACCGGCATCTCGACGAAAAGGTTACACCTTCCCCCGTTGACACCTCCGCGTCCTCGTTTCATCATGGAGCTGTCGAGAGACGACATGTCGAAACAACAATCAGAAGTACCGTACGGGACGTTGGATCTGCTGGTGCTGCGGACGCTGGCCGTGATGGGGCCGCTGCACGGCTATGCCATTGCCCGGCGCATTGAACAGGTCTCCGGGGATGCGTTGCAGTTGAGCCAAGGGTCCGTGCATCCCGCGCTCATCCGGCTGGAGCAGGAGGGCTGGATCCTCACCGAATGGGGCATTTCCGAGACCAATCGCAAGGTAAAGTTCTACTCCATCACCAAGGCCGGCCGGAAACAGTTGCTGGTGGAGGTGGCGAACTGGGAGAAGGCCACATCGCTGGTGGCCCGTTTTCTGGAGGAATCATGACACTGCGGCGGGCGGCCCACAACCTGCTGGCGCTGCTGCGCAAGCGGCGCCTGGAGACGGAACTCGAAGGCGAGATTCAGGCGCATCTGGAATTGGCCGAGCGAGACGCCGTGGCCCGCGGGCTTTCGCCGGAAGAGGCCCGGAGGGAGGCCCGCCTACGGTTTGGAGGAGTGGAGCAAGTGAAGGAACTACATCGCGAGCGGCGGAGCTTTGTGTGGCTGGAAGCGCTGATGCGGGATCTTCGATACGGGTTGTCGTCGCTGGCGCGGTCCCCCGGCTTCACGGCTTCCGTAGTGGGCGTGCTGGCGCTGGGCATCGGCGCCAACGTGGCCATGTTCAGCGTGGTGGACGCCGTGATGTTGAAGCCGCTGCCGTTCGCGGAACCGGACCGGATCGTGCGCGTGTGGGAGGCGCCCCGGCCCGGGGTGACGAACGCTACGAGCGCCGCGAATTTCCTGGAATGGAAGCGCCTGGCCACTGATTTTGAAGCGCTGTCGGCGGAGCAGTCCATCTCGGTTGCGCTGCAGAACGGCGGCGAACCGGCGCGGTTGAACGGCAAAGCGGTGACCGCTGAATACTTCCAGGTCTTCGGCACGCAGGCCAGGCTGGGCCGCACGTTCTCGGAGGAGGAAGATCAGCCGTCAGCGGAACGGGTGATTGTCCTGAGTCACGCCGCGTGGCAGAACGATTTCGGCGCTGATCCGAACGTCCTCACCCGCCGGCCGATGCTGGATGGCGAACCGTACCAGGTGATTGGCGTGCTGGCGCCCGGCGCCTTTGATCGCGACGAGACCAAGTTCTGGAAGCCGCTGGTGTTCACGCCCGTCGAGCGGACGAGTAAGAGCCATTGGCTCACCGTATACGGCCGTCTGCGAGGCGGAGCGACGTTGACCCAGGTGAGCGAACGAATGCAGGCCGTCTACGCGGCCACGATGGAGAAAGCATCGGAGGAGGACCGCCAGGGCGCCATTGTTGTGGAGCAGCTCGCCCGCCTGCTGGTGGGCGCCAACCTGCAACGCTCGATCTCGATCGCCTTTGGCGCGGTGGCGCTGGTGCTGCTGATCGCTTGCGCCAATGTGGCAAACCTGCTGCTGGCCAAGGGCGCAACACGTTCGAGAGAACTGGCCGTTCGTTCCGCACTCGGCGCGAGCCGGGGACGGCTGGTGGCACAGTTGCTCACGGAGACACTGGTGCTCTGCCTGCTGGGCGGCGCGGCGGGTGTTGCTCTGGCTGGATTGTTGATTCGCGTAGCGACACCGGTTTTGAAAGAGGCGCTGCCGTTCACGGCGGAGGTCACGCTGGATCTGCGCGTGCTGGGCTTCGCCGGTGCGGTTGCCTTGGCCGTGGCACTGCTCACCGGTACGTTTCCGGCGTTACAGACCTCGTTCGGCAGCCTGGCGCAGTCGTTGAACCGGGCGGCCCGCGGATCGTCCGGCTCGCACGCCCTTCTGCGGCGGGCGATCGTGATCGGTGAAGTCGGTTTGTCGCTGGTCCTGGTGTGCGGTGCTCTGTTGCTGTTGAAGAGCCTGTCGAAGCTCCAGCAGATCGAGACGGGCATCCGCATCGAGCACGTGATCACCACATCGGTGGATCTGCCCAAGTCTTCGTATCCGACTCCGGAGAAGGCGGCTCAATTCTACGACGCCGTGACGGAGCGGCTTCAGGCCGTGCCCGGCATCAGCCGGGTGGCAATGACTTCGCACATGCCTCTACAGTGGATCGGCAACGGTGAAGCGCTGCGAGAGCCTGGCGAGCAGAAGCTGGTGCGCGTGCGCCTGAAGCGAGTGGATCCAGGGTATTTTCAGGCACTCGGGATTCCGCTGCTGGCGGGCCGCGGGGTCACCAACCGGGACACGGCCAGTGCGCCGCGCGTCATTGTGATCAATGAGACGCTGGCCGCGCGGTTGAAAGATGTCGGCCGCGTGCAACAAGCCGTCGGCCGGCGAGTGCGCGTATCGATGCCACCCTTTGGGGACCCCACTGAACTGATGCCCGAGGTGGAGATTGCCGGCGTGATTCGAGGTGAGCGGGTAGGCCCGCCGGGCATGCGTGATCCACCGGTGGTCTACGTGCCGCTGGCCCAGGCGCCGGCCACACATGTCAAGCTGATCGTCCTGGCGCAGGCCGATGCGGCGGGTGTGGTGCCCACCATGCGCGAAGCCATGCGAGCCGTTGACCCGAATCTTCCATTGGGCGAAGTGGCCACGCTGGAGCAGGTGCGGGCGCGCACGCTGTCGGGCGCCAGCCGACCGGCCTGGTTGATCGGCGTCTTCGCCGCGATTGCCGCATTGCTGGCCGGCATCGGACTTTACGGTGTGATCTCGCACACCGTGTCGCAGCGGCGTAGAGAGATCGGCATCCGCATGGCGCTGGGTGCGCGTTCCCGTGACGTGCTCTCCCAGGTTCTGCAGAACGCGCTGTCGCTGGTGTGCGTTGGACTCGGATTGGGCCTGCTGGGCGCCGTGGCGCTGACGAGGGTCATGAAGAGCCTGCTGTACGAGGTATCGCCCATGGATCCGCTGGCGTTTGCCGCCGGCTGCCTTTCGATGATCCTGGTTGGATTGCTGGCAGGGTGGCTGCCCGCCCACCGCGCAGCCGGTGTGGACCCGGTGACCACGCTCCGCGACGAAGGTTGACCGGCTGCCGTTTCGCAAGCAGTGGAGATTGTGGCCAGCGAGCCTCTCAATGAAGGCATCCTGCCTATCGGGCCCGAAACTGCGAGAATAGAAGGGAATGGACTACTTTTCGCCGGCGCAATGTGCCGGGTACGTTGCGCTGGTGCTGGGCGTGGGGGCGTTTCTGAGTAGGGACGACCGGCGGATGAAGCTGCTGCTCTCGGCGGAGAGCGTGGTGTATGGGGCGCACTATCTGATGCTGGGGAACCTGGCGGCGGCGGGGTCGGCCGGAATCTCGGCTGGCAGGACCTACCTGTCCGTGCGTTCGCGGTCGTTGTGGCTGGCGGCGGGCGCGGTGGCATTGAATGTCGCAGTGGGGTTGAAGGTGGCCCACGGGGGCTGGGGGTGGCTGCCGGTCGTGGCGTCGTGCGTGGCAACGGTCGCGTTCTTCACCCTGGAGGGCGTGCGGTTGCGGTTGGTGCTGCTGACGACGACCCTGATGTGGCTGGTGAATGGGTATGTCAGCCGCTCGATCGGTGGCACGGTACTGGAGTCGCTGATCGCGACGGCGAACGTTTCGACGCTGGTGCGGATGGGCCTGGAGAGGGTGCGAGCAAGGGTCCACGCAGATTGTGGCTAACGGTCGCGGCTGGGGTGGACGTCACCATTCACGCTCGACGAAGAGTGGCGGGCGGACATAGGGCGTCGCGGAAGTGCATGCGCGGCAGCGGACACGGCCGTCCCAGATTCGAACAAGCCTCCCAGTGCTTGGCTTGATTCCCAACTACTTGTGACGGCCCCATGGTTGCGAAATCTCGGAGCATGTTACCAGAGGAGTTGCGGTATTCTCTGCGCTCTCTTCGCCGGGCCCGCGGCCTGACCGTGACCTCCATCCTCACCGTGGCTCTTGGCGTGGGCGCCGGTACGTCACTATTTGGTGTTGTTAAAGCGGTCCTCCTGAACCCGCTACCCTATCCCGATCCGGGGCGACTGGCTTGGGTTGCGAGTGTCAGCAACGACAGGCACGAGATGCGCACGTCCCTGCCCGACTTCGACGATTGGAGGCGGCAGACCAGGGCGTTCTCTCAGATGGGGGTTTACGGCGAAGGCCCCTTGCTGGTCGGCGGCGGCCAGGTGCCGCAACGCTCTTTCGGCGCCGTCGTGTCGGAGGAGTTTTTCGAGACCCTGGGCGTCCGGCCGGCCCTGGGCCGCGTTCTCTCCGCGGAAGACCATCGTCATGGTGGCCCGCTGTCGACCGTCGTGATCGGCCACGGCCTGTGGCAGCGGGCCTATGGCGCTGATCAGGCGATTCTCGGACGGCAGATCACCGTCCTTGGTCAGAAATCCACAGTCATCGGAGTCATGCCTCAAGGCTTTGCGTTTCCAGCGGGAGCGGAGGTATGGGGCTCGATTCGCACTCTCGGCGAAGGCGACTCACGGACTGCGCACAACTACTGGGCTGTGGGACGGCTTCGACCCGGCGTCACGGTGGAAGCTGCGCACCGCGAAATTAGCGCGGCCGCGCGCGGCCTCAAGCAGCAGTTCCCAGACCCATTTCAGACACCGGACGCCTCGGTGCAGTTGTTGACGTCGCACCTGGTCGGCAGTGTGCGCACGCCGCTGCTGATGCTGTTCGCCGCGGTTGGGCTACTTCTCCTCATCGTGTGTGTGAACGTGGCCAACCTGTTGCTGGTGCGCGTGACAGCACGCTCGCGGGAGTTGACCGTCCACGCGGCTGTGGGCGCACAGCGGTGGCACCTGTTCCGCCGCCTGTTGATCGAAAGTCTGCTGCTGGCCTCGGCCGGCGGTATCCTGGGTCTGTTGACGGCCTCTTGGTCGATGGATCTTCTCCGTGTGCTACTGCCAGCTGAAGTTCCGCGAGCCGCCGACGTGCGCATCGACACCGGTGTGGTGCTCGTCGCGGTGGCTTTCGCCGCCCTTGCGGGCGCGTTGTTCGGAATCCTTCCAGCTTGGCGGGCTTCGCAACTGAATATCCACGACATACTAAGGTCAGGCTCGCGCGGCCCGGTTGCGACGCGGCGGTCACAGCGCGTGCAGGCCGCCCTTTTGGTATCGGAAGTCGCTCTTTCCACGGTGTTGTTGGCCGGCGCCGGCCTGCTCTTGAGCAGCTATGCACGATTGAAGGCGGTGGATCCTGGTTTCCGGCCGGCAGGAGTTCTGGCGGTAGACCTCTCGTGGCCTGTCAATGACGCGGACCGCGCGCGTCTGGATTCCAGCTACCGCCGACTGCTCGATCGCGTCCGCGCAATGCCTGGTGTCGAGGCGGCCGGCACAATCAACGACCTTCCACTCGATCCAATCCAGCGCGACGGGCATTTCTTCATCGAAAGCCGGCGCGATCTGCGAGCGCTGGACGCTGGCTACCTAATCGTGAGCCCGGGCCTGCTGGAAACCCTTGGCATTCCCCTGTTGCGCGGGCGGCGGCTTACGGACAGCGACTCGGGCGAGGCTCCGGGTGTGGCTATCGTCAACGCGGAGATGGCGCGGACATTCTGGCCCGGCCGCGATCCCGTCGGCGACCGCATCTGGTACGACAGTTTCGAACCTAAAGAGCACTGGCTGACGATCATCGGGGTCTCTAGCAATGTCCGGCAGGCGGGACTCACGCAACCGGCGCGTCCTGAGGCCTACGTCTGCTATTCGCAGATCCAGATGAAAGGACAGCTCGGATCGGGAAACTTGATGGTGCGTTCGAAGGGCGATCCGCGACGGCTTGCACCCGCGTTGCGCACAGTGATTCGCGAGGTGAACCCCGAAGCAGGGGTCAACTTCCGAACCATGGATGATGTATTAGCAGACGCGACTTCGCGCCAGCGGTTTCAGTTGCAAGTACTAGGCGCCTTTGCCGCGCTGGCCCTGATCCTCGCCGCGGTGGGGCTCTACGGAGTGTTGTCATACACAGTCACGAGCAACCGTGCGGCGATCGGCGTGCGCATAGCTTTGGGTGCGCGGCCGGTGGAGATATTCCGGATGGTGGCCCGGCGGGCTCTGTCCATGACGGTGACGGGAGCGGCCATCGGGCTGGCGTGTTGCCTCACCGTGCGGGGCATACTGCAAAAGGTGGTATTCGGAATCGGACCGAGCGACCCGGCGATGCTCGCGGCAGCGACGGCTGTGATGGTCGGTGTGGCGCTGGCCGCATGCTGGTTCCCAGCCCGCCGCGCCATGCTAACGGACCCGGCGGTTTCGCTTCGCGAAGAGTGAGACGGGGATCCTGCAGTGGGGCCGGAGACCCGCTGTAGGTCTCGCAACCGATCCAGGGAAGCTTCACTGAGGCACTCCGCCGGCCAAGGTGGTGTAGACAACTCCGACCAAATGATGGTGGTGGTCCGTGGTCGGTGGTTTTACTTCGAGGCTAGGCGGCAAACCGCGCGAGTTCCCGCGCAAGCGTCCCGAAGTCCCGGGATCGGCATTCGCCAGTCCCGTTACTTGAAGCCCCCTGGCGGCGGAGGCGGAGGTGGCGGCCCGTTGAATGCGCCGGTCGACCTCCCGGGAGGAGGCAGAACCGGTAGAGGCGGTGCTTGCGTCAGGTACTGTCCCGTGTTCGTGATTACCGGGCCGGTTGGCTGCAGCGTGTCCGAATCGATCAGTCGAAAGAATCTCCGGGGCTTATCCCATTGAGCGAACATCGGGAACTGCGGGGCGCTGTGGGACCGGTAGGCCATCACGATCTCATTCACGATCTTCTCGCCCGGGTTGAATATCACGTTCAGAATGCGCTTGTACTTCAGCGCGTTGCTTCTTCGGTCTTTCAGTTCCTGCTCTGTTGCGTCCGACGCTTTCGACTTTTGGCCTTCACCACGTTTGATGACGGTCCCAGTCACTCCGTAGCGAATCTTCCCCTGATCCGAACCAGGCTGGCTCATGTCCCGGTACGTCGTACCCATGTCGCTTCCCTGGGCCAGTTTGATGCGGGTGAGCTGACTGCGCATGATGCGGATCTCATGGGCGCCATCGCTCAGCTCGTTCTTGCCCATCTGATTCAGCGTGTAAAACAGCGCGTGGTCCTCTTCCATCGGAACCGGTACGAACAGAGCCACCACGTCTTCGTAGTGTTTCAGCTGTTCCCGAATCGGCTTCTTATGGCTCAGCAGCGATGCGCTGAGATCATGAAGCCCCAACTCGTTCTTCGCACGCTTCAGGGTCGACGGATTGTAGAAGTTGGCGGGGGTAAAGCGCTCTTTGACGCCCGCCACGTCTCTCGCCAGACTAATCGTCCTCTCGTGTTCTTTTTCGCTGCTGTACAGGTTCGGGATGGCAAAGTCGCCGCCGCGCGCGGTGGACCCAACGTTGATCTGACGGACCGTCATTCGATCGTCCTGGAAGGCGGCGGCGAATGTGTCGGCGGCCTCCCACGATTTCAATTCAGACCACCACCGCTGGACCAGCGGCCGGAGCACCTCCCACTTCGCTCCGTCCAGCAAGGACAGGCTCAGCGCGGTGCGGCTCATCTGTAACTTAACGGACATGACATCCTCCTGGGGCCCTCTGAATGGGACGGTGAAATTTGAGGCCAGTATACATCCGCTACTCCGCCGGAGACTGGCCGCGCATCCCGCACGGCGTTTTTTGCCCCTTCAACAAAGGCCTCCGGGGAAAGTGTATCACTAAGCACAGATTACATATCCATATCTTCCCGGCGGCGCCTATGTCGGTAGTAAGTCAATCTGTCCGCTTTTATTCACACACGATCTGTCCGCATCAGTTGACCGCACCCGATGATCCTTTTCTGCTCGCCGAAGGCGGCTTCCGGGTCTTCGGACGTACCTTTCTCGTCGTCGTCGGGGCGGTGGGAAAGTGGGAATCCCGGCTCGGCGGGATTTCCAAGGGACGGTGGGAGCCGTGGGAAACCGCCTCGCGGTTTTCCTCGGCTTCCTCGGGCCCGCCTTTTCCACAGTCTTCCTTTCGTGATTGTCGAGTGTCCCGCAATCGTGCGCCCTCGGCTGTGTAGCGGCCTACCACATGCGGTCCAAATCGGATCGACACCGTTCCATCCAGGTGCTCGTGAATGGTCACTGTGCTCTTCGCCAGGGAGTGGCGGAAACGGCTCTTCTCCAGTTGCCAGCTCTGGTCGCCGATCGCCACCGTGTTATCCCGATCTACCACGCGCTCAGTCTGCACCGTGAACACCCAGTTCAGATCGGCGCGCGTCGTCTTCCGAAACGCCGTCCCTGTCTCCTTCGCCTCAACCGTGAACTTCTCGTTGAACTCGCCAATGTAACGTTCGGCCAAGAACTCATTGGCCCTTTCCGCGGTGGTGATCCCCGCCAGCCGCAACTCCTGTGGCAGTCGGCCCTGCCAGGTCCCGAAGCTCCGCTCTGACCGGCCTCGCGCTTGTGGCGAGTAGGCCGCGATCATCTGCACGCCCAACTCCTTCATCGCTCGCCCAACCTGCGTCAGACGGCCCTTATCAACCTTCCCGCCCGCTTTCGGCGTCACGAAAAAGTGGCTGCCCCGGTCGCTGTACAACGCACAGAACAGACCCTTCGACTCAATCACATGCCGCAGGCCCGCCATCACCGTCCGCGTCGATTCCTCCTCCACCAACTGTGCGTAGTAGATCTCCTTCGTCGCATCATCCAGGATCACGATCAGGTCATACCATCGCTCATCGCTGAACCACTGGTGCTTGCTCCCGTCGATGTGCAGCAGCATCCCCGGCAGCGGTCGAGGCTCCCGTCTCCGCCGATGCTTGGCCCGCCTACCCCGCTTGGCCACCAAGCCCGCACCCTGCAGCGCCTTCTGCACCCACGTGTAGCTCAGCTGGATGCCGTGTTGCTCGCGCAGCTTCTCGTGAAAGTGCCGCATGTTCAGGTCATAGTAGGTTTCCTGGTACAGCCGCAACACCTCCTCCGCCATCGCCAAGGGCACCCTCTTGTCACTCGGCCTGCCTTTCCGCCGGTCGGCCAAGCCCGAATAGCCGTGCTCTTCCAGCCTCTCCCGCCAGCGTCGCATCGTTCGGTCGCTCACTCCGATGATCTCCGCCGCGCTCCACCATGTGATCTTCTTCGCCATGGCCTTCAGCAGCACTTCTTGTAGCTTCATCATCCGCTCCACTTCCGCGGCCGGGCAATCCTTGGGGGCTTCCACCTTCCAAGACTCGCCCGCCGCTCTGCTCGAACGGACAGATCACGTGTGAACTCATGCGGACAGATCACATACTAGCGACACTTCCCGGCGGCGCCTATTGCAGATAACAGGAGCTTCTACTAGAATGGAGGACGGTCGGCAGTTCACCAAGGCGTCGTTGCCCCGCAAGGGGAGCTAAACCTGCCAGACTCTACCCATCGACCGACACCTTATCCCGTGCCGAGTCGGAAGACAGCGACCCCCGACAATCCAAATCCGGATCGGCGCGTGCCCCGCGGGCTTTTAGGCTTGTGGGCTTTCAATTCAGATGCGAATTCGAAAAAGGATAAGCGATGTCCAGAGTTTCCATTCCATTTTCCGCCGGGGATCTTTCCGCCCTGGCGCGATCGTTACGGGATCAACTCGTCCAATGCGATCACACGCCCAGCCATCTTGAACTGCTGAACATGCTGGCGCGCTGCGCCGGCCATCGGAACTACCAGAGCCTGCGCGCGCAGGCCGCCGCCGAGAACCGCCTGCACCAGGCGCAGCCTGCTCCCGCGCCGGTGGACTACGTTCTGGTGAAGCGATTGGCTGCGTACTTCGACGCGCGCGGACGGCTGAAGAGCTGGCCGGCCAAGGAGAGTCTGCGTGAGACCTGCCTGTGGGTATTCTGGTCGAGGCTACCGGCGAAACAGTCTTTGAGCGAGGCGCAGCTCAGCACCCAACTGCGGACCGATCATCTGTTCGGCGACCACGCGCTGTTGCGGCGCGAGCTGTGCGACCACGGGCTGGTGAGCCGGACTCCGGATGGACGGCAGTACCGGCGCGTCGAGCGCCAGCCGCCGGCAGAAGCCGCCGCCTTGATCCACCATCTCAGGCCACGCCTCGCCGCGGCGGAGGGGCGGACGCAATGAACAAGATGAAGGATCATGGCCCGGGTGCCGTTCCGCGTCCGGTGCTGATCGAGACCGCTCGCGGCATGGTGGAGTGCGCCGTGTGGGGCGAGGGGCCAGCCGTGGTAGCGCTGCATGGAGCGATGGGCGGCTACGACCAGAGCGAGATGCTGGCGCGTGCCGCTCTCGGGGGCAGCGGCTTTCAGTTTGTGGCGGTTTCGCGCCCAGGTTATCTGGGCACACCGCTGGCGGGCGCGAGGACTCCGGAGCAGCAGGCGGATCTGTGCGCGGCCGTGCTGGACGCGCTTGGGATTCAGCGGGCGGCGATGCTCGCCATCTCCGGTGGCGGCCAGTGCGCGCTGCAGTTTGCCCTGCGGCATGCGGAGCGCTGTTGGAGCCTGGTGCTGGTCTCGGCCTGCACGGCCCCCCTGCGTGTGAAGCTGCCGCTGCGGTTCCATCTGCTCAAGGGGATGGCGCGCCTGCCTTGGTTGACCGCCCGACTGCGCGACAACGCCGCCCGGCGACCGGAGGAGTCCGCGCGCCGTGCGATCCCTGATGTGGAGATGTGCCGCCGAACGCTGAGCGACCCCTTGGCCGGCCCGATGCTGACGGAGCTGCAGTTGAGCACCATGGAGCATCTGGCACTGCGGCTGCCAGGCACGCAGAACGACATCACGGAATCGCGCCGGGCGTTCGACTACCCGGTGGAGCAGATTGCCCTGCCTGTGCTGCTGGTGCATGGCACGGCGGACGAGGTGGTGCCGTTCGGGGATTCGCGTTCACTCGCCGCCAGGGTCCCCAACGCGGAGCTGCTGGCACTGCAGGGCGGTCCGCATGTGAGCCTGTTTACACACCTGTACGAGATCCGGGGCCGGGTCACGTCGTTTCTGTACAGCCACCGGCCCCTGTAGGCGCCACCGATTGGTGGGCGGCTGGATCTTCGGAGCCGTGACGGCACCGCACGGAAGTGGATCTCCGGCCGCCTTCGCGGTTGGCCTATGTGGTCGACAGCAGTGGGACGGGACAGCGCGGGCGGGCGTGGTTCCGGCGGTGGATGCACCCGTCGACGCCTGGCCGGAGGACGCTCCGTTGAAGATACGCTCGCAACGGGTGCCCGCTTACTGACGTGCGCGGTTCGCAGCGCGGCGGAGACCCCTCCCTGACGGTTGGGGTTCGTAGCGCGGCTTCCTCCACTTTGGCGGGCCTCAGGGCCATACGGGACTTCGTTGAAGACGCGCGAGCAGCCCGTCACTTGAGCCCCGCTCACGAAGACCGGCCATGTTGGCACTTAGTCAGTCCTCAATGCGGAAGTGCTGCTTCGCGTTTGCGTAACGAGCTACGGCCGGGGCAAATTCCTGCTCGACGATGCGGCGATCGAGGGGATTGCCCAGGGCGTCGCGCAGAGAGTGGAGCGTCAGGTCGCGCGGAGCGATGGCCAGCGCCAGGTCTGGCAGGTCGAACTCGCTGAGAACCCCGGGAACGACACTGCCGATCCGGTCCTTGTGGACCTTGGCCCGCGCCAGCGTCATGAAGGAGGCCATCATCTCTTTCACCGTCGCGGAGGCAATACGCGGCTCCAGTGCCGTCGCATAGAGAGCGATCATCCCGCCATCGCGGATGCCCGTGATGCTGATCTTTGAGGGATCCACTCCAGGACGCGTACGCAGGAAGTCGTAAGCCCGCAGCGCCTCCAGGGTCTGGATGCCCGGCAGCGGCCGGCCGATGAGCATCGCCCGCTGGGCCAACTGCCAGTCGCCGGAGTAGCCGCTCTTGCCGGCGGGCGGCGCGCTTTCGCCCCAGCCGCTGAGATCGATGGCCAGCACTGTGGTGCCCTTCGCCACCAGTCCGTCGATGCCGGCTGTGTCCGTGCCCTTGCCCCGCGAGTCCAGCCAAAGGACGGCCGGGTGTTGCCCCGTCGCGGTTGGTTCAAAGAGAACAGCGGCGACGTGCAGGCCGGGCTGCGTCTCCAGCAGAAGCTTCGTCACCCGGGCCTCCGTCTGGCGACTGGTTTCCACCTCGGTCGCAGCCGGCACACTGGCTCGGGCCGGAAGGTCCAGGACCCGAACCAGTGTCTTGCGCACAGCCGCCGCGTCCGCACGCAGGGCTGAGCGCCCGGCAAATTGCTGCTCCGCGCGTTTCAGGTTAAGGGAGTAAACAGTCTCGCCGCCCAGCGAAGTGGCCAACTGTCCGGTGGGGGTCGCGTTGAGGTTCGCCTCCGGTTCGGTGGGGAACTGAGGTTCGGCTCCGTCGTCTTCCCTGCCCTGCAGCCACTTCGTCAACCAGCGGTAGGTCGCTTCGCGGCGGGGCTTGCTCCAGCCGTGCGGGTCGTCGTATTCGAAGAAGCCGGCGTGGACCTCGGCATCGGCCAGGCTGAAAACCTTCTTTGTCTCGGCAAAGGTAGCGCGGGCGCCGGCGATGGGGAAGAAGTCCTGGATTCCGGTGAGCATCGTCACCGGCTTGGGGGCGAAGGCCAGCATGAAGTCGCCGAAGTCATATCCGGCGCTGAGGAAACCGGGGAAGTCCTGCTCGGCGTCCTGGGGTCCGGGCACGGTCCAGAGCTGTTCCCATCCGGTCATGTAGCAGGAGATGACTGAGGCAGCCAGCCTGGGCTCCACGACGGAGAGATAGGCGGACTGGGTGCCGCCGCCGGAGTTGCCGGCGACTCCGATCCGTTTGGGATCGACGTCCTTCCGGGTGAGCAGGTAGTCGAAAGCGCGGATGCCATCCCACGCCTCATAGCGTGCGAACGTGGAGCCGGTGAGCAGGCACTGAGTCCCGGCCATGTCGTGCTGGCGGGTCCCGATCGAGACGATGGACTTGCCCAGCACTTTGTCGAAGTACTCGCTACGTTCGCCCTGGCCGGGCGGATCGAAAGCAAGCACCAGAAAGCCGCGCTTGGCCAACCCGATCCAGGCGTATTGATAGGTGGCGATCGCCTTGCCCGTGGCGCTATGGCCAGCGGTGCCCAGGACCGCCGGGAAGGGCGGCTGCGCATTCAACGGGCTATAGACGTTGGCCGTCACATAGAAGCCGGGCATGCTCTCGAAGATGAGGTGCTCGACGCGGTAGCCGTCCCGGGTGAAGCCGCCGGTGATCCTGGCGTTCAGCGGGGTCTTGGCCGGGAATCCGCCCATCGCCTGAGTCAGCCAACCGCGGAACTCCTGCTGGCGGCGTTCCAGATCCCTGGCGTTGCGCAAGGCCGCGATCCTGGCATGGCGCGCATTCCAGTGGACACTCGCCTCGCGCGTGAGATAGTCCGCCAACTCCTGGGGGAGCCGGTCGCCGGTGGTGACCCGCAAGTCGGCGGCCGCCAGAGAGGCGGCCGCCACGATGAGGATGGACAGGAAGCGGATCAAAGTTGGTCTCCCGATCAGAACTCGAACCTGAGAGCGATCTGCACAATGCGAGGATCGCCCGCGCTCTCGATGCGGCCAAAGCGGGTAGTGCTGTTGGCCGAGGCGTAGGGCGTGCTCAGGTTGACATTATTAAACGCGTTGAAGAACTCGCCGCGCAACTGGGCCCGGACGCGGTCGTTGATGGGAATGATCTTCACGGCCGACAGGTCGAAGTTGACCGACCGGGGGCCACGCAGCAGGTTGCGGGGCGAATTCCCGAAAGTGCCGAGGGTGGCCAAGGTGAACGCCGAGGTGTTGAAGTAGCGGGCGATGCGATCGGCCTTGGAGCGATCGCCGCTCAAATTCGGGTCGCCCACGATATCGGCATAGTCCTGGCCGATGCTGCTGAGAGCACGGTCGGTTCCGGAGCGGACGGTATACGGGAAGCCGCTGCGCATTGTGGCAATACCGGAGGTCTGCCAACCGCCCAGGATGGCCTTGAGCGCCGCGGGCCCTGTCTTCCATTCGGGTAGGTTCCAGACCCAGGAGGAGACCAGGCGGTGTGTGTTGTCGAAGTCCGACACGGCCCGGCCGGAGCGGCGGTCGTAGGGGATGGCGATGGAGGTGCTCTGGCCGGGCGTGGTGTCGTCGCTCAGCTCATCGATCGACTTCGACCATGTGTAGTTCGCCTCGATGCTGAAGCCCTTGGACAGGCGGCGTTCGACCGAGAACTGGAAGCCGTGATAGCTGGAACTGCTGCCCGAATCGGCGACGAGGACGGAGTTGTAGTCGCGGTAGGGGCGGCGCGATTGAATATTGCCGGACGTGGCGCCGGCGGCGTAACGAGCCCAGTTGGTGTCGTAGTTGTAGGACAGGCGCCGGCCGAGATTCGCGATGTAGCTGGCGCGGGCGAGCAGGCCGCTGAAGACTTCGTGTTCGACTGTGAAGTTGAGGGATTCCTGGTAGCTGGGTTTGAATCCGCTGGAGAACGCTCCGAAGGTGCCGAGCGGTGTCACGAAGGACGAGTTGGCGGGCGGGTCGAACGGAGCAAACGACTGTGGAAACGGGTTCGGCGTGGTGGCGTAGGGATTGTTGAACTTGACGCCGTTCAGGGTAATCTGCGGGCTGAACGGCGCGGAGTTGACGAAGCCGTTGTAGAGGACGGTGAACTGAGGATTCCAGAACAGGCCGGCTCCGCCGCGCAGCACGGTACGGCCACCGCCGGGCCGCCAGGCATAACCGAAGCGGGGCGCGAAGGCCTGTTTGAAGCTGTCGAAGCCGCCCATGGGGCAACTGGGGTCGCCGGCGTTCAGATAGCCGTTGGGCGCATTCGGGAAACGGGTGGACTGGACGCCCGGGGCGAAGCATTGCGTGCGGCCGATCGAATCCTGATACGGCAGAAACGGCTCCCACCGGACGCCCAGGTTCAGAGTCAGGTTGGTGGTGACACGCCAATCGTCCTGGACGAAGAGGCCGATGCGGTGGCCATTGAGGTCCTTATACTCGCCGCCGCCCTGCCAGAACTGGTAGACCTCGCCTTGCATGAAGTCGGCCATGGGGTCGCCGGTGATGGAGCCATTGAAGTCGAAGTTGCCCATGGTACGGAAGTCATTGGTGATGTTGTTGCTCACGTGCAGATACTCACCGCCGATCTTGAGCTGGTGGCTACCCAGCATCCAGGTGAGCGTGTCGGAGACATGGTAGTCGCGGTCGTTCTTGTCGTAGTTCCAACCGGGCCGGGCGAGGAAGTAGTTGCTGACGTTGACATAGACCGACGCCGGATCCTTCACGGCGATGCCGGCCACGCCGGCTTTGGCAAAGTCGATGGGCAGTTCGACAGAAGCCCAGTCGTTGAAGGTGCGGCGGCTGCGGATGGCAAAGGTGCCGTTGTTGATGATGTTCGGTGAGATCACCCAGACGTCGCTGAAGGTCCAGTGGGAATAAGGTTGGGTCGAGCGCCCGACGTCCGAGGTGAACATGGAGGCGAGATCGCCGGTATCACCGGTGAAGGGCCGCGTGAAGGTGCGTCGGAAGTAGCGGCCGGAGAAGCGATGGGTGGACCAATTGTAGTCGGCGCGGGCCGTGTACTCATCCTCCACCGGCTTGCTCTGATAACCGGTGAAGCGTTCGCCGGTAGGTGTGGAGGGCACAGGTATGTATTGCAGCAGAGCCTGGGAGACGGAACTCAGCCGGCTGACCGGAATCTGGTTGCCCGGGAAGGGCTGTTTGGTGAGAGGGTCGGTGATCGATTTCGTCAGGCTGGAAAAGTCGCCGTTGCGCATGGCCTGCGTAGGCAGGAACTGGCGGGTGAGCTGCGGATCGGTGCGCAGGCGGGTGCCCTGGTAGCCGAAGAAGAAGAACGCCTTGTTCTTGACGATGGGCCCACCGAGAGTGCCACCGAACTGCGACCGCTTCAGATTGTCTCGCTTGGCCGCAAAGAAGTTGCGTGCGTTGAAGACGCCGTTGCGCAGGAATTCGAAGGCCGACCCGTGGAACTGGTTGGTGCCGGACTTGGTGATGACGCTGACCACGGCTCCGGTGGCGTTGCCGTACTCGGCGGTGAAATTGTTCTTCTGGATGCTGAACTCCTGCACGGCGTCGGGATTTGGGAACAGGCCGCTGTTGTTGCGGTAGGAGTCAGTGTTCATGCCACCGTCCAGCATGTAGAAGATGCCGTTGCCGCGGCTGCCGTTGACGGAGTAGGCATTGCCTTCACTGGAGGAGGAACTTCTGGGGATCACACCGGCCTGAATGGCGACCAGTTGGGTGACGTCGCGTCCATTCAGCGGGAGATTGACAATGCGCTGCTGGTCGACCATGCCGCGCAGCGAGCCAGTTTGCGTTTCGAGCAGTGGAGCGGAGGCCGTCACCTCCACCGCCTCTGAGACGGCGCCCACCTGGAGCGTGATGTCGACAGTGACCGTGGTGTCCACCGTCAACGTCAACCCGGTGCGGGTGTGCGACTGAAAGCCTTTCGCCTTGGTCTCCAGCTTGTATTCGCCGACAGGCAGCAGCGGCAGGGCGTAGGTGCCGTCGGAGAGTGTCGGGCGCGTGAGCTCGAAACCCGTCTGCACGTTCACGGCTGTAACCTCGGCTCCGGGGACCGAAGCTCCGGAGCTGTCCTTGACCGTGCCTGCGATCCGGCCACTCGCCTGGGCCCGGAGATCACGCACCGTCAGCAGTGCCAGCAGCAGAAACAAAACCGGGAATGCCCGGCGGCAGCAAAGACCGTAGAGAAGCGCCACGCGTTGATGCATGCCCAAGTGACGGGCGGCGCGGTGCGATTTCAGGGTCCCACGTTGAAACAATTTTGTTATGCGACCCTGAATCTGCGGGGGCTCATTCGTCTGTATGTTTGCAGTCCAGCAGGATTGTGTCTGAGGTCGACTCTTGGATGACAGCACGGCCATGCCCCTGGTAGTGAGCAGGGAGATCAGTTCAGGCGTGGAGCAGGATCCGGATCAACTCGTCGCCGATCTGTACACGGTGCACGCATCAGGCTTGCACCGTTACCTTCTGTTGACCGGCAGCAGGCCGGCGGACGCCGACGAACTGCTGCAGGACGCATTCCTACGCCTGTTCCGTTGCGTGCGCGATGGCGAACAAATCGAGAAGCCAAAGGCCTGGCTGATCAGGACGCTGCAGAACCTGCGGACCGATTGGGCGCGCAGGGAGTCCGGACACGGCCTGCTGATGCGCAACGTGGGGGCGCGCGGCGACCTGGCGTGGAGCAGTCCAGACCGGGGTCCCGAGGCGGCGATGATCGATCATCAGCGCTTCGAACGGCTGCGCGCGGCGATGGGCAGCCTGACGGAGAGACAACACCAGTATGTACTTATGCGGTCGGAAGGAATGACGTTGCGGGAGATCGCGTCGGTGCACGGCGTGACCGTCCAGTCGGTGGCCGAAACGTGCGCGCGAGCCATAGAAAGGTTGGGGAAGCTGACCAATGAGTGAATCCAGGCACGATTCCAGGCACCCCAGCCCGGCTGAACTGCTGCTGCACCTGGAGGAGCCGCAGCCCCGAATCCAGAACCACCTACGGGACTGCCCAGAGTGCCGGACTCGTCTGGCGGAAGTGGCGGCGGGCGATGCGAACCTGGCCGAGTGGCGCAGCCTGCACGCCCGGCAGGCGCCGCCGCCTCCCCCGCTCACCATTCTGCGGGCACGGATGCGAGCGGAGTCTTCGTGGCTATCGAGATGGCGGCGCGCCCGTCCATGGGTCCGCTGGGCGCCAGTTGTGGCGGTGGGCGCCGTGGCCGCCTGCCTGTTGCTCATCTTTGATGCGAATGGAATCTGGAATCCGGCTGCCGTGGAAGCATCCGAACTCTTGCGCCACGCCAGCGAGCAGGTGCAGAAAGCGCGTTCCTCGACGAATCCGAATGCCCCGAGGCGGTACCTGATCCGGAGGGGCGGGCAGGAAATCCAAAGGTTCGACGCCGCCAAGCTGCGGCTGGCGCGCCTGGACTGGAACGATCCGCTGAACCCGGACGACTATGCGCAGTGGCGGGCGGAGCAGGCGGACAAGAGAGACACCATCACCCGCGGCGACGGCTGGGTGCGGCTGTCTACGACAGTGCTGGGCGGGCGTGAGATCGAGTCGGCCTCCATCACCTTGAACAGCCAGGACTGGCACCCGCGCACCCGCAGCGTTCATTTCCGCGGCGAGGACGAGATCGAGGTATCGGTGGCGCCGGCGGAGTCCGAAGTCAGTAACGCGGGGCCGCAGGATGCCACGGCCGCGGACACCTCGGCCGCGGTGCGCGCGCCGGTGGAGGGCGAGGCGGCAGAGGTACCCGAGTCGGAGATTCTGCTGTGGGAGGCCCTGCATGTAACCGGAGCCGATGTGCAGGGTGCGGCCCAGTTGAAGAGGCAGGAAGGCGTCGTCTGCTATGAGGTATGGTCCGACGGTGAGGCGCGGGATCGCGTCAAACAGGCCATGGAGGCGATTCCCGACTCCACGGAGTGCCGCCACGCGGCAGGCGTCGTGCGGGAGAAGGTGCTGGAGCCGCTTTCAGATGACGAGGGCGAAACGCCGGCGATGGGCGCGCTGACCCAACATCTCGGGGGCAAGGAGCGAGCCAACCGCTATCTGGACGACGTCACGCGGCGTTATGTCGGGCTGCTGGCCCGCGTGATGGCTCTCGATAGGTACCTGCGCTGGTTCACGCCCACTCGCGTGCGGGGTTTGGATGCCGTGAGACGCAAGCGGGTGGAGGCCATTGCACTGGATGACGCAGCCATGATCCGCAACGAAGCGTCCGAGTATCTGCGGCTGCTGTCCGAGGGCTTGGCCGCGGCCGGTCTGAATCATCGGCCCCCCGAGGGGGCTTCGACCGCCCGGGCTCCAACGGGCTGCTTCAGCGCGTCGGCGACCGCTTCGCTCGCGGAAGACCTGAGGGCTCTGCAACGCGGATTCTCGGGCCTGTTCGTCACCTCGCCGGAGAACACGGCGACCGTAGACAGTACAGACCGGGCACGGGCGGCACTGGCGCGGCGGCTGGCGGGTCTTTGTATGCCGTGATCCCGATGCCCGGGCGTCGATCCGGCATGGCCGGGTCTGTGACGTCCGGCACGGTGAGCGGCCCTGATTGCAAGTCGAGGTGGTACCCTGTCCTCTATGCGCGGAACAAGGCTGGGGGGTTGTCTGGCGATCCTGCTAGCCGGCGCTCCCGTGTGCGTTCTGCGGGCCCAGGATTACGCCACTATCTCGGGCCGGGTGCGGGACTCCAACGGTTCCATGATTCCGAGGGCTGGCTTGCTGGTCTGGAATCAGGAGACCGGCATGAGCAGAACCGGCCACTCGGATGACACCGGGCAGTACACCTTCAACAGCCTGCAGCCCGGGCTCTACACGGTGAGTGTCTCCGCGTACGGGTTCCGCAGCCTCACACGGACCAACATCCGCCTGGGCGTCTCGGAGCGGGCCTCGCTCGATGTGATGCTGCAGATCGGCCGTCTGGAAGAGAGCATCACGGTCAGCTCTGACGAGGTCGCACTGCCGGCGACATCGGGCACTCTGCGAGGTTCCGTGGATCAGCGCCGAATCGAAGATCTGCCGTTGAACGGACGCGACATCACGCAGCTTGTCATGACGCAGGCAGGCGTGGTGGCCGGCAACAAGTCGCAGACCGAGGGGAACGGATATGTCGTCAACGGCAGCCGCCAGAACGGGGTTCACTACACCCTGGATGGAGGCACAAACACGGACTCCTACCGGCACCAGAGCGGGGTCTTCCCAAACGCCTCCGCCATCGCAGAGGTGGTGATCGATCGGGGCAACCTCAGCGCGGAATTTGGAAACACCGTAGGCACCGTAGTGAGTGTGGTGACGCGATCGGGCACCAATCGGCTGCATGGCTCGGCGTTCGATTACGGCCGGAACGCGGCGCTGAATGCGCGCGATTTCTTCGCCGCCACGCGGGACAATCTCAAGCGCTCACAGTTCGGCGGTACGCTGGGTGGGCCCATCATCCGCCGGCGCCTCTTCTTCTTTGGCAGCTACCAGGGGACGCGTGGCCGGGCCGAATCGCAGCTCACGCGGCAGTTTCTGCCCACACCGGCCAACCGGCTTGGCGATTTCTCGACCGCCCCTGCCCCGATTGCCGATCCGGCAGCCGAGTCCCCTTTTCCTGGAAGCCGCATCCCCGTCAACCGCCTGAGCCCGGTTTCCCGGGCATTGCTGCAGTACATCGCGGTGCCAGATTCGCCCAGCGGCGAGCGACAGGTAAGCATCCGGGAGAGGACCAATGAAGACGAGTACACGGCACGCATCGACTACGACACGTTGGCGCACCGCATTACGGGACATGTGTTCCGGCGTGGACTGGAGTCGCCATTCTCCGGGAACACACAGGACCTGGCCTCCATGTTCGCGACCGGCGTGGGCCGGTCGGATCAACCCTACTTTCATGCCACCCTGGGCGATACCTGGCTGGTATCCGGAACGATGATTCACAGCGCGACTTTCACCGTCCGCCACCGACGCACGCTGAACGACTGGAACTCGGTCCGGCTCCCCATCGACTTCGCGAGGGCCGGCGTCCACGGGATCGCGGTGAAGGACCCGGCCGCTATGTACGTCAATGTCAGCGGAGACTTCACGGCCAGGCCCGGCTGGAACTACGATAAGCGCGACCGGGATTACCACTTCGCCGACAGCCTGAGTTGGATGGCCGGCCGCCACGAATTCAAGGCAGGTGGGGAACTGCTGCGCCTGAGAAACCACATTCAGAACGATTTCCGCACCATGGGCAACTTCGACTTCAATGGCGCGGCGACGGGCGACCCGATGGCTGATTTCCTGCTGGGCGAGGTGTACCAGTTCTGGCAGGGCGGCGGTGAGCACAAGGAACTGACCGGGTTGCGGACCGCGCTCTATGTTCAGGACTCATGGCGCGTCACCAGCCGGCTGACGCTGAGTGGCGGACTGCGCTGGGACCCAATCCTGCCTTTCCGGGAATCTCTGGGCCGTATCCAGTGCTTTGTTCCGAACGAGCAATCGGAACGTTTT
Source organism: uncultured Paludibaculum sp. (assembly GCF_963665245.1). NCBI lineage: Bacteria > Pseudomonadati > Acidobacteriota > Terriglobia > Bryobacterales > Bryobacteraceae > Paludibaculum > uncultured Paludibaculum sp. The sequence goes on from NZ_OY762267.1 coordinate 565,393, forward strand.
CCCAAGGCCCCGAGGGGCTATCTGAACGCGGGCGACAAGAGGTGCCCCCAGGGAGGCTTCGACGAGTACCGGAAGTCGCTGGCACCCAGGCTGGGTTTCGCCTGGAGACCGGGCGGGCGCGCGCTGGTGATTCGCGGTGGAGCCGGTGTCTTCTGGGTGCCGCAATTCACCATGCTCTATAACGGCTTCGTCAACTCGGCGCCCTTCAGCCCACAGGTGACCCGCAACGGCGTCCCGTTCGACGATCCGTATCGCAACGCGACCAACCCCTTCCCTTCTTCGTTCGCGCCATTTCTGCCGGAGCGGGAGGTGGCGTTCTCCACGCCAATGGGCCAGTTTGGGACGTTCGCATCCGGCTTCCGGCCCGGTTACTCCGAGGCTCTCAATCTGACAGTGGAGCAGCCCTTTGGCAAATCGTGGCTGGGGCGCGCGTCGTACGTGGGCAACCTGGGCCGCAACCTCTCCTATGCGTACGATCTGAACTACGCGCGGTATGGCACCGGCGCGACGAGTTCAAATCTGCAGCAGAGGCGCCCCTACGGTGACTTCGCGAGCATTGTGGTGTCGGAATCCGGTGCGACTTCGAGTTATCACGCGCTGGAGACGTCGGTGTCGCGGCGGGCGCCGGCGGGCCTGGTGGTGGAGGCCAATTACACCTGGTCGAAGGCCATCGACGAGAACTCAGAGGACTCGATCCCCGGCCAAAGCGCCTCGATCGCCGTACCATATGACCGGCGGGCCGGGCGGGCATTGGCCAATTTCGACATCGCTCACCGGCTGGCGGCCTCGTGGGTGTGGCCCATCCCCGGTCTGCCGATGGACAACCGCTGGGTCAGAAGTCTTTCCAGAGGATGGGTGACGGGGGGCGTCGCAACGTGGCGCGGCGGTATGCCGTTTTCGGTTCGTTCCGGAACGGACCGGGCGCTGAGCGGAGTGGGGCAGGACTTCGCGGATCTCACGGCAAATCCACGCCTGCCAGACGGCCGGTCGAAACAGGATGTGATTGGCCGGTATTTCGACACCTCCGCGTTCCAACTGGCCGCGGCGGGGACCTTCGGCAATGCCCCACGCAATCTGCTGCGTGGGCCGGGCCTGGTTAATTTCGATTTGATGGTGGCGAGGGAACTCGTGCTGCGAGACCGTGTGCGGAGTCAGATCCGGGCGGAGTTCTTCAACCTGATGAACCATGCGGCGCTGGGGAATCCTTATTCCTCGCTGAACAATGCGGTTCGTTTCGGACGGATTGAGAGTTCCGGACCGGCCAGGGTGATTCAACTGGCTCTGAAGGTCAACTTCTGATCGCGGACGTGGATAGAATGGCAGTTTGCCAAACCAGAGGGACTAAGCCAGTATGCAACCCAACATCAACACTCGCCCGACTCTTGTCCTGGTAGGCGGATTCCTGGGCGCGGGCAAAACGACGCTGTTGCTGAAGGCGGCGGAGGTGCTGGAAGGCTCGGGACTGCGGTGCGCGCTCATTACGAACGACCAGGGCGGCGCATTGGTGGATACCGAGTTCGCCCAGACGAAGGGACTCAGGACGGGTGAGGTGACCGGCGGTTGCTTCTGCTGCCGCCTGTCGGATCTGGTGGAAGCAGCAGCCGCGCTGGCGGCTCACCAACCCGACGTGATCTTCGCCGAACCGGTAGGCAGTTGTATTGATATCTCCGCCACAATCCTGCAGCCCTTGAAGGCATACTATTCCGATCAGTTTCACCTGGCTCCGTTCACGGTTCTGGCGGATCCCGAGGAGTATGAGCGCATGCACGCCGGCGACGCCGACCCCGATCTCGCCTATCTCTACCGGCATCAACTGGATGAGGCCGACCTACTGTGCTTCAGCAAGGCGGACCTGTGCACGGCCATGCCACCGGGCGCCGATTACCATCTCAGTGCCCACACCGGTGAACAAGTGGATGCCTGGCTCGACGCCGTGCTGCACCAGAATCGAGTCGCGGGTGCACAAACTCTACAGAATGTGGACTATGCACGGTATGCCGAGGCGGAGGCCGCGTTGGGGTGGCTAAACTGGCGGGGCGACATCCGGTTGGCGAGACCATTGAGCCCGTCGTTGGTGGCTGGTCCGATTCTGGACGAGATCGATGCGGAGTTGACGGTGGCGGGCATTCGGATTGCGCACCTCAAGGTACTGGATCGCGCATCCACCGGCTATGTGAAGGCGAGCTTGACCCGGAACGGCGATGAACCGGGCGTGGACGGCGACCTGACGGCTTCGTTTGCGCGGGACCACACGCTCACCCTGAACCTGCGGGCGACCGGCGATCCGGCGCGGATGGAGGAGATCGTCCGGACCTCCGTAGGGCGTGCAGGGGTCTGGACGAACGACCATTTGCAGGCTTTCCGGCCCTCGCCGCCCAAGCCGGAACGGCGGATGGACCATGTCGTTTCGGTGCCGGGCGCGGGTGGGTAGGCGTGGCCGGCGAAAGATCAATATCGGACAATTGACTTCTTTTCTATGAAACGGTAAGATTCCTCCAGTGGGCATGCACACGTTTGCATGACCTCGGTTCTGGAGACTGGCCCCTGTGAAACGCGCCTCCATCAAGGACATCGCCCGGCTCGCCAACGTCTCCCATTCCACTGTCTCCCGCGCCCTCAGTGGCAGTCCCCTCATCAGTCCGGAAACCGTCAGCCGGATTCGCCAGATCGCCCTGGAGTCGGGGTACCGCCCCAGCGCCGCCGCCCGCAGCCTGGTGACCAGCCGGACCTCCACCATCGGGGTGGTGGTCACCAGCATCGCCGACCCCTTTGCCGCCGAGGTGGTTCTCGGAATTGAGGACGCCGCCAACGAACGGGACTACTCCGTCCTCCTCGCCAACTCCAACGCCTTGCCGGAGCGGGAGTTAAAGGTCGTCCATGCCTTTGAGGAGCGCCGCGTCGACGGCATCATCGTCACCTCGTCCCGCGTGGGCGCCGTCTACGCCGAAGTACTTTCCCAAGCCCGTGTCCCCATTGTTCTGCTGAACAACCAGCATCCCAGCGAGTTCATGCATTCGGTGATGATCGACAACTTCGCGGCCAGCTTCGCGGCCACGCGGCACCTGATCGACCTTGGCCACAAGCGCATCGCGTACATCGGCGACCGCTTCGGCTGTCAATCGGACACCGAACGCTGCGGCGGTTATCGCGCGGCGCTGGAACAGGCAGGATTGCCGTTCCGGCCCGAGTTCCTGGTGCCCGGGAACGGCGGCCCTGACGGCGGCGCAACCGCCATGGGGTCGTTACTCGCGCTCCCGAATCTCCCCACCGCCGTCTTTTGCTACAACGACATGACCGCGTTCGGCGCCATGGGTGCCGCCAGCGCCCGCGGCCTGGGGATCCCGTCCGACCTCTCTATCGTCGGCTTCGACGACCTGTTCTTCGCGCAATTCTCGGCGCCGCCGCTCACCACGGTCCGTCAGCCTATGCGCGATATGGGCCGGCTCGCGGTCGAGAACCTTCTCAAACTGCTGGCGGGCGATTCCGCCGTTCCAAATGCAAATGTGCCTGGCGAACTGATCGTCCGCCATTCCACCGCCCCACCCAAGGAGACCAACTGATGTCCCTGCTTGTACATCCGGACCCAACCGGCCATAAGATCGAGACTTTCGGATTTGAATTGCTGGCGTTTAAGGTAGTCAAACTCGGTCAGGGCGAGACCATCCAGGAAGAGACCGCCGGCTATGAACTGGCCATCGTCCCGCTGGGCGGCGTCTGCGCTGTCAGCTCGCCGGCCGGAGACTTCCCCGTCGTCGGCGGGCGCGCCGACGTCTTCAGTGGTCTGCCGCACACTCTCTATCTCCCGATCCATACGGCATTTGCCCTGACAGCTACCACGGCCTGTGACCTCGCCTTCTGCTACACGAAGGCGGAAGAGAGCCATCCGGCGCGCCTGGTGACGCCAGCGGACGTGCGCGTCGAGATTCGCGGCGGCGGTAACGCGACCAGGCAGATCAATCATATGGTCCAGCCCAGCTTTCCCGCCCATCGCATTCTGGTCTGTGAGGTGTATACGCCCAGCGGCAACTGGTCGAGCTATCCGCCCCACAAGCACGATGTCCACAATCCCCCTGGAGAAGTGGACCTCGAGGAGTATTACTACTACCGGATCGATAAGCCGGAAGGCTACGCCATCCAGAAGGTCTACAGCGCCGACCGGCGGATCGACGAAACGCTCACCGTGCGCGACGGTGAACTGGTACTGGTTCCGGAAGGGTACCACCCAGTGGTAGCCGCCCATGGCTACAACGCCTATTATTTGAACGTCCTCGCCGGATCGGCCCGCTCGATGGCTGCGTCCGACGATCCCGACTATGCCTGGGTCCGCGACACCTGGCGTGAACAGGACCCCCGGTTGCCACTGGTTCGTTAAGGACAAAGAAATGGATATCGCGATTCTCGGCCGCATCGGCTACGACCTCTACTCAGAGGAACCGCACGTCCCACTGCCTCAGGTGAGGCGCTTCTCGCGCTACCTGGGCGGCTCCAGCGCGAACATGGCGGTGGGTTTGTCCCGCCTGGGCGCCAGCGTCGGCATTATCAGTTGCCTGGGCAACGACAGCCTGAGCCAGTTCCTCCTCGACTTCCTGAAGAACGAGAAGGTCGACACGGCCCGCGTGCAGACCAAGCCCGGATTTCTGCCCTCGCTGTGCCTCACCGAAGTGGCACCACCGGACCGCTTTCCGCAGGTCTTCTACCGCCACGACGCGGTCGACACGCTGCTGACTTCGCAGCCCGGCGACCTCGACTACGTCGCCCAAGCACGCATGTTCATCACTAACGGCACCTCGCTCTGCGCGTCGCCCTCGCGGGAGGCGACCTACCGGGCCCTGGAGCGTGCGCACAAGGCCGGATGCCGCGTCGTACTCGATGTCGACTTCCGCGCCATGTCGTGGCCCAGCCCCGAAGAGGCCGGCCTAGCCGTCCGTCTCGCGCTACCTTTTGTCGACGTCCTTATTGGGAATCAGCCGGAGCTGATGCTGGTGGCGGGCGAGCCGACGCTGGAGGCGGCCACGGAGAAGTTGCGCAGCGTGCCCGTGCTGGTGTCGAAACTGGGCGAACAGGGCACGCGTGTCTGGACCGGCAGTGAGTCTGTATTCCTGCCGCCCTACAAGGTGGAAGTCTGCACCACCATCGGCGCGGGCGACGGGTTTGCTTCGGGCTTCCTATATGCGCTGTTGCAGGGGCTACCCATCGAGGAGTGCCTGCACTACGGGAATGCGGCGGCGGCGATCGTCGTCAGCCGCCTCAGTTGCTCGGAAGCCATGCCTACTATGGCAGAGGTGCGGGCGCTGCTGAACGCGCAACGAAGTGTCGCGACGACGCCCGAGTGAAACACGGAGGCAATATGTTTTCCAGCCACGACTACCTGACGGACGCCATTATGGCGCGGCTTACCGAGACTCGGGTCACCGATCCCGAATGCGCCTGGCGCGCGGCCCAGGCCCGCCATCGCCGCCGCTGCCTGGTGCCCAGCGGGAAGCTCAACATCCTGGCGGCCGACCACCCAGCACGCCGCGTCACCAAGGTGGGCGACAACCCCATCGCCATGGCCGACCGGCAGGACTACCTCGGCCGCATCGTGCGCGTTCTGTCGTCCGACGGCATTGACGGGCTGATGGCCACCATGGACCTGCTTGAGGACCTCTTCATCCTCGACGCCTGCATTCGCGACGCCGGCGGCACGTCGCTGCTGGACGGCAAAGTCCTCATCGGCAGCCTGAACCGCGGCGGGCTGGCCGGCACCTCGTGGGAGTTGGACGACCCTATTACCGGGCCCACGCCGGCCACTTGCTCGGCCTGGCGTCTGGACGGCGCGAAGCTATTGCTGCGCATCGCGGATGAGGAACCCGGGTCGCTCAAGACTATGCTCGCCAGCGCCCAGGCCATTAACGAGTGCAACGCCCTGCGCCTGCCGATGTTCCTGGAGCCGCTGCCAGTCACCAGAAAGGATTCGGGCTGGTCCGTCGTGAAAGAACGCGCGGCCCTGGCCCGCATCGCCGGTGTGGCCTCGGCCCTGGGCGACAGCAGCCGTTATCTGTGGCTGAAGCTGCCCTACTGCGAAGGCTACGAGACGGTGGCCCGTTCCACGTCGCTGCCCATCCTGCTGCTGGGGGGTGAATCGGCCGGCAACCCCGCGCCGTTCCTGGGGGAACTCGCCTCCGCCATGCAGGCTGGCCCCAATGTGCGCGGCGCCCTGGTGGGCCGCAACGTTCTCTATCCCGGCGACGAAGATCCGCTGGCCATGGCCTGCGCCGTCGGCGGCATCATCCATCAGTCCTGGACCGTCGACCAGGCACTCGAATCTCTCCCGGCAAACCGCGGCCGCGGACTCGACCTGCTCTCGCGGTACTTCTGATCCACGCAGCTTAGGAGGCATCTCACATGGAAACACGACGAGTCACGATGGCACAGGCCCTGCTGGGCTTCCTCAAGAATCAGTACGTTGAGCGCGACGGTGTGGAAAATCGCTTCTTCGAGGGCGCCTGGGGCATCTTCGGGCACGGCATCATCGCCGGTTTCGGCCAGGCCCTGCAGCAGAACCCGGACTTCCCCTATCACATGTGCCGGAACGAGCAGGCCGCCGTGCACATCGCCACAGCCTTCGCCAAGGCGCGCATGCGCATGTCGACCTTCGCCTGCCTCTCCTCCATTGGGCCGGGCGCCACGAACATGATCACCGGCGCCGCCACGGCGACGATCAACCGTATTCCCGTGCTGCTGCTGCCAGGCGACATCTTCGCACGGCGGAACGTGGCTCCGGTGCTGCAACAGATCGAGTCGGAGCAGGGCCAGGACTTCTCAGTGAACGACTGTTTCAAGCCCGTGTCGCGCTACTGGGATCGCATCAACCGGCCCGACCAGTTGCCATGCTCCGTCGTGGAAGCGATGCGCGTATTGACGTCGCCCGCCCACACCGGCGCGGTGACGCTGGCCTTGCCCCAGGACGTGCAAGCCGAAGCGTGGGACTTCCCTGTGGAGATGTTCGAAAAGCGCGTGTGGCACATCGCCCGCGCCGTGCCGGAACCGGTGATGCTGGCCCGTGCGGCGGAGTGGATCCGGCAGGCGAAGCGCCCCATCATCGTGGCCGGCGGAGGCGTCCTCTATAGCGTGGCGAGTGGCGCACTTTCCAGCTTTGCTCAACGCACCGGGATCCCCATTGGCGAGACGCAGGCGGGCAAGGGTTCCCTGCCCTTCGACCATGTCCAGAACCTCGGCGCCGTCGGCGTCACCGGCACACCAGGCGCCAACATCGCGGCCCGCGAGGCCGACCTCGTCATCGCCATTGGAACTCGCCTCAGCGACTTCACCACGGCCTCGAAGACCGCCTTCCAGAATCCAAACGTCCGGTTCATCAACCTGAATGTCGCCGAGTTTGATGCATTCAAGCACGGCGGCTTGCCGTTGGTCGCCGACGCGCGCGTGGCTCTCGAACAACTGGAGGCGGCTGTCGCCGGCTACCACGTCGACGCAGCCTATTCCGCCGCCATCGCGCAGTGGAAGGCGCTTTGGGAGGAAGAGACCGATCGCATCTACAACATCCAGCACGGCCCGCCCATCAGCCAGGGCGAGGTGGTGGGCGCTGTCAGCCGTGTCGCGCAACCGCAGGATGTCGTGCTGAATGCCGCGGGCAGCCTGCCGGGCGACCTGCACAAGCTGTGGCGCACCAGCCAACCGGGCGGCTATCACATGGAGTACGGCTACTCGTGCATGGGCTACGAGATCGCCGGCGGCCTGGGTGTGAAGATGGCCGACCCGTCGCGCGAAGTGTATGTGATGGTGGGCGACGCGTCGTTTCTCATGATGTCGTCCGAGATCGCCTCCTCGATCCAGGAGGGCTCCAAGCTCAACATCATCGTGCTCGACAACCACGGGTACTCCAGCATCGGCGGCCTCTCGAAGGCCATCGGCTCGGGCGGCTTCGGTACGAACTATCGCTGCCGCACGGCCAGTGGCAGCTTCGACGGCGAGAACGTTCCGGTGGACTTCGCGGCGCTGTGCTCTGGTCTGGGCGCCCGCACGGTTCGAGTGACAACGCGTGCGGAGTTGGAGAAGGCCCTGGCCGATATGCGCACACACACAACCACCACGGCCGTCGTCGTCGAGGTCGATAAAGAGATGCGCGTGCCCGGCTACGAATCGTGGTGGGACGTGCAGGTGGCGGAAGTCTCGGAGATTGAAAGTGTCCGCCAGGCTCGTGCCGAGTACGAGCAGGCGGTGAAGAAGGAGCGGCGGCACGAGATCGCCGCATCAAGGTAACTGCATCCATGCTTAACAGCGAAGTTCTGAACTACATCGGCGGTGCCTGGTGCCGCCCCCTCTCGGGAGCCGGCCTCCCTGTGATCAACCCGGCCACAGGAGAAACCCTGGCGGTCTCGCCCGCCGGTGGTCCGGAAGATGTCGAAGCAGCCGTGCAGGCCGCCGCGACCGCCTTCCCCGAATGGCGCGCCATACCTCCGGCCGAGAGGATCCAATATCTCTTCCGCTTCAAGCAACTGCTGGAAGACCACTTCGACGAGATCGCCCGCATCGTCACCACCGAGAACGGCAAGACGCTGGCCGAGTCGCGCGGCGAACTGCGGCGCGGAGTGGAGAACGTCGAAGTCGCCTGTGGGATTCCCATCCTGATGCAGGGTTACAACCTGGAGGACGTCGCCCGAGGGATCGATGAGCTGATGTTTCGCCAGCCGCTGGGCGTCGTCGCCGCGATCACTCCGTTTAACTTCCCGGCGATGATCCCGCTGTGGTTCCTGCCCTACGCTATCGCCTGCGGAAATACCTTGGTCGTGAAACCGTCCGACCGCGTGCCGTTCTCGATGATCCGCATCGTCGAACTGCTGCATGAGACCGGGCTGCCCGCCGGGGTCGTCAACCTCGTGAACGGCGGCAAGACGGCCGTGGATGCGCTGCTGGATCATCCCGCGGTGCAAGCCATCAGCTTTGTCGGATCCACTCCAGTGGCCCGCTACATCTACGCGCGTGCCTCGGCCAACGGCAAGCGGGTCCAGTGCCAGGGCGGCGCCAAGAACCATGTAGTTATCCTGCCCGACGCCGATCCGGAAACCACCACGCAGATCATCGCCGACAGCGCCTATGGTTGCGCCGGTCAGCGCTGCCTGGCGGTTTCGGTCGCGGTGACAGTGGGTGACGCTCAACAGTGGTTCCGCGATTCCATCACGCGCACCGCCGCCTCGATGAAGATCGGAGACGGGCTCGCGACGGGCATCCAGATGGGCCCCGTGATCTCTCAGGCCAGCCGGCAGCGGATCCAGTCACTCATTGCCACCGGCACCGGGCAGGGCGCGAAGGCGGCCGTCGATGGACGCGATGCCGTCGCGGCGGGCCTTGAGAACGGCACCTTTGTGGGACCCACGGTGCTGGATGGCGTCCCGGCCGGAAGCGATCTGGCCGACACCGAGATCTTCGGACCCGTGTTGAGCCTGATCCACGCCGCCGACGTCGACGAAGCCATGGCCATCATCTCGCGAAGCGCCTATGGCAACGCCTCGTCCATCTTCACCTCCAGCGGAGCCGCGGCGCGCAAGTTCCGCAACCAGATCCCCACCGGCAACGTGGGCGTGAACATCGGTGTGGCCGCACCCATGGCCTACTTCCCCTTCAGCGGGTGGAAGGGCAGCTTCCTGGGTGTGCTGCACGCGCAGGGGCGCGATGCGGTGGAGTTCTATACCGACAAGAAGGTTGTGATCGAGCGCTGGCCCAGGGAGTGGAGCAGGAAGTTCTAGGGGTACGTCATGGCAACGTTGAAGGTTGGTAACGCCCCATGCTCGTGGGGCACTCTTGAGTTCGAGGCGGCGCAGGGTGAGCAGATCGGCTATGGCCGCATGCTGGATGAGCTCGCCGCCACCGGTTACACCGGCACCGAGTTGGGTGACTGGGGCTACATGCCTACCGACCCGGCCGCCCTTTCGGCCGAGCTGTCGCGGCGTGGTCTGGTGATGCTGGGGGCCTTTGTGCCCGTGGCCATGAAGTACCGGTCCGCGCACAAACCAGGGGTCGACCTGGCGGTGAAGACGGCGCGGCTGCTGGCCGCGGTTGGGACAGACCCGAAGCCATTCCTGGTTCTGGCGGATGACAACGGATCGGTGCCGGAGCGCACTCTCAACGCCGGCCGCGTCACCCCGTCGATGGGTCTGAGCGACGACGAGTGGAGGGTGTTCGCGGAGGGCGCGAATCTGGTGGCGCGCACTGTGCTGGCTGAAACCGGCCTGCGCACGGTCTTCCATCATCACTGCGCCGGCTACGTCGAGACGCCGGATGAGATCGCGCGACTGCTCGAGTTGACCGATCCACAGGCGCTGGGCCTGGTGTTCGACACAGGCCACTACGCCTACGGCTCGAACGGCGCGGATACCGTAGCCGCCCTCGAACGTTTCAAAGACCGCGTCTGGTACATCCACTTTAAGGACTGCCATCCCGGCGTCGCCGCGGCCGCGCGCGATCAAGGCTGGGACTATTTCCAAGCCCTGCGCCATGGTGTCTTCTGTGAGCTGGGTCAGGGTTGTGTCGACTTCCCCGCCGCTATGCGCTGGCTCAGGGAGACCGGCTACGACGGCTACACGCTGGTGGAACAGGACGTCCTGCCGGCATGGGCGCGCCGGCGGAGAGCGCGCGCCGCAACCGCGAATACCTGCGCGGTATCGAATCGAATTTCTCCTAAGTACTAAGGAAAGACCATGAATAAGAGACTCAACATTGGCATTATCGGCGCCGGCCGCATCGGCAAGGTGCACGCCGAGTCGCTTGCCTTCCGCATCCCCGAAGCACACCCGGCCATGATCACGGACGTCAATATTGAGGCGGCCCGCGACGCGGCCGAGCGCTTCGGCATCCCTCTCGTAGCAGCCGATGCCGCCGCGATTCTCGCCGATGCCACCATCGACGCCGTACTGATCTGCTCGTCAACAAACACACACGCCGACCTCATCGTCGACGCCGCCCGGGCCGGCAAGCACATCTTCTGTGAGAAGCCCGTCGATCACGGTCTGGAGCGCATCGACAAAGCACTGGAGGCTGTGCAGGCAGCGGGCGTGAAGCTCCAGATTGGTTTCAATCGGCGGTTTGACACGAACTTCGCGCGTGCCCGCGCGGCCGTCGCCAGCGGCGAAATCGGTACGCCGCAGATGATCCACATCATCAGCCGCGATCCAGCGCCGCCGCCGGCGTCGTACGTGAAGGTATCCGGCGGCATGTTCCTCGACATGACGATTCACGACTTCGACATGGCCCGTTTCCTTATCGGTGACGAGGTGGAAGAGATCTACACGGCGGCGGGCGTCATGGTCGATCCTGCCATTGGCGCGGAAGGAGATGTCGACACGGCCGTGATTACGCTGCGCTTCCGCAATGGGGTTATCGGCACCATCGACAACAGCCGCAAGGCGGTCTATGGTTACGACCAGCGCGTGGAGGTCTTCGGCAGCGCGGGCTCGATCGCGACGGCCAACCGCTACGCCAATCAGGCAGTGCTCAGCACCGTGGAGTCGATTCATCAGGACCTGCCGATGAACTTCTTCATGGACCGCTACACGGACAGCTTCGTCAGCGAATTGCGCTGCTTCGTGCAGGCTGTTCTGGAGGACAAACCCACGCCCGTGGCCGGCATCGACGGGCGCATTCCAGTGGTGATGGCCCTGGCGGCGCGGAAGTCGTACGACGAGCGGCGACCGGTGCGATTGGAAGAGATCGGCACTCTGGCACACGCGTAAGGACCGGCAGCTTCCGAAAATTGGGTTATTCGCCAGCCTTGGAGCGCGAAATACCACTCGATTCGCACCTCAAGTAAGCCGCTACTTCGCGATAACAGGCAATGACGAAAATGTGCTCGTACCGATGAATCGGAGCGCAGTCGCTGCCACGTTCGTGCTGGACACACAACTGATGGTCCCGCGCTTCCCGGTAAGCGTCGGGAAGAGATAGTTGGCCCAATGCCCGGAAGGATTCAACTGAGGCAGAGTCACGGCGTTCGGGATTACGCCCCCCGACGAGTCGCGAGCAGTGCAATCTAGACTTGCCCAGATCTGGTCAAGGTTGGCGACGGCGAATCCGGTATAGAACGGAAGGCCGTTCGATCCGAAAGTCGTGGCGTCAAACGGAAACGTGAACGACTTACTGCCGGGACTGGAAGGGACAGCGGCCTCGTAGAACGTTCCGTTCGCACCGGAGCGGAAGAGGGCCTGAACCACGATGGAAGGTCCTGCCGTTACTCGCGCCCAACCGGAAACGACAGGCATCGCCTCATTGGCGGCTTGAAAGTAGGAGGAGCCCTTTCCCTGGATCGTTCCCTTCAGGACGCTGGTGGAACCCGATCCAAATGGCAACTCCATGGGGGCTCCGTCGTCACCATAGAATGCAATAGAGAACTGAGCGGCCTGGGCACTGTTGTTCATGACGAATAGACCAGTGGTCCATGTCTCCCCCACAGCAAAGTGAGCCAGTGCGCTGTTAGTCGACACGCTGGTGGAATTGGACGGAATCGTCACGACAGGCAAAGAAGAGAATGCGCTCGTACCAATAAAGCGAAGGGCAGTTGCCGCGAGATTGGAATTCGATGTGCAATTGATGGTTCCGCGCTTGCCGGTAAGCGACGGAAACTCATAGCCCGCCCAGTGCCCCAATGGAGCTTGCACTGGAACCTGAACCGCGTTTGGTATGACGACACCATTGCCATCACGGGCCGTGCAGGTGATGGGCGCGGAGTACTGGTCGAGGTTCGCAATGGCAATGCCTGTGTAGAACGGCGCGTTCGCCGCTGCGAAGGTTGTCGCATCGAAGGGGATCAGGAACTCCTTCGAGCCAGCACTCGAAGGTACCGCAGCCTCGTAGTAGGTCCCGCTCACATTGTTGCGGAACAGCGCCTGAATCACGATGGAAGGATCCGCTTTGATCTGTCCCCACCCCGCAACCAAGGGACCTTGCGGGTTCGAAGCCTCAAAGTACGCTGAACCATTGGCGGGTCCCGAACCGCTGAGCGTGCTACTGGAACCGGTGACAAAGGGGACGGCCACAGGATTGCCGTCCCCGCCTCTGAAGGTGATTGAAAACGAGGCGGTTTGACCGCCGGTATTCACAACGAAGATACCCGTCGACCACGTGCCGCCTGCAGCAAAGTGCGCCAGTGCACCAGTCGCTGTCACAGGCGGTGTTGTCCCAGCGCTCACGGTTAGGACCACTGTGATGCTCTGTGGGCTGTTCGGGACGCCAGTTGCTGTGACAGACACCGTGCCTGTGTATTGTCCGGCTGAGAGTCCATCTGGATTGACCGAAATGGTCAGCAACCCTGGCGCGGAGGTGAGACCTACCCAGGTTGCCGTGGAGGCGGCGGACCATGTGAAAGTACCGCCTCCGCCGTTGGAGACCGATACCGTCTGTGAACTCGGGGAGGACCCGTCGGAGGTGTAGACGAATTGCACTTGGTTGGTGGAGAGCACCAGAGAGGGCGGATCCGGCACTACGGTCGGTGGGACGGCCATGATGTTGATCGTGTCGGAACCGGCGGCTGTTTTGACGTTCAGTTGCATGAATCCCGTCCAAGTGGGCAGGAATGCCGTGATCTGGTTGTCGGACCAGGAGGACACGGTGAGGCCCACCCGAGGTTCAGTGACGACCGCTACCCCGCACGTGGAGCACTTCGTTCCAAATCCCGAACCCGTAATGGTGATGGTCCCGCCGGATTGGACCAGCTTCGCCATAGTGCTCGGGACGAGTGGCCCGACCGCGGATATCTGTGGAGAGTACTTGCAGCGGACTGTGCCGTATCGACCAGGTTGCAACGTCAGAGGGCCACAAGTTGTCACTCGTCCAGTGGAAAGATCGACCCCTTGGAAGGTGCCGGTTCCACTCGCAAACTCTGTATAGAACACCGTCCCGGATGTCCCACCAAGTAATAGCCTCACCGTGCCCCAACTTGCACCAGACGCCAACCGTAGGCTTTCTCCGTATGGATCTACTGCCGCGAAATATGCGCCACCAAATTGAGAAAGCCAAGGATCCTGTTGTGGAGTCGTGCCGATGAACTTCCAGGATGTCGAGCCGTCTAGGAACGAGCGGACAATCTCGGCAGAGAGGTGAGATGGCGAGTCAATATCCGCGATACCTTGGTGTCCAGAACAATCCATCCCGATCCATGTCGTGAAATTTGGAGTTGTGTGGCAGTACGGAACTATCCGAGTCCTTTCATCCGCGGCGACAAAACCGAGTGAGCCGCTGGTCAGCGAGACGACCCCGTCCGATGAGTTCGTTACTCCCATCTCTGCCCCTGCATTGCCGATAACCGCAAGTGCGTCGACTCCACCAAGGTCATCAGATCCCTGGTTCCACCTGTTCAGATTCCACAAGAAGCTACTGCCCGGGTACATTTCAGCCATCTGGGTCCCAATGTTATACGCCCGAAAAGAGCCGAAGTTCGGCGATGCAATCTCAACCAGCTTCCGCACCTTGTCGTTCAGAGGAGGAGTGAAGGTACCATCCCTCTGCATGCCGGCCAGGTACGCCCTGCTGATGAGCCCCCCCATGCTATGCCCCACAAGGTCCACTTGATCGACGGTTCCTCCATTGGTGTATCGCAAACCATCAAGGAACACACGGAGTTGTCCTCCGAGCTCTTCGATTGTCTTGTCTCCATAAGCGCAATTATTGAAGAAGGCTACGCCCACCCCATCACTTATCAAGAACTCTTCGAGCCGACCGAAAGTGCCAGTCGAGCTACTCGACGCCAGGAAGCAGGACGCCTGCCAGCCGTTGAGCAGGATCACTGGCGGTCTGCCCACGGCGGTCGAGCGCTCGACCGTGACAGACTCAACCGCCAGCTCAAGGGTCGTTGAAACACTGCGGCCGTCCGGGCCGAGGCCCCGCACTTCGACCTCGTACAGACCGGCAGGCGTTGTGGGTGGAACCGCAAACGTCAACCCTGATGGTTCACCTCCCGACGTCAGTCCGACCCGGATCGGATACTCCAATTCCGGTGTTGTCTTCGTGGATGTGACCTCCGCAAGGAAGGGGACTCGGTTCCGCCAGCCCACTGAATGAGTCTCGCCGGCAATCGTATTGAGGCTCCGACGTGAAAGGGCGTCCGAATCCCGTTGACCGAAGACCGCTACCGGAAGACAGACTACAAGCGCGAGGAATGATGAAACCCGAGACGAGTAGCTCACTTCAAGGGAGGTATCGGCAGAACCATCGCATTTCTATAGCCGTCACAGCCGCAATGTGCTAATTATTCTGCCGTAATTGGGACGTCGCCCGACAGCCTGATTTTTGGTTTCGACCTCTACCAGGGTTCAGACCGGATTCTAATGGTTGCCGGTTCTCTCCTACTTTTTTCCGTACCCCGCCCATACATACTCCAGCGCCTCCGGCAGGGTCTGCTGCTTCACCGTCCTGTCCGTGTGCCCGGCATTTCTCGCGAACACAAACTGATAGTGATAGCCCTTGGCCGCCAGCACCTTGGCCATGTTCTCGTTGGCCACCACCCAGTCGTGCATGTTGTCGCGCATCACATTGGCGTTCAGGTTGTCCCGGTCTCCGACCTCCATCCATAGCCGGATGGGCTTCACCGGGCTGTTCGGGATCAGACGCTCGTGGAACTCCCACGCACCATGCGGCGTTTCCGGATTCGACGGCCACTGCTGATTCACATAGGTGCCCGAGTAGGTCAGCACGCGGTGATACCACTCCGGGTGATACCACGCCATGATCAACGCGCACGATCCGCCGGAACTGCCGCCCATCGTCGCGCGCCCGTCCGGATCCTTGGTCAGCTTGACGTTGAACTTCTGCTCCACCAGCGGCAGCACTTCGGTCTCGACGAACTCCGCGTATAGGCCCGACATCGTGTCGTACTCCAACCCGCGCTGGCTGCCCTGCGCATCGCCGCTGCCGTTCGCGATCGAAATGGCGATCATCACCGGCACCCGCTTCTGAGCGATGAGGTTGTCCAGCGCGGTGAATAGCATCTTGTCCGGACCGTCGGCGCCTACGATGAACGGAGCCTCAGTGCCCGGGACGTACTGCTTGGGCACATAGACCGTCACACGCCGCGAATAGGGCGCCGGGTGGCTGGTGGTCACAATCATCTTGGCCGGATCGTCCGGATCGGCCTTGCCGAAGGTACCGGGCTCGCGCGCAATGCCCGGATAGATCTTGCTGTCCTTCGACTCCATGGTGAACTCGGTGACCGTGCCCTGCGGCACGCCCTCCTGTACGGTCATCTCCGGAGCCGGGTTGTGCGTGGGTCCTATGATGAAGTTCCCATCTTCCGCCGGCGACGGCACGCGGCCATCGAGCAGTTCGGTGGCCGCCACGTAGCCCGGTGAATGCGGATCGCGTGTCGGCGGCGTTGGACGGCGTGGCCGTGGCGGCGACGACGGCGTCTGTGCCACAGCGAGAGCACCCATCAAAACGGCCAGAATTCCCAGTCTGAGCCGGTTCCTCATAGAACACCCCTCTTGTTGTTACGCCTCAGGAGAACTTCGTCCGCCGCCACAACAGCAGGCCGCAGACCACCAGAAACACCAGCGTGGCCAGACTCAGAATCGCCATCCATACTGGATTGGCTTCGATCGGCGCACGTTCGGCGTTCAGGCCCAGATAGACAAACATGCCCAGGGCCGCCACACCCACCAGCGCCTCCCACCAGTGGCGCTTCGGCTTCTGCAGAGCCAGGACATCCTCGCCACGCATCGACCGCTCCACACGCCCGCGATCCATGCCGTAGCGCGTGCACTCACGCTCCATCGCACTGTCCCACGACGTGTGCTCCGACTCCGGCGCCTCGGCAAAGCTGATCGCCGCCGCGCCCGCAATCATGATCAGCGAGCCCACAACCACTAACACCTGCGCCGTGGTGGACTGGCCGGAGAGTTCGCCAAACACCAGCGCGCCCCATGCCAGCCCCCAGAGCTGATTTGTGTTCGACAGCGGAATGCCGCGCCCAATGCCAATGTACTTGGCCGCATACTGCTGGAACAGATCGCCCAGCACCCAGCAGAAGCCGCCCAGGAACAACCAGAACATCACCGGTTTCGCCTTGGTGAGATCCGCGGCCACCTGGTCATAGCCGCCGCCGAAGATCAGCGCCAGCGCGAAGACCGTGCCCAGTTCTCCAAAGGTAAAGACGGTCACGAACGACAGCGGATTCATCCCACTGATGTAGGCCTTGCGGTAGGGGATGTACATGGTGCCCCATAGCAGACCGGCGCCTAGTGCCGCGGCAATGCCCAGCGTCGCCGCGCCCTGCGGCCCCGTACCGCTCTGATGCGAGGTCGACAATGCCAGCACGCACGCACCCACCACAATGCCGGCCGCGCCACCCAGCACCTTCAGCCACTGCCTGGCTCCCGAGTTCTTCAACTCATTGAAGAGCAGCCAGCCCCAGAACAGGCCCACCAGGCTGTTGGTGTTCCAGAGAGGGAACGCGATGGAGAGACCGACGTTGCGAATGGCAAAGACCGTCAGAGTGTTGGCCACCGCCCACAACATGCCGGCGAGAATCGCCCACACCATCAGATGCTTCTTCTCTTTGAGATCCATCCAGATGTAGCCGGTGCCCTTCAGCAGCATCGGCACCGTCCAGCGCGCCACAAAGACGCCGGCCACCATGCCCAGCGAGATAATGAAAGGCGAAAAGCCCGCGGTGACCAACTTGGTGGGCGCTTCGGCCGCGCCCAACCAGGCGCCCGCGCCAAAGCCGCACGAAACGCCCAGCCAGTGCAAAGTACGCGCCGAATGCAGAACCGCCGTCTCCTGTTTTTGGGCCATCGTGCTACCTCACCGCCACCAGCACGCTAATGCCGACAATCAGAACCGCCACCGGCAGCCAAAAGTGCCCATCGGTGAGAATCGCCTTCCACACAGGCTGTTTCAAGAGACCTCCTGCCATCGACAAAGATGGCGCGATATCCTGACCGCGCCGAAGCAACTTTGTAATTGTACGCCTACGGGCAGCCCGACCTGATTCGCCCCCGCTATCCGCCTCATTCTCAAACAACGGAGCTACGCGCACATTGGACCAACATCGGCGCCCCTCGGGTTCGACGGCTGCAACGTCAGAGACGCGCTAATCAAACGAGGTCGGCCACTCTGGGTGCCGATGATGCTCGAACAGGTGCGCGATGATAGCGGGCGTGACTCGCGTGAGGGAGAGCGGAGGAATCTGATCCTCGGGGAAGAAGTCCACCGCATCGGTCTCATGGCTCACCGCGGCCTCGCCGCCAACCAGTTCGCAAAGGAAGTAGAGCTTGTAGGCGTGGAACGGGAACGGAGGATGCCCGTGGAGGTTCCGATCGAATATGGCCGCGAGCTTCGTGGCCACCACGTCATAGCCGGACTCCTCCTTGACCTCGCGGACCGCCGCCAGGCTCGGCGCATCGCCAACGTCGGCCCAACCGCCAGGCAGAGTCCAGCAGCCGTCTTCGTGTTCCTTCACCAGCAGGATGTGATCGTCACGGAAGACAGCGGAACGCACATCGACCTTGGGCGTCGCATAGCCGGAGTCATGACTGAAGAGGTCGAGAATCCGCTGCGAGTCAGCAATGCCGGCGCCGGCCGCCGCCATTTCCGCCGCGATGCGGCGAACTGCCTGGTAGCGTTCCTGATCGAAGACATCCTTTGTGAACGTAAGCCCGGTCTGGGCGATGGCCTGAAGCTGCCGGGCCCATGTTAACCACTGCGGTTCGTCCGTCATGCTCGTTCTATTATCGATGCTCGCTGACCGTACTTGCGGCCACGGCCGAAGCTGTATCGTGCGCGCGCACGGTCCGTCCTGGCGGATCGAAGGTGATGGATTGGGAAAGGCCACAACACCGGAAGCACATCGGCATGGGCCGAGTGCGTTCATACAGTTTCCGGTAGCTGCCCATGATGCGTCCACTCCACACCTCAGAGATCGATTCACGCCGGACATCGCCCACTCGCTTCCCACTCACACACGCCGCCATGTGACCGTCGGTCTGGATATCCAGCCGAGTGTAAGGCAACTCACATAAGCTGGACCGGGCGGCCTGACGGTTGGAATAGTACTGGTCAAGGTCAATGCCCCACGCGTAGGCAATGCTGAGTCGCGAGCGCCGGTTCCCTGCCCTTGTCCGCTGCAGGGATGATTTGAGAGCCTGGACCTGCTCCGGCGCCAGATAGACGTCGTCTGGAATAGGATGAGCGACCACGGATCCCGTCAGGCCATTCAACAGGGCGAATTCCTGATGCCGAGCGTGAGCGTTTCGATTGAGGAAGAAGTAGTTGGAGATCCCCCAATAGCGGACGCCCAGATCCGCAACCACGTTCTGAATGCGATCGATGTTTGCATGATTGATACGGGTTATTGCCGTAAGTATGCGGATGATGGGGAAAGGACGGTTGCCCCGAGCCGCCTTGACCGCCCGCACCCCGTCGCAGAGCCGTTGGAAGGAACCGGCCACCCGGCCTCGTTCCGCTTGTGATGCGTCATCCCAACCATCGAGCGAAACCTGCAGAATCGGCAATTCCGCACGTACGATCACCTCTGCATGCCGCTCGAGTTTCAATCCATTCGTGGTGACAACGGCAAGAACCTTGTGCCGCGTGGCACTCCGAAGAGCTTCCTGAAGCGGCGGATAGAGCAGGGGCTCGCCGCCGATGAGGTCCACAATCGGCTGATGCGGCGAGCATTCCCGCAGTACTTTCTCCACAATTTCGACGGGCATGTCGCCGCCGCGAGCCAGCCCCTCGTCCCGTGCGTCCTGAACGGCGCACATGGGGCAGGCAAAATCGCAGCGATTTGTGAGAAAGAGGCCAACGCGCCGCGGAAATGGCGTGGCGCCCGGGCCGGCCAGACAATCCCTGAGCATATGCACAGCCGCACAAGGAAACCGGGCCGCCATTCGAATGGCATCTCCGAATGAGAGGAGCATTAACTGGCGGAAGCGATCCATCTTTCCAGTATATTTGGCGCGCGTTCGCTGTATTCGCAAAGAAGACCCCAACGGACGCCTTGCGGCAGCAACCGCGGAGTTATTCTGAACAAATGCCGTCAAAAATCACGCAACGGATCGAACGGGAACTGCAACTGCCGGGTTTGGTGGACGCGCTGGCGACCAGGCTCCCGCCGAGCGATCTGCGTTCGCTCCTCATGGAGGCGTACAGGGAGCGTGCGAGTACGATTCAGCCACCGGCCACACTGGCGCATACGGACAGGGATCCTCTGATGACGCCCAGCGCGGTAGATGCACGATCACTGATGGCCTTCGACTTGGCGGCGTTTGCGGCAGCCCGTGGTTTTGACGCAGTGGATCTGTCGCCCGTGTGTCCCCTCGGAGCGAGCTTCAGCCTGGGCGGCACCAATCAGGACCACCTACTGACCACGATTCGCAACGCCGAGGTGCTGGGTGATTCGACGATCGCGATGGCCCTGGAAGCCGCCCGGCGGAGGAGATCCGGCGAGTTGGTCCGGCTCTGCGCCAGCCACCGCGTGATTCGATTGCAGCCGTTCGACGTACCCGGATTCTCGCCTCATTTCCGGCTTTTCGGGATGGTGACAGCCGGCCGGGATCGTGGATCCATGCTCTTCGAAACCGATCAACTCGTCGAGCACACCGGAGTCTACCTGCGGCTGTTTCGGAGCCTGGCGTCGGCGGGCCTGACACTGAGAAATCCGCTGGTGGAGTTCACAGACATGTCGGCCTTGGAGGCGGAACTCGCGCGGGCCGGGATCACGCAGGAAGAAGTGCGCGACCGGATTCGAGCGCATCGCCTGGGTGAATCGGAGCGTTTCCTTAGCGAGCGCGGCATAGCCCTGCCCGTCGATGCCGCTCACCCGTTGCTGGAGGCGCGGGTGCTCACGCCGTTGCGGGCGGAGTTCCCCGAAGCGGCGGTCCGGGTGAATCAGGCGCGGTTGGAAGGACTCGGATACTATCGCGGCTTCGCGCTGCGCATTTCGCCGGAAGCACCGGACGGAAACCGCTACCCCGTGGCCGATGGCGGCTTCACCGACTGGACGGCTCGGCTGATGGCCAACCGGAAGGAACGGCTGTTGATCTCGGGCATCGGCAGCGAGTTTGTGTGCAAGAAGTACCGCGCGGAGTGAGGCAGATCCATCGGTGGAAGCGCCCAGGAGTACCCACGCCGGCCGCTCACCGCGCCAGCGATCCGTACAACTCCGGACGCCGGAAGCGGAACGTGTACTCAAAAGCGGCCCGGGCGTCGAGCAGACTTTGCGCGGCGAGTTCAGTGAACAGCAGCGGCTCCGCTGACTCGGCCAGGACAGCACCGCTGGGGCCAACAACCATGGTTCCGCCGGGGAAGGTTTGCGCGGCGCCCGCATAGGCCACCTGTCCACGATAGTTGCAGGCAATACCGTACAAGCCGTTTTCGGCGCACCGCGCCTGAAGGACAGGCCGAGCCCAGGCAGACCAGGCTTGCGCAGTGCCCGGCGCCGGATCGGCAGCGAAAGGGAAGAGCGCGATTTCGCAGCCCTGGACTCCGAGCAGGCGCGTGGACTCGGGCAGGAGGGCATCAAAGCAGATGTTCGCGCCGATGCGGCCCAGCGGCGTATCGACGACCTCGGGGACGCCGCCGCCGTTGTAGACCGGCATCTCGAACATTGGAATGTGCATCTTGCGCCAACGGGCGTAGAGGCGGCCTTCGCCCACAAGCACGTGGGTGTTGTAGAGCACGTTGCCTGCGTTCTCGAGCAGGCCCGCGGCGAGGAAGACTCCGAATTCGGAAGAGATGCCTTGCAGCTCGCGGACCGCCGGGCCATCGAGGGGTTCCGACATGGCCCAGGCACCCTGGAGAACCTCGCGGAGCCATTGGGCGTGATCGCCGACTGGATGATTGGGAACGAAGCCGGTAACGCTGAGCTCGGGGCACAGGATCAGGTCGGCGCCTTGCTCAGCGGCGCGGTGGGCCCAGCGGCGGATTTCCTGCAGGTTCGATTCGGTGCGGGCCGGATGGCTCTCGACGGCAATCGCCGCGACTTTGACTTGGGATTTCATGAGCGTCAGGTCTCATCGTCGCATGGAGGCACCGATAGCGCCCGCGGCCATGAGATGGCATTATTCCCGGGCCGGGTGCGGCCACTGCGCCTGTTCCGCCCGCCAGGGCCGCCCAGCCTGGTAGAGATCAATGCGCCGCTGGATGATCGGGGACGAGGCTGGGTCAGCCTGCATAGCCCGTCGAGCGGTGGAGATGGCCTCGTCGAAGCGATGAGCGTCCGCATAGGCGGCAGCGAGCGTGTCGAGCGTCGCCGAGTCTTCCGTCGTCATCAGCAATAAGGCCCTGACCGCCAGAGCGACAGCCTCCTGCCCGTTGTGCAGTTTCTCATTGGTGGCCAGAATCCAGGCCGCCCGGCGCAGCGCCGCGGCGTTGTTGGGCCGCAGGCGAACCGTCTCCAGCCAATGCGGAAGCGCCTCGGCGGGCTGATCCGAAGTCTCGGCGAGTCTCTGGTGCGCCTCGGCGTAGTCCGGGTTCAGCCGCAGAGCCTCGCGCAGATGGATCAAGGCGGCTCCGTTGTCCTTGCCCCGCAGGCTGACCAGCGCGAGGTAATAGTGTTCCTCGGCAGTGGGCCTCGATGAAACCGCAACACGCGCCGCCTCTTCACCGGACTCCAGCAGGCGGATCGCGCGCGCCAGTGGGCTCTCGCGAGGATCCGGCCCCTGCCGCCTTGCCAGATACGGCAGAGCCTCGGCCCTGCGTCCGGCGAGCAGCAACGTGACCCCTAAGTGGCGGCGCACGTCGGAATCCTCCGGCGCAATGTCGAGCACGGCCTTCCACTTTGCAGCGGACTCGTCGTAGCGCTTCGCCTTTTGTAGATACAGGGCCCGGTCGTACAAGCGGTAGTAGTCGAGGGCCGGTCCACCGATGCTGCGCAGACCCTCCGGCGCGACATTCACGAACTCCGGCAGGTTCACCGCCCGGTTCGCGGCGGTCGCGTTCCCAATGAGGATGGGCGGCGTGTCGTTGCCTTCGTCGTCGATGTGCGTCAGGTACATCTGTGTGTACGGGGAGCGTGCCTTCGAGGAGAACACCATCCAGCGGCTGTTTGGCGAGAAGCTGTGCCAGGAGTTCATCCGTGCGGTGTTGCAGAGCATGCGGCGCGGCATCCCGCCCTTCGCCGGGACAATATAAAGCTGGCTATCGGGGCGCAACAATTGGCCGTTGCGAGCCTGGACGTAGACCAACCAACGCCCGTCCGGCGAGATCTTGGGGAAGGTGTTGCTCATGCCGTTCGCCGACGCGCCGGCAATCGGTTCGGCGCGCCCACCCTGGCCGTTGTTGAAAGGGATGCGATAGAGGTCGTATTGGATCTGCAGTTCGTGCGGATCGTTGGCGAACCGGGCCACCGGTTGGCCCGGCGGATTGGGATCCTGGACAGGCGCCCGGGCGAAGACGAGCGACTGTCCGTCAGGACTCCAGACCGCGCCGAAGTGGACATAGGCGGGATCGTCGGCGCCGGGCAGAGATTGGAGGATGCCGGTGTCGCCACGATACCAGGCCAGGCGGCCGCGCGTGGGGAAGAAGACCTGCAGGAACCGGTAGTCGGTGAAGTTCGCGACGTAGTAGTTGCTGGTGGTGGATCCGGGCGTGTCGACGGTGGTGACCACCGTATCGCCCTTGGGGGACAACTGCGACATGAAGCCAACGCGAATGGGGCTGTCCAGGCGGCCTCGCTCGGAAGCCCACTGGATGACGTCGGCGCTGGCGACGTTTACGTCGCCCTGAACCTTCGAGAGGAAGTAGCGGCCCTTGTTCCGCTGCAGCCCGTCGAGATCCATGCCCATCGACCGGCCATCTGCGGAGAAGGAGTGGCAGTTCGCACATACGGGCAGCGACTCCATCACGACGCGGCTCTTCGATTGACTCACGTCCCGCAGGCGCCACTTCACCAGACGTACGGCGTAAGGCGAGAGCGGTTGAATGGTACCCGTACTTGTTTCAACGGGCATGAGCGGTACATCGCGATAGAAGATCGGGGCGCCCACCGGATCTGTGGAAGCCCGGATGTGGATGAAGGCGGTGGAGACGATACGACCGGCGGCCAGTCCCTTGATGGTGACAGTGGCGGGCGCCTTGGTCGACTTCCGCTTGATGAGGACCCAGGTCGCCGGCTCCGGCATCCAGGAGTGCTGGCTCCGATCCACCTTGGGCAGTTCGTTGGTGGTGGAGACGCAGTCGGGGTCGATCTCACCGGGGGCGGGTTGCGGCCCATTCGACCTTACATGGATGGGCGCGTCACCGGAGGCGAAGGTGATGTCGATCGCCCAGGAACGGGCACTCGTCGAATCGTGCCAAAGCAAGGTGGGCGGCGCGATGTCAGAAGGGAAGAGGGAGCGATCGGCCGGGTAGTCGACGGTCAGACCTGGCGGGCCGGCGGACAGCGCAGCCGCCAGCGACAGCGTGATGAGGAAGCGTGCGGTGCGAACCACCACTATCAGCGTAAGCCATGATACGGAAAGACCACTGGACCAACTGCGTCCGGTGCGGCACCCTCCCTACTGCACAGGCCGCGGCAGGGAGTTTGGTGGCACGTAATAGAGCAGTGTTGAAGCCCCGACCCTTTCCGTCGGCTGCCGCAAATCCGGCCACAACGGGACGTCGGGGTACTGATCGTACAGACCCAGCCGCGCCGCTCGCAGCACTGTGAGGCTTACGGCATTCCAGCCCGGAGAGGGCGTAACCGGGTCTGTCTCTCGTAGCGGCGGGAATCCATGCGCGGCTTCCAGATAGGCCATGATGAATGGGTTGAAGGTCACCTCACGGGCCCCAAGCTCGTGCAGCCGGGCGCTCAAGCGCTTCATGTCCTGGCCCCAATCCAGGTCTGAATCCACCAGGATCTTCTCTGGCTCGTTGCCGGCCATCAAATTGAAGTACGGCAGATAGTCGGGATGGCTGAATATGGAAGTCAGGCCCATCCAAAGGAAGAGCCCAGCGGCAATGCTCGGCCACTGCACAGCGCGCCGCGATTCCAGCAAGCGCACGCCGGCATAGGCGGCGACCAGAACAAACCCGAAATACACCGGCAGAATGTGGCGAACCCCGATATTGATGTGTGTGAAAAGTGAGAACGCGAGGATGCCCAGGGCGGTCGCCAAGGCGAGCGCGGCGCCGTGGGCCGCGCTCGCCCTTTCCCGAAATAGCAGCCAGACACCGATCGCGAGCAGGAGCAGCAACGCCATCGGCGTCTTCACCGCCAGCACCACGGGGTAGTAGTACCACCATCCAGCCATGCTGCGTTGGCCCAGCAGGTAGGCGGTATGACCTGCGCGGTTGTGACTGCTGACGGTGCCGAGCCCTTGAAAGAACTCGGGTGCCGGCGCGCTCATACCGAGCATGGAGGAGTGGCCGTACGAGAACCTATATCCGGCCCAGATTAGGAGAGCCGCGGTGAGCGCTACTAAGCCCAGGCCCGGCAGCCGTCTGACGACAGCCTCCCGGACCTCCGCCAGGCCGGGACGCGCGGCCCACAGATGCCAAACCAGAGCCGCCGCACAGCCAATTGGAAAGAAGGCCAGGGCGGACAACTTGGATAGGACGGCCCCGCCCAGGCAGACACCCAGGATTGCGGCATGCTTCCATGTGGGCTCTTCCATCCAGATCATGGTGATCAGGAAGGCGGCACCCAGTGTAGCGGTCAACGCCATGTCTGTAGTGGCCAGCCCGCCATGCGCCAGCATCGCGGGCAGAAAAGTGAAGAGAAACGTGGCGATCACCGCGCCTGCCCGTCCCAGAATGCGCTTCCCCCACAGGTAGACCACGGCGCAGGCCAACCAGAAGAATGGCAGAATCCCCAACCGCGCCAGCGCCAGGTTCCGGTCGTAATGGTTGTCCCGATAGAGGATCGCCGCACCCTCCTGATAGATGGTGGGGCGGCCCACATACCGCCGGCCCGCCAGGTAGGGTCCGATCGCAGCCGCAATACGAGCCAGCGGGGGATGTTGAGGCTCATAGACATAGCGGCCCTTGTCAAGCCACTCCATGCCGCACGCGACGTGCGCCGGCTCGTCGATGGTGTGGTTGAAGACGCCGTATGTGGCAATGATCCGCGCCGATGCGACCAGCAGAAGCACCCAGAAGGCGGGGCTGGCATGGCGCTCCATCCACGCTAGCAGGCGCTGACCTGACGGCGGCCCTACCGGCTTTTTCGCTGACTCCTGATTCTTTACCTTTTTTTGTGGTTTGGCGGACATGGGAGAGAACTCTATCGGGAACTCAAATATAACAACTTCGTGGCCTTGCAGCGCGCGCGAGCTCGACAAGCCTGCCCGTCAAAGAATGTCGGGAGCGGTGTAAAGGGAGGAATTGGGAACCACTTCTAGTGAAGCTCCGCTGATCGCCAAATTTCGGGTAAGCTGGTTGTTCTTTATTGCTAATCAAATGCGTCCTTCAAAGGCTTCCAACAAGCGCCGCGCCATCGACTCCAAAGTCGCCCAGTCGGGCGTCTCATGGATGGAAGCATGGTGGGCAGCACCGGTGCTTTACTTCGCGCTGGTGCTGATGTTCTATGCCGTCCCCCTCTTTAGCTCCTCGGCCAGCATCCAGTGGGATGCCGTCGATGTCCATTACTCCGCTCAGAAGTACTTTGCCGACAACTTGCTCACCGGCAAGTTGCCTTTCTGGACTCCTTATACTTTTTCGGGCATGCCCTTCCTGGCTGACCCACAAACCGGCGCGTGGTACCCGCTGAATTGGCCGTTCTTCCTCGCCGGGATCACGCCGCGGGCCATCGAGTGGGAGCTAGCGCTGCACGCGTTGCTGGCATGCCTGGGCGCTTTCCTGCTGGCGCGCGAGTTGACCACCAGTCGTCCAGCAGCCCTTCTTGCCGGCGTGCTGTATGGATTCTCGGGATTCTTCGCCGGTCACAGCTCACACATTGGCATCTTTCAGACGGCGTCCATCTTCCCTTGGCTGCTCTGGTTGTTTCATCGTGCCGTTCTTTCCGATTGGCGGATCTTTGGCCCTGCGACCATATTGACCGGCGGCATGATGGTTGTGACGGGACACTTTCAGTCGGCGCTCTACGCCTTCACAGGCTTGGCCCTGTTCGCCGGAGTCATGATGTCCGCCGACGAACCGGCATGGCGCAGACGCGGCCCCGCCGTCTTGGCTATCACTGGCTTGGGTGCCATGTTGGCATCCTTAGTTCTTATCTTGCCCGGCCTCGAGTTGACAGCAAACTCCATTCGAGCCAGAGCCGATTTCAGCAGGCAGACCAGCGCAACGCTCACACCGGGGTCTCTGCTCACGCTTGTCGTCCCGGACTTCTACGGCGCGGTGACCGGCACTTACAAGGGACCCGGCGACATCACCCAGTTCTACTTCTATCAGGGGCTGCTGGCGCCATCATTGGCGCTCGCCGGCCTGGTGCGCGGCAGGATCCGGTGGGTTGCACTCACATTGCTGATTCCGGCCCTGTGGTATGCTCTCGGTCCGGTTGGCGGACTCTATCTGGTGGTTGGGCAACTGCCCGGATTCCGCTCGGTGCAGTCACCGGTCCATATCTGGTTTGTCGTCGCACTTGGCCTGACGCTGCTGGCCTCAGCGGGAGCAGTGAGCGTGGCCCAGCGGTGGAACAAACAGTGGCTGATCCCCGCCCTTCTTGTCATCGCGTTTGCCGACCTCTGGTACTGGAACAGTAGCCAGAACGTACTCGCCTATGCCAGGTCGTCCTTCGACAATCTGTATGGTCGCGCAGCCGACGGGTTCGATCGCGCTTTTGCGCCGATCAGAAGGACGCCCCGGCACCGCATCTGGTATGAGCACGACACAAATTCCTTCGGCCCAATGAATTCCGCGTTGAACACGCGAACAGAAGTCACCTATGGCTACAACCCCTTGGAATTGGCTCGGTATGCCGACTACCGCTCCGCCACTGCCGGGAATCCGCGTCTGCTCGACGGACTAGCAGTCACGCACAGGATCGACAGCACGACTGGCGCCATCGCAACGTTCTCTCCGACACTACCGCGCGTCTCCGTACCACGCTCAGTGACCACAGTCGCATCCGCCGGCGAAGCCCGCAGAAGATTGGCGCAGATCTCTCCCTCCGAGCAGGCGCTGGTGGAAGCTCCTTCCGTTGGTCTGAATCAGGACGCGGCCGCGCTGGCCGAAGTCACAGCCTATGGGGACGACAGCTACCGGATCCGTTACACGGCCGCCTCGCCCACGTGGCTCCGCCTTGCTGTTCCCTACTTCCCCGGTTGGTCAGCCACCATATCGGGGCAACCGGCGCAGTTGGCTCCCATGGACTTGGCACTGACTGGCGTTTTCGTTCCGGCAGGAACAAACGAGGTAGTGGTCACCTATCGGTCCACGTGGTTTCGCCTTGGGGGCATTGTGTCCGCCCTGACCACGCTGCTAACGATGTTGGTGATGGGTTGGGGTGTCTCCAGAGCCCGCAGTCGCCACTCCGCCCCACCGGTCCGCGAGCACCCTAAGCCCTAGAACCGCTGGGCTGAAGTGACAGGCCGGGGGCCCTGAGAGCCCAGCCCAGTCGGCCTTCACCAGATGTTACACATTTTTGGATGGTTTCCCGTTGACATACCGACCGTCCGGACGGTACGTTAAGAGTGAAGTCACCTTCACCCGCCTTAAAGACCTCCTACCGATGCGCCAACCCGAACGTACCAAGGCCGCTATACTTGCGGCCGCTGAACTGATTCTGATTAAGAAAGGCGTCCGGGGTATGACGCTCGAGGAAGTTGCCGCAGCCGCATCTGTCAGTAAAGGCGGTCTCCTGCACCACTTCTCTGGCAAGGAGGAACTGATTCTCGGCATCCTCCAGCACCAACTCAATCAGTTTGAACAGGATGTGGAGCGCCGCCGGCAGGAAGACCCGTCGGGACCAGGCGCGTATACGCGGGCATTTCTTCGCGCGAATCTCGAACCGGATGAGCATGCATCCAAGGTATGTATCGCATTTCTTTCGGAATCGCGGACGATTCCTGCTTCTCTCGCCGTGGCGCAGCAACATTGCGACGCTTGGCGAAAGCGACTTGAGAATGACGGCATCGACCCGATCCTGGCTGCCATCGTACGCTATGCCGGGGATGGCCTGATGTTTTCCGCTCTTTGGGGCATGCCAAAAGCTACAAATTATGACGCCATTGTGGAGAGGCTCCTCCAGCTAACCCAGACCGCCGAGGCCCAGTGCCTCCAGGCCCCGTCGACAAACTGAAGAGAAAATAATAATGAATCGAAGAATACTCCGCCTCGCGGCGGCCGCAGTAACCTCGCTGTCCCTCACTCTACTCTTGTCCGGCTGCGGCGCGGAAGCCGCGGGCGGCACCCCCACCATGCCGCCGCCTGCGGTCGACGTCACACCGGTCACGCAAGAAGACGTCCAGGTAAATAGCGAATGGGTGGCTACCATTGACGGCAGCGTCAACGCGATCATCCAACCCCAAGTGATGGGCTATCTCGTCCGTCAGCTTTATCAGGAAGGCGCATTTGTCCGCAAGGGCCAGGTCCTATTCGAAATCGACCCGCGGCCGTTCCAGGCACAGGTAGATCAAGCCGCCGCGCAGCTCGCGCAGGCCGAAAGCCAGGTGGTCCAAGCCCAGAGCCAAGTGGAGCAGTCACAGAGCCAGATCGCCCAAGCGGCGGCCCAGTTGAGGAAGGCCGAGCTCGATGTCCAGCGGGATACACCTCTCGCGCAGGCGAGGGCTATTGCTCAGAGCCAGCTTGATACCGAAATCCAGGCACAGGCCGCGGCCGACGCCGCGCTGCGTGCCAGCAAGGCGAACGCCACCACTAGCCAGGCGGCCGTCAAGACCGCGCAGGCCGCGGTGCAGGCAGCCAAGGCGTCTTTGTCCCAGGCTCAGCTCAATCTGGGCTTCACCCAGGTCCACTCGCTCATCGACGGCATCGCTGGCGTGGCGCAAACCCAGATCGGCAACCTGGTGAAGACCGACACCACGCTCACCACCGTGTCTCAAGTGGACCCCATCCGCGTCTACTTTCCCATCAGCGAGCAGGAGTACCTGAATGTCGCAGTGGGCCGCAAGCCGGGCGATCCAGCCGGCCTCCTCTCCCCGAATCAGGTACCGGCGCTGGAACTCGTGCTGTCCAACGGCACTACCTATGCGCATAAGGGCAAGGTCACGTTCACTGACCGCCAGGTGGATTCCCAGACCGGCACCATCCGCGTCGCCGCGTCGTTCCCGAACCCGGGCAACGTGCTGCGCCCCGGCCAGTTCGGCCGCATCCACGCCCTTACGGGTACCCACAAGAGCGCCTTGCTTGTGCCGCAGCGCGCCGTCACTGAGCTGCAGGGCAAGCACCAGGTCGCGGTCGTGCTGGCTGGCAACAAGGTCCAGATCCGCCAGGTCACGCTCGGCCCGACGGTCGGCTCCCGCTACGTCATCGAGAGCGGCCTGCGCGCCGGAGAAAGCGTGATTGTCGAAGGCCTGGCGAAGGCCATGGACGGCGGCACCGTCGTACCGCAGCCCGCCGCCAGCCCAGCCGGTGGGAGCCACTAAAGCATGGCAAAATTCTTCATCGGCCGGCCCATCGTGGCCATGGTGATCTCCATCCTCATGGTGGTCATCGGCACTGTGGCCTTGTTCAGCCTGCCCACCGGGCAGTTCCCTGAAATCGTCCCGCCGGAAATCAACATCACCGCCATCTACCCCGGCGCCGACGCCCAGACGCTGGAACAGTCGGTCACCACTCCACTGGAACAACAGATCAGCGGCGTCGACAACATGGAGTACATGAGCTCGACCTCCGCCAACAACGGAACGTCGACCATCACCGTCAACTTCGACATCAAGACGGATCCCAACATCGACCAGGTGCTGACGCAGCTCCGCACCTCGCAGGCCGCTTCCCAATTGCCCGTGGAAGTGAACACCACCGGACTCACGGTGCAGAAGTCGCTGGCGTCGCCCCTGATGTTCGTCAGCCTCTACTCGCCCAAGAACACCTACGACGACATCTTCCTCTCGAACTACGCCTACATCAACCTCGTCGACGAACTGACGCGCGTCAAGGGCGTGGCCCGCGTACAGACCTTCGGCGGCGGCCAGTACGCCATGCGTATCTGGATCAAGCCCGATCAACTCGCCAAGCTGAACGTCACGGTGTCCGACATCCTCGCCGCGATCCAGGGCCAGAACCGCGTGAACCCGGCCGGTAAGCTCGGCGGCCGCCCGGCCCCGAAGGGCCAGGAGTTCACCTACACCGTCATGGCGCAGGGCCGCTTCAATACGCCCGAGGAGTTCGGCGGCATCATCGTCCGCTCGAACCCCGACGGCTCCACGCTGCGGCTAAAGGACGTCGCCCGCATCGAGATGGGCGCCCAGACCTACGACATCATCAGCCGCTTCAACGGCCGTGCCACCGCCGGCATGGCCATCTATCAGTTGCCCGGCTCCAATGCCGTCGAGACCGCCAAGAACGTCACTACCCATCTGCACGAGCTCGAGAAGCGCTTCCCCAAAGACCTCGCTCTCGACATGACCCTCGACACCACCAAGGTGGTCACGGAGGGCATGAAGGAAATCGCCATCACGCTGCTTGAAGCGCTGGCGCTGGTCGTGCTCGTCGTCTACCTCTTCCTGCAGGGCTGGCGCGCCACCCTCATCCCCCTGCTGGCTGTGCCCGTTTCGCTGGTCGGCACGTTCATGCTCTTCCCGCTGCTGGGCTTTTCGGTGAACACGCTGTCGCTGTTCGGACTCGTGCTCGCCATCGGACTCGTGGTCGACGACGCCATCGTCGTAGTCGAGGCCGTCGAACATCACATCGAAGAGGGCATGTCGCCCCGCGACGCCTCCCTCAAAGCCATGGAGGAAGTCTCGGGACCCGTCATCGCCATCGCGCTGATCCTGGCTGCCGTGTTCATCCCCACGGCCTTCATCCCCGGCATCACCGGCCGTCTCTACCAGCAGTTCGCCGTGACCATCGCCATCTCGGTGATCATCTCGGCCTTCAACGCTCTCTCGCTCAGCCCGGCGCTTTGCGCCCTGTTGCTCCGGCACAAAGAGCCCTCACGCGGCCCCCTGGCCCGCTTCTTTGACTGGTTCAACCGTGTCTTCAAGACCGGCACGGACCGCTACATCAGCATCAGCACGTCGATGGTCCGCAAGTCGGCGCTCAGCCTCGGCTTCCTCGTCGTAGTCACAATCCTCGGCGTGGGCATCGGCGGACGCCTGCCCAGCTCGTTCCTGCCCAATGAGGATCAGGGCTACCTGCTGGTCGCCATGCGCCTGCCCGACGCCGCTTCGCTCGAACGCACAGACGATGCGGCCCGCAAGATCGAACAGCGGGTCATGAAGATCCCCGGCGTCGCCAGCGTGTTCTCCGTTGTCGGCTTCGATCTGCTCAGCGGCATTCAGAACACCTACAACGGCATCTTCTGGGTGACGCTGAAGGATTGGAGCGAACGCAAAGCCGCTAACGAACAGTTCGAAGTCATCCAGGCCAATCTGGCCGGGGCCATCTCCCAGGTGCCCGATGCCTTTGCCTTCCCCATCACACCGCCCGCCATTCCCGGCGTCGGCAACTCCGGTGGCTTCACCTTCGTGCTGGAAGACCGCTCCGGCGGCAGCCCCGAAGACTTCGCCAAGAACGTCTTCAAGTTCGTCGGCGCCGCCTCCAAGCGCAAGGAACTCGTGGGCATCAACTCCACCTTCCTGCCCAGCGTGCCGCAGCTCTATGCCAATGTCGACCGGCAGAAGACCGCGCGCCAGGGTGTCGCCATCAACGACGTCTACAACACGATGCAGACGTTCCTCGGCGGCTATCTCGTGAACTACTTCAACCGCTTCGGACGCCAGTGGCAGGTCTACCTGGCTGCCGAAGGCGACTACCGCACCAAGCCCGAAGACATCGGCCAGTTCTACGTGCGCAACTCGGCACAAACGATGGTGCCGCTCAGCGCCGTGACCACCATGGAACATCGCGCCGGGCCGGAATTCAACTTCCGCTACAACGAATACCGCGCCACGCAGATCTTCGGCGGCGCCGCGCCCGGCTACAGTTCGGGCCAGGCCATGGCAGCACTGGAAGAGGTCTTCGCGCAGACCATGCCTTCCAACATGGCCTTCGACTACACAGGCATGTCCTATCAGGAAAAGAAGGCGTCCGAGGGCATCTCCCCGGCGGCCATCTACGGCATGTCGATCTTCTTCGTGTTCCTCATCCTCGCGGCACAGTATGAAAGCTGGTCGCTGCCGTTCAGCGTCCTGCTCGTGACGCCGGTGGCCGTGCTGGGCGCATACCTCTCGCTCTGGCTGCGCGGCTTTGAGAACAACGTCTACGCCCAGATCGGCCTGGTCATGCTCATCGGCATCTCGGCCAAGAACGCGATTCTGATCGTGGAATTCGCCCGCGCCGAGTACTCGAAAGGCCGCTCCGCCACTGAGGCGGCCATCATCGCCGCGCGCCTCCGCCTGCGCCCCATTCTGATGACGGCCTTCGCCTTCATCCTGGGCTGCGTCCCGCTCTGGTTCGCCTCCGGCTCCGGAGCCATCTCGCGCCGCATTCTCGGCACGGTGGTCATCGGCGGCATGCTCGCCGCCACCACCATTGCCATCTTCCTCATCCCCGTCACCTATGTGGTGGTGGAGAACATCGCCGCCAAGTTCGGTAAGGCCAAGCCCCCCGTCCAACTGGAAGGCGAAGGAGAACCAGCATGAGGTACCACGTCCTCATTCTCGCCGCCATCACCACAGCCGGCCTGACCATGGCCGGCGGCATCGGCCCGAAATACAAACGGCCCGACGTTCCGGTGCCCAACGCATATCGCGGCGCCACTACGGACACCGCCACAGCGGAATCGCTGGGCGACGCCCAGTGGTTCACGCTCTTCCAGGACCCTCAACTCCAGACTCTGATCCGCACCGCGCTGGCTCAGAATCTCGACGTGCGCATCGCCGCCGCCCGGGTCGACCAGGCGCAGGCGCAAGCCGGCGGGGCCCGCGCCGAGCAGTTCCCCAACATCAGTGCGACCGGTTCGGCCTCCAGGCAGAAGAGTGCGAGCACACCCTTCTTCCCGGGCTTTGAGTCGAACATGAGCCAACTCGGGCTCTCGTCCGTCTGGCAGCTCGACTTCTGGGGCCGCTACCGCAAGGCGAACGAGGCCGCCCGCGCTACCCTCGCGGCCAGCGACTGGGGCCGCAAGGCCGTCATCTCCACCCTGGTCGCCAACCTGGCTTCCGCCTACTTCCAACTGCGTGAGCTCGATCTCGAACTCGATATCGCCAAACGCACGCTCGGCGCCCGGCAGGAGTCGCTGAAGCTCACACAAACACTGGAGCATAACGGAGCCACCTCCATGCTCGACGTGCGCCAGGCCGAGAAACTCGTGGAGATGGCCGCCCGCCGCGTGCCCGATCTGGAGAAACGCATCGCCCAGCAGGAGAACCTCATCAGCGTTCTGCTCGGCAGCAACCCCGGCTCGGTCCCACGCGGGCAGCCTCTGCTGGAAGTGCAGATCACACCCACCGTACCCGAAGGGCTGCCATCGTCGCTGCTGGAACGCCGGCCGGATATCCGCCAGGCGGAGATGCGTCTGGTCGCTGCTAACGCGCAGGTGGGCGTGGCCAAGTCCATGTACTTCCCCCAGATCTCCCTCACCGGCTCCGCCGGCTGGCAGGCCTATTCGATGACCGGCTTGTTCGACTCCAAGGTCTACAACGTCGGAGCCAACATGACCGCACCCATCTTCGACTTCGGCCGCATCCGCTCGGGCGTGAAGCTGAGCGAAGCGCAGAAGGAGGAGATGGTGCTCACCTACCGTCAATCGGTCCAGCAGGCCTTCCGGGAGGTCTCGGATTCGCTGGTCGCCGTTCAGAAGAACCGCGAGTATCGTGAGCGCCAATCGTCCTTGACCAATTCCGCCAGCGAGGCGGCCAAACTGGCCGACATCCGCTACAAGGGCGGCGCCAGCAGCTATCTGGAAGTGCTCACCAGCCAGACCGATCTCTTCGACGCCGAGATCGAACTGGCCCAGGCGCACCTCAATGAGCGGGTGGCAGTTGTGCAGTTGTACAACGCCCTGGGCGGAGGGTGGCGGCCCTAGCCGTCTCTTTCAGTCGAATCCGGCAAATGGATGGGCCTGGACGCCTACGTGCATCCCAGGCCCATCAGCGTCTTCCGGTCAGTTTGCGGAAACCAAGGCCGTGAGGCGCCGTCGGTATACTGGAAGAACTCGCCCCGGCAGAAGACCGGCATCCCTGTAGTGAAATGTCCGAATCATTCATCACCTACGCCGTCACGCTGATCGTCGTTTTGATTCCGCTGATAGTCTATGTGACGCGCCAGAAACGCCGGGCCCGGGCGGCGCACGACGCACTCCGGCGCGGCCAACTCTACTCCGAGGGACCCAAGGCGCAGCACCCCCACATCGACACCACCTATTGCATTGGCTGCCAATCGTGCACCTCGGTCTGCCCCGAAGGCGACGTTCTAGCCATGTTGGGCGGCAAGGCCGTCATCGTCAACGGCTACAAGTGCATCGGCCATGGGCTGTGTGCCGACGCCTGTCCCGTGGGCGCCATCACGATGGTGATGGCGGCACCAGCCATGGGCGCCGACATGCCCTACATCACGCCAGAGTACGAAACCAGCGTCCCCGGTCTGTTCATCGCGGGCGAACTGGGCGGACTCGCCCTCATCAAGA